>DCVI01000125.1 GCA_002327315.1 Syntrophaceae bacterium UBA2192 | reverse complement strand
CCTCCTATAAAAAACCCGCCCGGAGAAAATCCGCGGCGGGTTTTTGTATTTTTCTTCTTCCTGAATCCAGTAGCGTGTTGCCTGAAGCCTGCCGCGGAGCGGCTAGGGTCCTCCAAGTAAGTCCCCCATCCTGCATAAGCGACAGGACGGGGGTCTTTGTTTCTTTTGCCGTTTCAGGCATGGTTTAGGGTATCAAAACTTGAGGATGCCTTTCATTTTGTTTATCGTGTCCTGCACGGGGTCGGGGGATTCTCCGCGCTTCGGCTCTGCGGGCTGTTCCTCCTGCTTGGGCCGGCTTTCCTTGTTTCCCCTCATCTCTTCCTGCCCGAGCGGGAGCATTCCGGTGGATTTGTTCCTCAGTTTCACGGTCCAGATAGTTTCGTGCGGTATTTTCGGGTCCTTGGGCTTCGGCGGATAGGCAATGTTCAGCTCGTCGCCGTAACCGATGAACTGCAGCGCAGTTCCGTTTGCTTCCTTGAAAATCCCCCTGGGCACCGAACATCTCGTCACCTCGGGCCCCATGACCACCTTATCCCGGATGAATCGGTTGACATCGGCCGGAGGCAGATAGCTCATGAGGCCGTATCCCGGGTCCGGAGCGTCGCTCGACGACCAGAGGATCGTCTCGCCGGTCTTTTCGTTATGGCCGATGGCCATGGCGAAATAGCCGATTGCCGTGGGGATCTTCTTCCATTGGAATGCGATGCTGTCCGTCAGCCCTCCGGTGACGGAGGTAAATTCGACGGGCGCCATGAAGTCATGCCTCTCGCCGACGGCGAATTTGATATCCGGCGTGTAGTTGCCGTGAACGAAGTGCTCTCCCGAAAGTAAGCCGCTTTTCGGCACATCCTGGCGGTCCTTCCGGTTGGGCCACTCCGCGTAGGCCCATCCTGCCCTCTGTGACGGGGGAGTCTGCCCGGAACCGGTGCGCCCTGACATGGCCTTGCCGAATTGAGGCATGCTCATCTTCTCGGTATCGAGCACCTTCGGCTGGCCCGGCCGCACCGCCTCGCTGCACCCCCAGTAAAAGAGCATGCGGACCTTCGGTTTCTCCATCTTTTGCTCCGGCTCCTCCCCGCTGCGCGCAGGCTTTGCAGGCTCGGGGATCAGCAGGGGGAGGGTGTTGCCCATGTTCAGGCCGGGGGGGATGTCGTGGGTCGCTTCAGGGCCCGACGGCAAAGCCCTCGGCGAGTTGAGCTGCAGGAGAAGGCTTTTCTTCGGCCCCACTCCCGCCATCTTTCCGATGATCATTCCCTGCAGCCCCGACATCCCTTCCTGGGGCATGCCCGGTATGCTCATGTTCTGTGTTGCGACGCTCACCCAGTACTGGGTCACAGGGGTCTTTGCTTTCTCGGCCGCTGCAGCAGGCGAACCGGCAAGGAGCAGGATCGCAGCCGTCACGGTGCCGCACGTCTTTGCCAGAAGACTCATAATCGGGTACCCTCCGTCTGCTAGAGGATGTCAGATGCATTCATTTGCTGCCGATGCGGCAGTGAACAGCGTGATGCGATGGGGGACTCAATACTCATGCAGCGACGATTGTGTGAGGATGCCGCCGGGTGAAAATTTCAAAACAAGTTCTTCGGTCCAATTATCCGCCATGGCAGCTGATCGCGTTGTCCCATAGGATGTTCTGACCCATTTGGCCACCATGCTCCCGTCGGACAACGTTTCTTTCGCGACAGGCGGCCCAAGCTCGGCGACGACATCATTATACTTGGCTTGGCCGACTTGAGAGTTCCAGTAGGCCTCTTTCTTTTTCGCAGCACTCGTGCAGCCGTTTATGGAGGCAATGATCACGAAGAAGACAAGTACCGGC
Source organism: Syntrophaceae bacterium UBA2192 (assembly GCA_002327315.1). Classification (GTDB taxonomy): domain Bacteria; phylum Desulfobacterota; class Syntrophia; order Syntrophales; family UBA2192; genus UBA2192. Next base: position 12,477 of record DCVI01000125.1, on the reverse strand, counting down.
ACCACCGAAACAACAATGGGTAGAGTTACTCTTTTCATGTCCCCTCCTTTTCTTCACTCACGCACTCGATCACTTCCGCACTCATGCACTGCTATTCAGACGATTGGCTCGCCGCCGCTGACTCTCCCGATTTTTCCTGAAGCCCGATGCCTGATGCCTGGAGCCTGCCGCGATGCGGCTAGACGATCGGTTCCCCGTCGTTGATTCTCTCATAGGCGCGGATGTAGGCGGCGATCATGTTCTCGAGCCGGTAGCGCTGCCGCGTTTCCCGCATGATTCGCCTGATCTGGGGTTCGCGGATCTCCGGCGGGCGCCGGTGGAACCGCACGCTGTTCTCGAGACCGTACCACAGCCCCCGAGCGTCATAGTCCCGGAACAGAAACCCGTTGCCCACGTCCTGCGGCGCGCCGGCGCTCTTCAGGCGAAGCTCCCGGATCTTATCGTGGTAGCCCCCCGTATCGCGGTTGGTCGCCGTGGCGCCGAAGATGTTCCCTACCTGGTCGATCTGGCCGCAGGGTTCGTAGAGCGAAGCCCCGAAAACGTCGCTTGCCGCGGCGTAGCCCAGCATGCAGAGCTCCTCGCTGAAGGGCTGGTAGCCGATCCGCCCGCCCGAGGCGTAGGCGATCCGTCCCAGCACGTCCACGTGGGTCCGGTCGCTGCCCACCCCATCGCCCACGATGGCGATCTGGACATCGGGGTGATCGACAGCGAAGGGCCCCGCCACCTGCTCCAGCAACGCCACCCCCTTCTGTGTGGGGTCGAGACGCGAGGGCCAGAAAAGGAGGATCGCGTCGGGATCGACGTTGAGCCCCATGCGCTTCTGAAACTCGACGCGGTTGATGCGCTTGGCCTCCAGGACGTCGTCGTCGGGCCCGAATTTCTCGACGCAGAAATCGCACCGCTCCGGGTACATGTAAGCCGGCGGCGCATTGATGATGGCGATGGCCGTCCCGTGGAAGTACTTGGCCTTGACCTCCATCCTCACGCCGGGCGGCACGAGGGGCCGGTCCATGAAGTAGTCGTAGACCACCTCCTTGAGGAACTGCTCGCCCACGAAGTTGATCAGGGTCGCGTTCTTGATGGCCGTGGCCTGGCTGTCGATGCAGCGCCTGCCGTTCTCCTCGGAGTAGTAGAGGTTCTCGGAGAAGTCATCCAGGTCCACGCCGAAGAGCATGTCGAGCGGGACGTGGCCCGTGAAGACGTTGTGGACCGTGTGCAGGACGGGGACCCCGCGGGCCTTCAGGTAGGCGTTGATGATGCCCCCCGCCATCCAGTCATGGGTATGGACGATGAGCCTTCCGCCGTGGCGGGCGCTAACGGCCTTGATGACGTTGTTGACGATCTCGCGCTGGAATTCGGCGGCGTTGAGCAGAGGGTTGCCCCCGTAGGCGCTCAGCAGATCGGAAAATACGCCCGAGCTCACCAAGTGGATTTTTTCGGGGTCGATCTTGTAGCGTACCTCCCGCCACTGTTGCGCGCTGAGCTTGGACTCCCTCTGGAAGCGCTTTTTGAGGTTGAGAACAGCGAGGTGAACGTCGACGCCCCGCTCCGTGAGTCCCTCGCAAAGCGCAGAGATGACCTCGCCCTGGCCGCCGCTCTTGCCGGAGATGTACTTGGCCAGCCCCCCCAGGTCCTCGGGTAGACGGCCCGTTTCCGGCGTGATGATGAGAACGGCGGGCTTCTCTTTTCGCGTGAGGATCTCGAAGCGGAAGATGGTGACCGTGAGGATGTCGATCTTCCGCGTCAGGATGTGGACGGCACTGGCCAGCGAGTCCCCGTAGGGGTTCTCGTAGGCGCACAGGGAGGTCTCCCTGCCTGTCCGCTTGTGGATGGCGTAGAGGTGATCCGATGCCGTGAGGTGTCGCCAGTGGGCCAGGAACTCGCCCCCGGACTTACGGGCGATGTCTTCCATCTTCTCGATGTCGCGGAACAGATCGAACTGCGCCGGATCGTCGAGCCAGCCGCCCGTCTGCCGCTCCATCCCGGAGCGGTCGGCACCGGCCGGTGCGGGAATGTCGAGCACCGGGCAAACGGTGTCCCGGAGACGCCGGGCCAACTCTGCAGGGGTGGTGACCTCGATTCCCGGAAACTCCGGTATCGCCTCGGCGACACCTTTCCAGAAGTCGTGCATCGCCGTGCTCTCCGGGCCCGTCAAGCCCATGTGCTCGAGGTTGTACCCCAGGAGCACGACACCCTCCTCGCTCTTCGCGATGCGCTCCAGGTACTGGCGGGGCGTGAGGGGGCTCTGCGAGAACCGGGTCTGGATGTCATCGCTCAGCTCCCGGTTTCGCGGGATGACGAGCAGGTCCGTTGCCGGCGCCCGGTACACGGTCCCGCTCGCGGCATCGGGTTGTGCCGCCTCGCCGAGCATCGCCGTGTATCCCATGTCGGAAACCACGGAGGCGATGTCGTTGTTGAAGATCATGTCCGTGTTGCAGAAGGACGTTGGGCGGGTCCCGAAATGCTTGGCCAGCCGGTCCCGGTGCAAGGAGACCTGGTCCCGGAATTCCTGCTTGCGGGGATCCTCGAAGAGGCTTGCCAGGGAGTGATAGTGCGTCTCGTCGAGAACCTCGACACGTTCGCCTTCACGGCCGGCATCCAGGAGGTCCTGCAGGGCCTTGATGACCTCGCTCTGGTAGAGCTCTGCCTGATCCAGAAATGTGCCGGACAGGCCCACGGTAAGCTTGAACTCGGGCCGCTTCGCGACCAGCGACGTCAGGGTCCGGATGGCGGGCAGGTAGCAGTGCCGCGCCTTTTCCGTGAAGACCTCCCGGTTCCTCTCATCCCACAGGAACTTGTCCCGTTCGGGATGGAGCAGGAACGGGTGATGGAACTGGAAATAGAAGATGACGGACAACATCGCGCTGTGAATCCTTGCTTCCCGCTTCGATTCGGCAGGGTGCCTGCCGCTTTCTCATCGGTTCTTTCCTGTGCCGCCTGTCTCTCCGACAGCTTCACGGGAGAAGTCGCCTCCGACGGGGGCCCCGTCCTTGGGGAACAACTCCGGGTAATGCCGGTGGAACTCGTCGACGATCCGGTCAAAGGGGACATCCGCAAAGGCCCCGTGGTCGCGCAGGTATTGCATGTGCCGGTTCCCGTGCTTGTCGAACTCGTGGAACAGGCAATCCGATTCGCCGTCGAACTCCAGGGGCCTGACGCCGAACTTCTCGCAGAGACTCATGTTGAAGGTCGGAGTGACCTTGAGCCAGCGGCCCTCCAGGAACAGCTCCGAGTAACCGTGGAAGACGAAAACATCCGTCTTCATGAGCCTCCGGAGCCGTTCCGTACTCAGGTGATTTTTGACGTCGGCAAACCCGACCTTCGAGGCAATCCCCGATGCGCGGGCGACTGCGGCCAGGGCAATGGCCTTCGCCACGCAGTACCCCCTGCGCTTTCCGATGATGACGCTTGCCTTGTACTCCTCCGGGACAAGCCGGATGTTGTAGGGGTCGTAGATGATTTCGTCGCGGACGGCCCGGAAAAGGCCGATGGCTTTTTCCCTCGCCGTTTCACCCCTTGCATGGGTCTTTGCGAAGTCGATCACCACCGGAGAGTCGGAGTCGATATAGAACGTCGGCTCGAGATAGTCGCGGAAATCTTCCGGATTTCGTTCTTCCATGGGAATCCCCCTGATTTCGCTATGGGCCTTCCCGCCGGGAAGACCCGGATTGAAACCGCCGGTACTGTGCCGGACGCCGTTGCGGTCGGGGATAGGAAACCGGCCGACCGTGGAAAATGCATCAAAAGAAAGATAACGCAGTTTTGAAATCCATTCAAGGGGTTAAAGCAGGTTGATTCAGATGGATAACGGCAAGGGACGGAGCGGCTAGAAGGGTAATAGATAATATAAAAGGCTTGTCTCAACCGAGGCAAGCCCTGAAAGGGGGGGTACATGTAAAGATAAACGATAATGGCGTCATTCATGGAGGAGAGCATCGTTGATCCCCTCCATGAACGAATAGGAGAGAGGTAGATAATAGAGAGAAACCGTGATCGTTCCGAAGAACGCTGTTTTCTGGTGTTACGCCCTGCGCGGCGCCTTTCCCGCTGTCTGTTTGTATTCGTTCATGGGGGGATCTTCGTTGACCCCCCCATGAATGAATAGGAGAGAGGTAGATGACAGAGAGAGTTCTATGTGTGCCCAAGGGCTTTTTTATCTAATTCCGTCCTTCCGCTTTCGTCTTGCCGAGCAGTTTCTCGAAATAGAGCCTGCCTTCCGCGGCGCCGGAAGAACCTCTCGGTTTTCTTGCGTTGCGGACCTGCCGGTCAAACCAGAACCTGAAGTTTACGGTGGAGCTCTTTCTTACGTTCAGCATATTGATATTGCTCTTTTCGATTCCCTTCGCTTTTTCACTTGGTTTATACCCGAGGAAGAAGCATTGGTATATCGGAGCAACTCTGATTTTCCTATCGGATAGACTCCTACAAAACTGCCCGCTTTTGTCTTACAAAATGGAAAAATGTTCCTCTATGCGGAACATCTTGCATACAATATACGGTCTGATTTTCGAAAAAGCAAGAAAAAAACGGTGGCGAATGATTCCTCGGTCAGCCCTGGCTCCCTGAGGGCATGATGGTCCTCAGGATGTCTTCCTTGCCGATGATGCCGACGAGGCGGCCGCCGTCCAGGACCGGAAGCGTGTGGATGTTGTTGTTGACCATGAGTGTCGCGATGTCCTCCAGGCTCGTGTCAGGGTCGACCGTGATCGGGTCGGGGATCATGGCTTGGGCGACGTTTGTGGCGACGATCTTTTCCATCTCCTTCTCCAGGCTCCGATAGGAGGTCAGGGAGATGAGACCGTCGAAAAAGGTGAACAGCGAGGGCAGGGGGAGTCTTTTCTGTTGGACGATGAGATCGTCCTGGCAGATGATCCCGATGAGCTTGCCCCTGTCGTCGACGACGGGCAGCCCGTTGAAGTGATTCTCCAGGAGGAGCTTTGCCGCCTGCGTGATCTCCGTGTCGGCTGTGACGGTGACCACGTCCTTCGTCATGATGTCCCTGGCCTTGAGCATGGCCCTTTCCCTCCTTTGTCCTGGTTTCGCGAACATTCTACCGATTATTTCCTCTTAAGTTCAGCGATGGAATGCCGATAGGTAGATCAAGGACACCGGTTGGAACCGGCGCCGGGCGGTCACGGGAACCGGGGGTTCCCCTCCCGGACGGACCTGGCCCGCTTCAACCCTGGATCCGGCTGACAGCGTTTCAATCTTCTCCTTTCTTCCTAACTCCCCCCGGGCCGCACCACCCGGGGGGACCTACATCCAGTGACCAGTGATTAGTGTCCAGTGACCAGTGAAAGAGAAGAAAGTGTCTGAGTGCCTGAGTGTCTAAGTGCCTGAGTGAATAGGCGGAAGCCGGATGCCGGAATCCTGAAGCCCGCAGGCCTTAGCGAAGCTGTCAGGCCTGCTAGGCCCGGCTGCGCCGGATGATCAGGCGGCAGCAGCCGACGATGTTGTCCGGGGTGTAAAGGCTCAGTTCTTCGCGATAGAAACGCCGATTGAGATCGGCTATCACCGCGTCCTCGTCACGGGGGTCGTTGCGGATTTCCTCGCAGATAGACCGGGCAGCCTCGCGGGCATCCCTGAACGCCTTCCGTGCGTCCTCCCCGACGAGCGGCCCCTGGTGGGCCAGGCAGAGGATTCGGGGTTCGAGGGTTTCCAGGCGGTTGATCGTGGCCACGTAGTCCTCATATCCCGTGAAGAAGATTGGAAAAAACCCGACGCTGGGGATGCGGAACCCCAGGCTGTCGGAAACCATCAGGGCACTGCGACCCGGGACATGGACGAGGATGTTGCCGATGGCGTGTCCCCCAACACGAAGAAAACGGATTGGAAGGTCGCCCAGATCGAGCGTCTCGCCGTCGTTGACGATCGTTGCGCCCTCCACGGTTGGGGGACGGTCGATGGAGGGACGGCCCGGCCGGCAACCTTGCGACTTGAGAAATTCCGACATGAAGCGGTCTTCCGCCACAAGGGCGGCCGCCGTTTTGGGGTGGGCCAGGAATTCCCGTGCGCCGGGGCCGATGACGACGCGGGCCTTGGGGTATCGCTCCCTCAGGGCATCGAGCCCGTTAATGTGATCCGGGTGCGGGTGGGTGACGATGAGATAGTCGGGGCTGACCCCGAGCTTCTCCAGCTGACCGATGACCCCGTCGGCCATGGCCGATATCCCCGTATCGATCAGGGCCGAAGCCGTCTTTCCCCGGACGAGGTAGAGGGTGAAAAAAGAATTGCCCAGGGCCCAGAGCCCCTCATCCAGGCATGCCGGGAAAGAACCAGCCGTCGGTTGCGAAGGACGTCCCATGGCCCGGAGATCAACCCCCTTCGTAACCTTTGAAGCTGCGAAGGGAGACCGATTTCTCGGGATACTGGAAAACCTCGTATTCGGTTTTCTTACCCAGTATTTTGTCGATCTTGTCCTGGATGGGCGAGCGCTCCTTGCTCCCGAGCCACTTTTTCCAGTCGTCCATCGCCTGCCAGGTGCTTATGACGAGATACTCCTCGGGGTTGTCTGCGCTGCGAAGCGTCTCACCGGAGATGTAGCCCGGCTGACGGGACGCCAGCGTCCTGAGTTGCGTAATGAGATCCAGAAGAGCCGCTTCCTTTTCCTGCGTGACTTTGCGTTTGATGAGTACTTTTACAAGCATGTCCACGCCTCCTCTCTTGGATTTCCAACGCTTCGCTTTTCATCATAGTATCGATAAGCCCGAACTTCAACGAAAAACTCTCACCGGCCGATCGGCGGATATTCTCAATTCGGTTGACAAATCGGGTTGAGCAGGTATTTTATGACATTGTGGTGAAGAGATGGTCTCCGCGATCCGATTCAACAGGACAGACCGGTTTCAACCGGTTTTTTCATATCACCCTGACGAAAGAATGAACCCATGGCAGCTGACGACCTCTCCCGACTCAAGATCGACAAGTCCGCAATGAACGTCCAGCAGGGCCGGCGAAAAAAGCCGATGCTCATCATCGGCGGCGCGGCCCTGTTGGTGCTGGCGGCCGTCCTGTTCTGGATGGGGGTCTTCAGCCCCGCCCAGTCGGTGCAAGTGGCCACGGTAAGCCAGACCTATCCCTCCCAGTCCTTCACGCTTCTCAATGCCAGCGGCTACGTGGTGGCCCAGCGCAAGGCCGCCGTCGCTTCGAAGATCACGGCCCAGCTCCTGGAGATTAACGTCGAGGAGGGCAGCCGCGTGAAGAAGGGGGATATCATCGCGAGGCTCGAAGGTGCAGACGCAGCCGCGGCCCGGGAACAGGCCCGGGCGAACTTGAGCGTTTCCCGATACAGCCTCGCTCAGGCACGGGCGGAACTCGAGGACGCCAAGTCCTCATTCGGGCGGGAGAAGGAACTCCTCGCCCAGGAGTACACGACAAAGGCCTCCTTTGACGCCGCCGAGGCCCGTTACAAGAAGGCCGTAGCCGGCGTTTCCGGCGCCGAATCGGCCGTGAAGGCCGCCGAGGCTGCCCTCGAGGGGACAAGAGTGAGCGTGGAGTACACCCTCATCCGGGCACCCTTCGACGCCGTCGTACTCACCAAGAATGCCGACATCGGCGACATCATAACGCCCCTGGGCGCCGCCGCCAACGCCAAGGCGGCCGTCGTCACCATTGCCGACATGAACTCGCTGCAGGTCGAGGCCGACGTGTCGGAGTCGAACCTCGAGCAGGTGAAGGCCGGCCAGCCCTGCGAGATCCAGCTCGACGCCCTGCCGGACAAGCGTTTCCGCGGAGAAGTCCACATGGTCATTCCCACGGCGGACCGAAGCAAGGCCACCGTCATGGTCAAGGTTCGCTTTCTCGACAGCGACCCCCGCGTCCTCCCGGAGATGAGTGCCAAGGTTGCATTCCTGTCCAAACCGGTGGGACCCAGCGAGGAGAAGTCCCTCACCACGATCAATCCCGCCGCCGTGGTGAGCCGGGACAACAAATCGGTGGCCTTCGTCATCAAGGACAATACGGTGGAAGAGCAGGAGATCGCGACGGGCGGGAAACTGGGCGATCTGCTCGTCGTGACGGGCGGCGTCAAGGCGGGCGACCGGGTCGTTCTCAACCCGTCCAAGGGTCTCACGGCGGGAAGCCGCGTCAAGCAGGCAGAGAAATAAATATAGAGGGTAAGAGGGTTCGAGGGTAAGAAGGTCGGAGCAGCTGACAGCAAACAATTCACCTCCGATTTTCCAACCTTCTCAACCTCTCACCTTCTCAACTTCTTTCCCGAGTAAGACCATGACCGATCCCGTAACCGCCTGCGATGGGCAAGGGCCTCCCGTCGATCTGGAAAATCAGCCTGTCATCGTCGAGGTCAGAAACGTCAACAAGGCCTACCTGCGCGGCAACCACGTCATCCCCGTGCTCCAGGAGATCAACTTCGACATCCGAGCGGGGGAGTTTCTCGCGCTGATGGGCCCCTCGGGGTCGGGCAAGAGCACACTTCTGAACCTCATCGCCGGGATCGACAAGGTCGACAGCGGAACGATCGTCATCGGCGGTGTGGACATCACGGCCCTCGATGAGACGGAACTGGCCCACTGGAGGGCCACGAACGTGGGATTCATCTTCCAGTTCTACAACCTCATTCCGGTGCTCACCGCCTTCGAGAACGTTGAGCTGCCCCTGCAGCTCACGGGGCTCTCCCGCTCGGAGCGGCGCGAGCACGTGGAGATGGCCCTTCGCGTGGTAAACCTCTCCCACCGGATGGACCACTACCCCTCGCAGCTCTCCGGCGGCGAGCAGCAGCGCGTGGCCATCGCCCGGGCCGTCGTGACGGACCCCACGATCCTGGTGGCCGACGAACCGACGGGGGATCTGGACCGCGTCTCGGCGAAGGAGATCATGTCGCTGATGTGCCGGCTGAGCCGCGAGTCGGGCAAGACGATCATCATGGTGACCCACGACCCCAAGGCCGCCGAGGCGGCCCAGGTGATCCGCCACCTGGACAAGGGCTCCCTGAACGATGCGCACCCTTAAACTCCTCATCCGCAATGCCTTCCGCCACAAGCTGCGATCGGGGCTCACGATCCTGGGCATCACCATCGCCATCCTTGCCTTCGGTATGCTCCGGACCATGGTTAACGCCTGGTACGCGGGTGTGGAGGCTTCCTCGGCCAACCGCCTCGTGATCCGGAATTCCATCTCGATTGTCTTCCCGTTGCCCATAGCCTACAAGGACAAGATCCGCCAGGTGAGCGGCGTGAACCTTGTCTCCTGGGGAAACTGGTTTGGCGGGGTCTACATCGAGGAGAAGAATTTCTTCCCCAATTTCGCCGTGGAGCCGAAGTCCTACCTGGCACTCTATCCCGAGTATGTGATCCCCGACCTGCAACGGACGACGTTCCTCAACGATCGCAAGGGCGCCGTCGCCGGCAGGAAGATCGCGGAGAAGTTCGGCTGGCAGGTGGGGGACACGGTCACCCTCAAGGGGACCATCTTCCCCGGCAACTGGGAGTTCGCCATCCGCGGCATCTACAAGGGCAGAGACCGAAGCGTCGACGAGACGCAGCTCTTTTTCCACTGGGACTACCTGAACGAGACCATGAAAAAGACGGCTTCACGGAGGGCCGACCAGGTAGGGTTCTATATGATCGGCATCACGAACCCGAACCTTGCGGGGGAGGTGAGCACGACGATCGACGCCACCTTCAAGAACTCGCTTGCCGAGACCCTCACGGAGACGGAGAAGGCCTTCCAGATGAGCTTCGTCTCCATGACGGAGGCGATCCTCATCGCCATCCAGCTCGTCTCCATAGTGATCATTGTCATCATCATGGCCGTCGTAGCCAATACGATGGCCATGACGGCCCGCGAACGGATCGGCGAGTACGCCATCTTCAAGACCCTCGGTTTCGGGGGCTGGTTCATCGCGGGGCTCATCTTCGGGGAGTCGCTCGTCATCAGCCTCACGGGGACGGCCATCGGGATCGGACTCACCTTCCCCGTGGCGGAGGCCTTCCACGACTATCTCGGGACCTACTTCCCCATCTTTTTCGTGGAGCGGCATACGGTCTATCTGGACATCGCCGCGGGGGTGCTCGTGGGGCTCGTGGCGGGCCTTTTCCCCACCTGGCGCGCCGTGAATATCCGGATCGCCGATGGTTTGAGGAGGATCGGCTGAGCGAAGCTCAGCCGCGGAATCCGGATTCAGGCGTCAGGAGTCCGGATTAACAAAAAAAAGAAAACCTGGGATGAAATGAAATCGCAGGATATCTGGACGATCGGGTCATCCTGATTCCAGACTCCGGAATCCTGAATCCCAGGCCCGCAGGGCCTATGAAAGTCCCCGTCTCCTACAGCTTCCGGAATCTCTGGACGAGGCGCCTCACGACGATCCTCACGGCAGGAGGCATGGCGCTCGTTGTCTTCGTATTTGCCGCCATCCTCATGCTGGCCGAGGGGCTGCAGAAGACCCTCGTCGACACGGGATCCTGGGACAACGTGGTCCTCATCCGCAAGGGATCCCAGTCGGAGGTCCAGAGCGGCATCGAGCGGCTCCAGGCCTCCATCATCGAGACCCAGCCCGAGGTGGCCGCAGGTGCCGACGGCAGGCGGATGCTCGCCAAGGAGGTCGTGGTGCTCATCAGCCTGCCCAAGCGGGGCACCGACAAACCGTCGAACGTCATCATCCGCGGGGTAAGCGAGGAGTCGATGGCGATGCGCCCCCAGGTGAAGCTCGTGGAGGGCAGGATGCCGAGACCCAGTTCCTCGGAGATTATCGCCGGCGAGAGTGTCTCCAGGCGCTTCACGGGCGCCGGGATCGGCGAGACGCTGCGCTTCGGCATGCGGGACTGGACCGTGGTGGGCATCTTCGACGCGGGCAGCACGGGCTTCAGCTCCGAGATCTGGGGCGATGCGGACCAACTCATGCAGGCCTTCCGGCGTCCCGTGTACTCGTCGGTGATCTTCAAGCTTCGCGACGCCTCCGGGTTCGATGCCTTCAAAACCCGCGTGGAGAGCGACCCGAGACTCACCGTGGAGGCCAAGCGGGAAACGCGCTTCTATGCCGATCAGTCGGAGGTGATGGCGAAGTTTCTCCGGATCCTGGGGATGTCGCTGACGATCATCTTTTCGCTGGGCGCCGTGATCGGGGCCATGATCACCATGTACGCCGCCGTGGCGAATCGCACCGCCGAGATCGGCACGCTGAGGGCCCTCGGGTTCCAGAGGCGCAGCATCCTGGGGGCGTTCCTCATGGAGGCGCTGCTGCTGGGGTTCATCGGGGGTGCCGTGGGGCTTTTCTTTGCCTCCTTCCTGCAGCTGCTGACGATCTCGACGCTCAACTTCCAGACCTTCTCGGAGCTGGCCTTCTCCTTTACGCTCACCGTGGAGATCGTCTGGCAGGCCCTCCTGTTCTCGCTCGTCATGGGATTTGTAGGCGGAGTGCTGCCGGCCCTGCAGGCCTCGCGGATGAAGATCGTCGATGCATTGCGCACCAGCTAAAGAAGGCACGAGGTTCGAGGACCAAGGACCGAGGCAAGAACAGGTAACAGGTAACAGAACCATCCTATCGCATATCTTTTCCTGTCACCTGACACCTGCAACCTGTCACCTCAGCATGACCGAATAGACCGGACAGACGGGACAGACTGGATAGACCGAATAGACTAGACAGACAAGATAGACCAGATAGACGAGATAGACCAAATAGACTAGATGGACGAGCCCGGCCGGGCGGTGGGATTGGGGGCAGTGTCCTCGCGGGGCTCCTGTGTGGGTTGCCCGCTGCCGTCCGACGCGGGCGGGGCTGCCGGCTCCTCCTTCTTTCCTGCCGAGTCCATGAACCGATAGATGGAATCCCCCCGTTTCACCATGCCCAACTCGTTGCGTGCTACGGACTCGATGTAACGGAGGTCCTCGCGCATCAGCACCACTTCGCGTTTCAGGCTGTGGTTGACGGCCTCGAAACGGGCATTCTCAGCCCTCAGCTCGGAGAGCTTTTCCTTCAGGCGCTGATTATCCAGAAGCCCCCGGTTTCCGAAGATGATGAAGAAACCGACGAAGAGAATAATCAGAACAAGGTAGCGACCGATCCTCATAGCTCCCGCTGCAAACGATCCGGATTCCTGAACGGCCAGGGTTTCAAAGGCACTATCACTGCAAAAACGCATGCAAGATTTGTGAAAGAGTCGGCTGAAACCCGCGTGAAATCAGAGGAGTTTGCATCTTCTGAAGTTTGCCCCCCGCATCGCAGAGATTGTCAGCCCGCAGGGTTAAAGTTCTTCGCACCCGTATGCCAGGAATTTAGACGATTGCCGGGCGGGACGCCCGGCCGGCATAGAGAAGGGGTTGATCTGTTATCATGCCGCGCTTGCCCCACGCAGCAACGTTCGGCACCGTTTGACATCCGTCGACAGGCTCACGGCAAGTGCTCACGGCAAGTGCTCACGTCGGGCGTTGCGGGGCAAGCGCGTGCAAGCGTTTTCATTTGACAGGCGATGCATTTCAACGTAATAAACAAACATTAATTAGTCCGTCCTGAAAAAT
>DCVI01000139.1:4081-9446 GCA_002327315.1 Syntrophaceae bacterium UBA2192 | reverse complement strand
CCTTTTCCTTCAACCCGCTGAGTACGTCCGCCGTGAAAAGGCTCCGTATGCGCAGGTTGTCTGTCCCGATCGGGTTCTCCTTCGCGCCAATGTAAAGCCGATGGACAACGAGCCACTGGGGGGAGAGCCCGATGGTGAATCCGCGTTCGCTGCGGTAAACCGGGCCGTCGGCGGTCTGCGGGGACGTGCAGGAAAGCAAGAGGGCGGAAGCGAAAGTGAGCACCATGAGGCGGCGCAAGTTGAGACTGCAGGATTGCAGGGGGACAGGGATAGCCATTCGAATGTTCATGTTCGCGCACCGGCCCTTTCGCAAAGCATCATTTGTTGTTCCTGAGTCCCTGGACCGTGAGGATCGCCAGGGCGGCAAGGATCAGGACACCCCCCCACCCCTCCCAGAAGGACAGCCTCTCGTCCAGGACGGCATAGGCAAAGAAAAGCCCGAGGACCGGTGTGGCCAGGGAGCCGAGACCCGCGATCCCCGCGGGGAGGACCTTGAGAACATAGAACCACATCAGGATGGCCACGGCGCTCGTCAACACGACGTTGTACGTCATGACCCCCGTCATCCAGGGGGTCCACCGGATCGGCTCCGAGGGAACAATGAGCGCGATGACCATGAGAAAGAGACCGCCGAAGAGCACCTGCCACGCCGAGAGGGAAACCACGTCCACCTCGCCGCTGCGGTCCATTCGTTTCGTGACAACGGCGCTCGCCGCCCAGGAAAGTCCGCTCAGCACGGCCAGCACGCTGGGGAACAGATCCCCCCGGTAGCTCCAGGGCTCGAGCAGCAGGACGAGTCCCGCCAGGGCCAGGGCCACGGCCAGCCACTGAGCGCCGTGGGGGCGCTCTCCGAGCAGTGGCCAGGCCATGAGGATCAGCCAGAACGGCATCGCATACACCAGGATGGCCATTTTCCCCGCACCCCCCTCGACGAGGGCCCACGTGGCAAAGCCCACGGAGAGAGTCGTGCAGAGGATTCCCACAAGCAGGGTCATGGGGACGTTTCGAGGCCGCAGGGGACGACCCTGCCATGCCAGGACCCCCAGGAGGATCATGCCGCCTCCGATCGTCCGGATGGCCGAGAAGTCAAAGGGGGAGGCATGCCGCATCGCCTCCTTGACGAGGACCCAGTTGTAGCCCCAGATGAGGGACATCAGGACAAGCGCCACGATGGCACGAGGCATGGGGCTCTTTTTTCCTTCCACTTCCAAATCCCCGACAGGGGCCTGCAGGCGACAGTTACAGGTTACAGGCTGAAAGCATACCAGTGAGGAGAACGCTCGTCCCTACCCCCTCCCCCCTACCCCCTACCCCCTCGTCCCTGGTCCCTTCATCAAATGCGGCTGAAAATAAAAAAGGAGTTCAACCTTCAGGTCAACTCCTTTTTTCATTCATTTTGGTGGTCCCACAGGGAATCGAACCCTGGTTTCCGGCGTGAGAGGCCAGCGTCCTAACCGCTAGACGATGGGACCTTGGCTGGGGGACAAGGATTCGAACCTTGGTAGCAAGATCCAGAGTCTTGAGTCCTACCACTAGACGATCCCCCAGGATCTTCTCGCTCTGGAAGCATGGAAAATTAAACGAATCGGGATGAAATGTCAAGGCGAAATATTCCGGCATCATCACTTCGTTGATGCCCGGGCTCGACGTTTTTCCCGTCATGACCGGCAAAGGCTGGTCGGTGTTTTTCGCGCTGTCCCGGCGAGGCCGGCAGTGCAGCGCTGCGGGGCTTGATTATGCGCGTGACCATGACTATCATAATATCCAATAAATCCAGCGGTTTTCTCACAGCGCCCCTCCGCCGCCCCGTCAAGACCGGCCTGGGCCGCGCCGCGTGCCCCCTGCAAGTGCACAAAAGGCTCGTTTCATTCGAGATATGGCGGGGTTAACCATGCGGCAGTGCAACAAAAAAACCTTGACAAATTGTGGGTTTTATAATTAACAAGTACTCTTTCGCGAAAGCTTCTTTCGGGAAGCGGTGAACTCATTCGCAAGGGACTCTCTTTGAAGATTCAAGTATCGCTCATTCCCGAAGAGGGGAGCCAGGTCGAGTACACGATCGACGGGGACGGGTACCGCGAGGTTCTGCAGAACGGCGGCGGGATCGATTTCCGCATCCACCCGGCCCGCGTCGCCGCAGAGATCCACAAGATCCTCGAGACGGTGACACTGGACGTCAGCGTGGAGACGGCCTTGGATCTGGACTGCGGGCGATGCCTCGAGTCGTTCACGCTCCCCGTGCAGAGCGGTTTTCGCCACACGTTGGTCCCCGCCCGCGACGGGGACGATCAAAAGGCGGACCTTGCCGACGAGGACATCTCGTTCGGCTATTACCAGGACGACCTGATCGACCTCGACGCCCTGGTCTACGAGCAGATCCTGCTCCAGGTCCCCATGAAACCGCTGTGCGAGGAGGCCTGCCGGGGGCTGTGCGCACAATGCGGAGTCAACTTGAACGCGGCGCCCTGTGAATGCAGGCCCGGCGCCGTCGACATCCGCCTGGAGGCCCTGAAGAAGTTCACGGTAAAAAAACAACCTTGATGGAGAACCCCAACATATGCCGAATCCTGTAAAAAGACACTCAAGATCAAGACGGAACAGCAGAAGGTCCCACGACTTTATCCAGGCACCGGCCGGCGCGGTATGCCCCCAGTGCAACGAGCCGAAGCTGCCCCACCGCGCCTGCCTGAAATGCGGCACCTACAAGGGCAAGGAAGCGGTAAACGTCGACAAGGGCGAATAACGTCCTTTCCGGGGTGCTTTATGGCCAGGCTGGGCATTGTCTTTCCCGGGCAGGGCTCACAGTACGTGGGCATGGGCCGGGAGCTCTTCCAGCAGTTCAAACCCGCCCGGGCGTGCTTCGAAGAGGCAAAGACGGTGCTCGGCTCGGACATCTCAGGGCTTTGCTTCGAGGGGCCCCGGGAGGCGCTGGACCTGACGAGAAACACCCAGGTGGCAACCCTCACCCTGGAGATCGCCGCCTGGAGAGTTCTCGAGCAGGAACTTTCCCTGTGTCCGTCAGCCATGGCGGGCCACAGCCTGGGCGAATACGGCGCGCTCTGCGCAGCCGGCGCCATGAGCTTTTCCGACGCCCTGCAGATCGTCCAGGCAAGGGCCGCCTACCAGCAGGAGGCCGTGCCCCCCGGCCTGGGGGCCAACGCGGCCATCCAGGGGCTCAGCCGGGACACCGTCGAAGCGATCTGCCTGGAGGTGACTGCCGAATCGGGGCTCGTAAGCCCGTCGTGCTACAACGCCCAGGACCAGACCGTCGTTTCGGGCTGCATGTTGCCGGTCGAAAAGGTCATGGCAAAGGCCCTGGAGAAAGGGGCGAAGCGGGCGGTGAAACTTCCGCTGAGCGCGCCCTTTCACTGTGCGCTGCTGGAAGGGGCGGCCCGGCGACTGGACGGCACGCTTGAACCCCTGATCTTCAGGGACTGCACCGTCCCCGTGATTCCGAATTGCGACCCGGGCACCTTCCACTCGGCCGCGACGACGAGGGCGCTGCTCGTGAGGCAGATCTACCAGCCTGTCCGCTGGCTCGAGACGATCGAGAAAATGACCGCAATGGGGGTCGACACGGTGATCGAGGTGGGCCCCAAGCGGGTGCTGTCGGTGCTTGCCCTGCGGATCAACAAGGGCCTGCGGATCCTGAACGTGGAAAACCTCGAGTCCCTGCAGAGGACCGTGGATGCCCTCTCGGGAAAGAGTTGAGAAGATGAACCTCAAGGGCAAGGTCGCACTGATCACAGGGGGCTCCCGAGGCATCGGCCGGGCCGTGAGCATCCGGCTTGCCGGCGAAGGGGCGTTCGTCTTCGTCAATTACGCCCGCAACGAGGAGGCCGCCCGGGAGACGCTTCGCCTCATCGGCGAGGCCGGAGGGGAAGGACAGATCGTCCGCTTCGACGTGGCGGACACCAAGGCGGCAACGGAGGCGATCGCCGGCCTCATCCGGGAAAAAGGACGGATCGACATCCTGGTGAACAACGCCGGCGAGTCCCGCGACGGCCTGCTGGTGCGCATGAAAGAGCAGGACTGGGACCGTGTCATCGACACGAACCTCAAGGGGACCTTCAACGGCTGCAGGGCCGTTTCCTATGCCATGATGAAACAGCGCTCGGGCCGCATCATCAACGTCTCGTCGGTTGTCGCCCAGTCGGGCAATGCCGGCCAGGCAAACTACAGCGCCTCGAAGGCGGGAATCATCGGACTGACGAAATCACTGGCGAGGGAGCTCGCGCCGCGCGGCATCTGCGTGAACGCCGTGGCCCCCGGCCTGATTACAACGGATATGACCTCCGCCATGACGGAGGAGCAGCGGGAGAAGGTTCTCGAAGAGATCCCCCTCTCCCGGCTGGGCACACCGGACGATGTAGCCGGTGTCGTGCTGTTCCTGGCCTCCGATGAGGCCGGATACATCACGGGACAGGTGATCGGGGTGAACGGCGGCCTGTACATGTGAGAGGCTGCACGGCGTCACCTCTCGAAACTGGACTATCACGTGGATTCGGATCTGAGATCTCAAGGAGGCATTGAATGTCCATCGAGGAAAAGGTAATCGAGATTATCGTGGAACAGCTGGATGTGACCCGGGAAGAGTGTGTTCCCGAGGCATCTTTCATAGAGGACCTTGGCGCGGATTCGCTCGACCTCGTCGAGCTGATCATGGCGATGGAGGAGAATTTCGGCGTCGAAATCGCCGATGAGGAACTGCAGAAAATCCGGACCATCCAGGACGCCATCAACTTCATCAAGAAGAAAAAGGGCCTGGCCAGCTAGGCCGTCCCAGCGGGGTAGCCTTTGGAGAGGCGTGTGGTCATTACCGGCATGGGGACCATAAATCCCGTCGGCAACAATGTCGACGAGACCTGGGCGGCCCTGTGCGCCGGCCGCTCGGGAATCGGGCCCATCACGAAGTTCGATCCTGTCCATCATGCCACAAAGATCGCCGGGGAGCTGAAGAACTTCAATCCGCTCGCATACGTGGACAAGAAGGAACAGCGAAGGCTCGATGAGTTTATCGTCTATGCCCTGGCCTGCGCCGACATGGCCATGGAGGACTCGGGGCTCGCGATCGACGAGGGCAACGCCGAGCGCGTGGGGACGATCATCGGCTCGGGCATCGGCGGGCTCAAGACCATCGAGAAGGAACACACCGTCCTCGAGCAGAGCGGCCCCAGGAGGCTTTCCCCTTTCACGATCCCGGCCGTCCTGCCCAACCTCGCCGCGGGACATGTCTCCATCCGATACGGGGCCAAAGGTCCCATCAGCTGCACCGTCACGGCCTGCGCCGCCGGCACGAGCGCCATCGGCACCGCCTTCCGGTGCATCAAGGACGGCTACTCCGATGCCATGATCGCAGGCGGCA
>DCVI01000139.1:2867-3999 GCA_002327315.1 Syntrophaceae bacterium UBA2192 | reverse complement strand
ATCTATGCCGAGCTCTGCGGCTACGGCTGCACGGCCGATGCCTATCACATGGCAGCCCCGCCCCCCGGACACGAGGGGGCAGCAAGGAGCATGGAGGTCGCGCTGAAAAGCTGCGGGATGGAGCCCTCCTGCGTCGGCTACATCAACGCACACGGCACGGCAACGCCGCTCAACGACGTCTACGAGACCCAGGCCATCAAGCGGGTCTTCGGGGAGCACAGCCGCAAACTCGCCGTCTCCTCCACGAAGTCCATGACAGGGCACATGCTGGGCGGAGCAGGCGGGCTCGAGGCCATCGTGGCCGTGAAGGCGATCTGTGAAGGGATAGCCCCGCCCACGATCAACCTGGACAACCCCGATGAGGGATGCGACCTGGACTACGTGGCGCACCGGGCAAAGGAAATGAGGATCGAGGCCGCACTGTCGAACACCTTCGGGTTCGGCGGGGTGAACGCCGTGCTGGCCTTCAGAAAATTCAGGGATTGAGGGAGCGCCGTGAGGATTATCATCGGCTCCGACCATGCCGGGTTTGCCCTCAAGGAGTCCATCAAAGGATTTCTTTCATCGGCCGGCGTCCGCACCTTTGATGCGGGGACCCACCGCGACGAGTCCGTGGACTACCCCGATTACGGGGTCCTGGCGGCCGGGCGCGTCTCGTCGGGCGAGTTCGAGAAGGGAATCCTCGTCTGCGGCTCCGGCGTGGGAATGGCGATTGTGGCCAACAAGTTCCCCGGCGTCCGGGCGGCCCTGTGCCTCGACGAGGAGACGGCGAGGCTATCGCGGCAGCACAACGATTCGAACATTCTCGTGCTGGCCGGGCGCAAGACGGAGGCCGCCGCGGCCGAGCGGATCGTCAAGACGTGGCTGGAGACCCCCTTCGAGGGAGGACGCCACCAGAAGCGCCTCGACAAGATTCGGGAACTGGAACAAAAACTCTGCAAGTAACGCAGGAGGGTGAGAAGACGATGTCCATGTTGAAGCAAGTCGATCCCGAGGTGGCGGCCGCCATCCTGAAGGAAACGAAGCGACAGGCAGGAAAACTGGAGCTGATCCCGTCGGAAAATTTCGTCGACGAGGCGGTGCTCGAAGCCCAGGGCTGCATCATGACCAACAAGTACGCCGAGGGGTACCC
>DCVI01000139.1:0-2817 GCA_002327315.1 Syntrophaceae bacterium UBA2192 | reverse complement strand
CCCAGGCCAACATGGCCGTCTACTTCGCCGTGCTGCAGCCGGGGGATACGATCCTGGGCATGAACCTCGCACACGGCGGGCATCTCTCCCACGGCAGCCCCGCCAATTTCTCGGGGCGCTTTTACAAGGTCGTCCACTACGGCGTCGATCAGAAAACCGAGCGTATCGACTTCAACGAGGTGGAGGAACAGGCAAAGAAGCACAAACCCAAGGTCATTGTCGTCGGGGCGAGCGCCTACTCCCGGGATATCCCCTTCGAGCCCTTCCGGCAGATCGCCGATCAGGTGGGGGCCGTGGTGCTTGCCGACATCGCCCACGTGGCGGGACTCGTGGCGGCGGGAATCCATTCGAACCCCGTTCCGCTCTGCGAGTTCGTGACCACGACGACCCACAAGACCCTGCGGGGCCCCCGCGGCGGAATGAACCTGTGCAAGAGCGACTTCGCCAAGGCGCTCGACAGCCGCGTCTTCCCGGGAATGCAGGGCGGCCCGCTCATGCACGTCATCGCCGCCAAGGCCGTGGCCCTCAAGGAGGCCCTGACGGACGAGTTCAGACAGTACCAGGTGCGGATCCAGAAAAACGCCCGCACCCTGGCGGAGACGCTCACGGCCGAGGGATTCCGGCTTGTCTCGGGCGGCACCGACAACCACCTCATGCTCATCGACGTGACCTCCATCGGGGTTACCGGCGCCGAGGGCGCCGATGCCCTGGACAGGGCGGGGATCACGGCCAACAAGAACATGATCCCCTTCGACACGCGGGGGCCCATGGTGACGAGCGGCATCCGCGTCGGCACCCCGGCCATCACGTCCCGCGGGATGAAGGAGGCGGAGATGAAGCTCGTGGGCCGGTTCATCTCGACGGTCCTCAAGGACCTCAAGAACGAAAGCACGATCGACAAGGTTCGCAAAGAGGTAAGCGAGCTCTGCGAGCGCTTCCCGCTGTATGCGGACCGCATCGCGAGGGGCTGAAAAAACAGTGGCCAGTGACCGGTGACCAGTGACCAGTGAGAAGACAAACATAAAGACGAAGGCGCAGGGCATCACCCGTCCCAGCTGGGACGAGTACTTCATGGACATCGTGAGCCTCGTTGCGCGCCGCTCCACGTGCCTGCGGCGTGGAGTGGGGGCCGTCCTCGTGAAGGAAAAGCGCCTTCTCACCACGGGCTACAACGGGGCCCCGAGCGGGCTCAGGCACTGCCTGGAGGTGGGCTGCCTGCGGGAAGAGATGAAAGTCTCCTCCGGCGAGCGACACGAGCTTTGCCGGGGGCTTCACGCCGAGCAGAACGCGATCATCCAGGCCGCCGTTCACGGGGTGAGCATCCAGGGGGCAACGCTTTACTGTACGAACCACCCCTGCAGCATCTGTCTCAAGATGCTGATCAACGCGGGGATCAAGGAAATCGTCTACCGGGACGGCTACAGCGACGAGCTGGCCGCCCGCATGCTCGAAGAGTCGAGCATCCACGTGAGGAAGCTATGAAGTGCCCCTTTTGCGCCGACCCGGAGAACCGGGTGATCGACTCCCGGATCAGCAAGGAAGGCAACGCCATTCGAAGGCGACGCGAGTGTGCCTCCTGCGCGAAGCGCTTCACGACCTACGAGTTCGTGGAGGAGGTGCTCCCCATGGTCGTCAAGAAGGACGGCCGGCGCGAGGCCTTCGACCGCTCCAAGATCCTCACGGGAGTCAAGAAGGCCTGCGAGAAGCGGCCCATCAGCATCGACGAGATCGAGGCCATCGTGGACCGCATCGAGAGGGCCTGCCAGGAATCGCAGCTGAAGGAAATCCCCTCGACCTTTGTCGGCGAGCGGGTCATGCAGGAGCTCCACGACCTCGACAAGGTGGCCTACGTGCGGTTTGCCTCGGTGTACCGGCAATTCCGCGACGCCAACGAGTTCCTGGATGAGTTGAAAGACCTTTTGAAGTCAAAATAACGGGGCCTCAGGAGTCCGGAATCGGGATTCCGGAAAGAAAAATCCAGATCCCGATGCCTGAAGCCTGGAGCCTGGAGCCTGTTTTTTATGTTCACCGGCATCATCCAGGACATGGGCTCGGTTCGCAAGCTTGCCCGGAAGGGCGAAGACGTCTTGCTCGAGGTGCAGACGGCGCTTGCGCTCGACGATGTCCGGATCGGCGACAGCATCGCCGTGAGCGGGGCCTGCCTCACCGTGACGACACTGGGGAAGAAAAGCTTCACCTTCGACGTCTCCGCCGAGTCGCTCTCGAAGACGTCGCTCGGAAGGCTCAAGGCGGGCGATGCGGTCAACCTGGAAAAGGCCCTCCGGATGAGCGACTTTCTCGGCGGGCACCTCGTGCTGGGGCATGTGGACTGCGTGGGGCGGATCGTGGAGAAGACGGCGCGCGCGGGTTCGATCGTCTTCGGGATTACCCTGGAGGCAGGCCTTTCAAAATATGTGGTGGCCAAGGGGTCCATCGCCGTTGACGGGATCAGCCTGACGGTTAATTCGTGCGAAGGCGACCGTTTTTATGTTAATATCATCCCCCACACGGCGGAGAAGACGACGCTCACAGGGAAAAAAGCGGGGGATCCCGTCAATATCGAAACGGACATCCTCGGTAAATACGTGGAGAAACTCCTGAACCCCGGCAAGGGAGTCAACATGGACTTCCTCCGGGAGCACGGGTTTAAATAATTGGCATATGGCGCAAGGCTAATGGCTAATGGCTCAGAAAGATTTATTTCTTTGCCTTTCGCCCTTTGCCTTAAGCCTTTAGCCTTCTTTAGGTGAGTAATATGGCAATCAGCACTATTCCGGAAGCAATTGAAGACATCAAAAACGGCAAGATGATCATCCT
>DCVI01000102.1:12723-21110 GCA_002327315.1 Syntrophaceae bacterium UBA2192 | reverse complement strand
GCTCTTTTCTTCACTAGTCACTAGTCACATCTTCACTTCCCCGCGGCAAGATCCCTCGCGTATTCGGCGATGTTCTCGCAGTGATCGGACATGCGCTCCAGGCGCAGGAGCATTTCGACGAAAATAGGGCCCGCCTCGGGCTGGCAGGCGCCGGTGTGATACCGTTCCTGGTGCCGCTTCCTGGCCTCCCGCACGAGACGGTCGATCCGGTCTTCCCGGGAAAAAATCCTCGTGGTCAGCTCGGTGCTGATCCCGTCGAGCAGGGCAACGCAATCTTCCAGGTTTTTGTTGATCAGATCGGCGATTTCCTCGATCTCCGCGTAGGCCCACTTCGTGAATTCGATATTGCCGCGGTGCCGGTCGCGCGCCAGGCCGACAACGTAGACGGCGTGGTTCCCGATTCGCTCGATGTCATCGGCGATCCCGGAATAGGCAAAGAGCTTGCGGGATAGATCGATGGTCAGCCCGCCCTTGGAGATCTTCATCAGGTAGCGGTTCAGCTCCCGCCTCAGGTTGTTCACGACCAGCTCGATATACCGGATGTCACGGGCCCTTCCCTCCCCGAAATGCGGGATGAGGTTCATGCTCGATGCGCACATGCGTTTGACGAGATACATCTGGCGCCGCAGTTCCTTCCGGACCTGCTCGAGTGCCGCCGCCGCGTCCGGCAGGTAGCGGTCGTCGAGGAATTCGGGCCAGATGGGGAGCGTTTCCACCTTACCGGGGATGATTCGCTCCACGAGATAGGAGAAGGGCTGGAGAAAGAAAAAGAAAAAGGCCACGACGAACAGGTTGAACAGCAGGTGCCCGTAAACGATCTGCTGAGCGGCATCGGGGGAGAGGGCCGTCACGACCTGCAAGAACAGCGGGAGGGCCATCATGCAGAAGACCGCGCCAATGAGCTTGAAGAGAAAATGCGCCAGGGCGGTGCGCTTGCCGTTGACGTTGGCCACGAGGCTTGCGAGCAGGGCCGTGATCGCCGTCCCGATGTTGGCGCCGAAAACAATGGGGAGGGCGTGGTAGAGGGTGATCACGTTGTTTTGCGCCAGGATGACGAGGATCGTGATGGGAATTGCCGACGAGTGGATCAGGGATGCGGCGACGAGGCCGATCGCGAGCCCCAGCAGGGGATGGTCCGCCCACTGGAAGACCGAGCGTACGGCTGCGCTCTCCTTGAAGGGCGCCGTCGCCATGGAGACCAGTTCCAGCCCGAAGAAGATGAGGCCGAAATAAAAAATCCCCTCGCCGATCTTTTTCCACCGCTCCCGGCCGAAGAACCAGAGCATGCCGCCGAAAAAAACGATCACGGGGGAGATCTCGGTCACCTTCCAGACGACGAGCTGCACGGTGACGGTCGTGCCCACGTCGGCCCCGAGGATGATCGCCAGCGACCGGTAGAAGCTCATGAGGCCCGCGCTCACCATGCCGACGACGAGAACGGAGGTGGCCGTGCTGCTCTGGAAAAGGACCGTCGTGACGATGCCTGTCGCCAGGCCGTAGAGAGGCCGCTCGACGGCCAGCCTGAAGAACTGGCGGATGCGGACGTTGCTGAGGTAGAGCTGCACCTCCTCGCTCAGGCGCATCATCCCGAAGAGAAAGAGCGTGATGCCTGCCGCAAAGAGGAGGATTTCACGAACCCACGTCATGGTCTTCAGCGCCTCTCGGGCCCCTTGAGGCCCCAGCCGGCCCTGACCTTCCATTGCCGGCCTTCCTTGACGAGTTCAACTCTCTCCTGGAGCATCCTCCGGGGAATGCCCTCGGTCTGGTATCTCTGTTCGAAGGTCCCCACATTGCGGCGGACGAAGGAAACATTCTCGAGGGCGCTTTCAGGGTAGTTGGCCGCTTCGAGGGCGCCTGAGATCTCGCCGACGATGGCGCGGAAATCGGGGATGCTGATATCCACGATCCCGCGGGCGTGCGTTTCATCGACCTGAGCCACGTCGCGCAGGTTATAGGCGATGAGCCGATGCAGGTTTCGGGTAATGAAGGTCCCGGGGTCTTTCCTCTCCGCGATATAGGCCTCGAGGCTCTTTGCCGCGCGGTCTTCCGTGGAGAGGTACTGGTAAGCCTCCTCGTAGCGCCCGTCCATGTAGACGGAGAGATAGAGTGAAATCACATCGTCGGGTTTGGATTCGTCGCCGCCCGTCGCACAACCCGCCAGGACGGCCCACAGGGCCCCCAGGAGGATGCCGACGCACAGGGTTCGTCTCATACGGCCTCCATGGAGTGGGGGATTTGCAAAAAGCGCGCCCCGCGCGCTTTTTCAGGTGACTAGTGATTAGTGACTTGTGGCTTGTGAAGAAGATATTCCAACTCCGATACGGAGTCCTGAACACAAACCACTAGCCACTAGCCACTTCTTCACGAGACTTCAATCTTGGCGTCCACGGCGATGCCGCCCTGGCCTTTACCGTAGAGAATAAGCGGATTGATGTCAATGTTGCAGATTTCGGGGTGATCCACGAGCATTTTCGAGATGCCCGCGATGCAGCGCGCCAGGGCCTTTACATCGAGAGGCCCTTTGCCCCTGAACCCCCTCAGAAGCCCCGCAGACCTTATCTCCAGGACCATGGACTCGGCCTCCTTTGCCGTCAGGGGAACGACGCGCATGGCCGTGTCCTTGAGGAGCTCGACGAAAATGCCGCCGAGGCCGAAGAGGACGGCGTGGCCGAACTCGTTGTCCTTCCGGGCCCCGATGATGACCTCCGTGCCGGCCGGCACCATCTTCTGGACGAGATAACGTTTCGCCTTCATGGAGCGCACGGCCTTTCGCAGCTGCTGCTCGCCGTCGATATCGAGCACGACACCGCCTTTCTCCGTCTTGTGAAGGACAGCGGGGTCGGCTGTCTTCAGGGCCACGGGGTAGCGCAGGCGCCGCGCCGCCTTTACGGCCTCATCGGCGCTGACCGCAACGGCAAGCCCCGCATGGGAAACCCCGTAGGATCCGAGAAGGGAAAAAGCCTCGTCGGGCGCCATGAACCCGGGCATCAGGACCGGGCTTTCCCCGGTCCTCGCCGGGCGCATCCGTGCGGCTGCGCGCCTGCCGGCATGGAAACGGTGATGCCACAGCGACCGCGACAGGGCCTTGAGCGCCGTGTCGACGTCCTCGAACAGGAAGGCGCCCGTCTCCTCTTTCACGGAAAACCAGGTGTGCTTGTCGGGGATGATGCAGGGGATGACGGGCTTCCCGTAGCGACGGGAAAGGGCGAGGGAGGCCTCGAGGAGCCGCTTTGACGGCGCGACCTCCAGGTTGGCGACGTAGGCGTGACTGATAACGACCCCGTCGACCCCATCTTCGCAAAGGGCCTTCTCCACGATGCCCGCGTAGGCGTCGATGTTGAAGATGTCGCCCATGTCCAGGGGGTTCGACATGCGGATGACGCCGGCCCGGATGTGCTGCCTCACGTGGCTGAAAAAATCATCGGAGAGCTTCGCCAGCTCGAACCCGTAGCGGTGGACTGCGTCGGCCAGCAGCACCGCCTGCCCGCCGGAGCGCCCCAGGACGGCGAGCCGCGGCCCCTTGATGACGGGAAGCGAAAAGACCTTGAAGCTCTCCATCATCTCCGTTAGGTTCTGCACGCGGTGAATTCCCGCTTGCCGCAAGGCCGCCGTGACGACCTCGTCGTCCCCGGCCAGTGCCGCCGTGTGAAAGCTCGCGGCATAGTTGCTTGCGGGGTTTGTGTTGGCCTTCAGGACGATGAGCGGCATCTCGGTTGACTCCGCCAGCTTCATCAGCCGGCCGCCATCGGCCACGTCCTCCAGGTAGAACCCGATAACCCCGGTGTCGGGGTCCGAGCGCAGGAACTCGAAGAAGTCGTTCTCGTTGACATCGAGCTTGTTTCCCATGCTGATGAGCTTGCTGGCCCCCAGGTTCTCATAGGACAGCAGCCGCATGCAGTCCATGGCGATCCCCCCGCTCTGAGCCACGATCGAGATGTTCCCCTTCCTGATCTCCCGTTCCTCCATGGGAAGAAAAGGAAGGGCAAGACCATTCTCCAGGTTGACGATGCTGAGGCAGTTGGGCCCTACGACTCGCATACCCCATCGTCTTGCGATGTCCAGAACCTCTCGCTCGAGATCCCGGCCCTGGTCGGCATATTCACTGAAACCGCCCGATTCGATGACGGCCCGGCGGATCCCCTTGCGCCCGCAGGCATCGAGTGCCTCCGGCACGTGACGGGCGGGCAGGAGGAACACGGCCAGGTCAGGCACCCCCGGCACCTCGTCGATTCCCGGGAAAATCGTTACCCCGTTGACATCGCTGCCGTCCTTGCCCACCGCATAGATTTCCCCCTTGAACCCGAAGCGCTGCATGTTCAGTACGATGTTCCTCCCCAGGTTGGTGGGCGCCGCAGAGACCCCGAAAACAACGACACTTGCCGGAAAAAAGACCTTCTCCATTCCCCTCTCCTTCGCGAACATCTGTCAGATGATGAGTAGATATCCCTTTCGAGATCGAGCCATATAAGAGTAACCGGTTGATTGGTTAATTGGTTGATTAGGAAGAAAGAGTCGCAAGGCAAGAAAATCCCCCTCTTTCCCCCTTTGGCAAAGGGGGAAAGAGGGGGATTTATCTTATTCATGATGCTTCGTCCCTAATCCCTGGTCCCTTCATTCTCTTTCACCGGTCACTAGTCACTTCTTCACTACTCCCCAATTATTTTCACCAGCACGCGCTTTTTGCGCCTGCCGTCGAACTCACCGTAGAAGATCTGCTCCCAGGGGCCGAAATCGAGCCTCCCGCCCGTGACGGCCACGACGACCTCCCTTCCCATGAGCTGCCGTTTCAGATGGGCGTCGCCGTTATCCTCGCCCGTGCGGTTGTGCCGGTAGCGGGAGACCGGTTCATGGGGGGCCAGTTTTTCCAGCCACTCTTCGTAGTCCTTGTGAAGGCCCGCTTCGTCATCATTGATGAAGACCGAGGCTGTTATGTGCATGGCATTGACGAGGACGAACCCCTCCCGAATGCCGCTCTCCCCGAGACACGCATCGACCTGGGTCGTGATGTTCACGAAGGCCATGCGGGCCGGGACATTGAGCCACAATTCCTTCCGGTAGGATTTCAAGGCACCTCTCCTGTCGGGTACTTAAACGGTCCTCTTCTACTACCAACGGCCGGTATTGAAAAGGTTTTTTTGTGACCTTTTCAGTGCGGCGGCTGCGACATCCATGTCGCAGCCGCAAACCCAACAAAACCGGGCGGCCCCAAAGGGCAGCGGCTCACAATGAAACCATCGCAACATCCATGGCATGACATTTTTGTCACCCCCCTGTCCGGCCCGATCCTCCAGGGGTATCCGCAAGGGCCCTCTGAATGGTGACTGCGAGTCACCCCCGCACTCCCGCCCGTTTGGCAGGACATTTGCTAGACAGAGTAGTGACTGAAGAGGAATTTTAAACACACCTGCGGATGTCGTCGGACCGGCGAACCGCCGGTTGGAGACCGGATGTCATGAAGATATTGCGTTTCAACGAGGCCGGCCTGGACTGTAATTTCGAGGTCCACGGGAAGACGGTCGAAGAGGTCCTCAAGAAGGCGGCCGATCATGCCCGGAAGGGTCATAATCTGGAAGTGACAGAGGATTCGCTGGACACCTGGCGATCCCTCATCCAGGAAGACTGAGCGCGCGGCCTTCATCGCGAGGCTTTCGTTTTTGCATTCCTGCCCCCTATCCTCTATAATCCCCTGCCTGTATGAAAAGAATCCTGCACCTGGACATGGACGCTTTCTTCGCGGCCGTCGAGGAGAGACGAAAACCCGAACTGCGGGGCAAGCCCGTCGTCATCGGCGGGGGCGGTGACCCTTCGAGCCGCGGGGTCGTTTCCACCGCCTCCTACGAGGCGAGAAAATACGGGATTCACTCGGCCATGCCGCTCCGTACGGCTCTGCGCCTCTGTCCCCAGGCCATCTTCCTTCCTGTCGATTATGACGAGTATGTGCGGTACTCTGCCCTTTTCAAGGCAGTGCTGCGCCGGTTCAGCCCCGCCATGGAGGATGTCGGGATCGACGAGGCCTACCTGGACCTTTCGGAGAGCGAACGCAAAGCAGAAGAGATCGCCCGAGAGATCAAAAAAAAGATCCTCGACGAGACGGGCCTCACCTGTTCGATCGGGATCGCCCCCAACAAGCTGCTGGCCAAGATCGGCTCGGACATGCAGAAACCCGACGGGCTGACGATCCTGGTTGAGGAAGATGTGCCTGCCCGGATATGGCCCATGGCCGCAAGGAAGCTCCTGGGTGTGGGACCCAAGACGGAGGCACACCTGAAGGAGATGGGAATCGACACGATCGGGCAGCTTGCCGCCCTTCCGCTGGAGAGGCTGACGGGGGAATTCGGCCTATCCTACGGCCGCTATCTTTACGACGCATCGAGGGGGATTGACGACAGCCCCATCGTGACGCACTGGGAACCCCGCTCGATGAGCCGGGAGACGACGTTCGAGACGGATGTGAGCAACTGGCAGGTGATCGCAAAGACGATGGCCGAGCTCACAAAGGACGTCGTCAAGTCCATGCGCGAGGATGGCTACCGGGGGCGCACGGTAACCTTGAAGATCCGTTTCAGCGATTTCGAGACGCACACGCGGTCCATCAGCCTCAAGGAACCCGTCGATTCCGAGGAGACAATCCGCCGCACGGTCTTCGAGTGCCTGAAAAAAGTAGAGCTGAAAAAACGGGTGAGACTGATCGGGGTGAGGATGAGCAATCTTGAAAAGACAGGTGTCAGGTGACAGGAAACGATGATGAGCAGGGGAGTTCTGTTACCTGTTACCTGTTACCTGTTACCTGTTACCTGTTACCTGTTACCTGTTACCTGTTACCTGTTACCTGTTACCTGTTACCATGTCTCAGGCGTACTCCCTCATGTACCGCTGGATATACTTCCTTACCTGCTCCTTCGTCTGGAAGATCCCGAAGTGGCCTTCACAGAGGATGTCGGCCTCGAGGGCAAGGAGTTTTTCCATGGATGTGCGCCAGCGGCTGACGTCGGACTTGAAGCTCGGCAGGAAAGGACCATGGATGTCCTGGCCGAAAAGGACTCTCTTTCCGCCCCGGTCCAGGTAGACGGACATGGAACCGGGAGTGTGCCCGGGCGTGTGGATCAGGTGCAACTCCTCGGAGCCGAATTGCAGGATTTCGTGGTCTGCCTTGAAACGGATGTCGACCGGGGTGGGCGGGAAATGCGTTTCATACCAGTTGGCCGCCGTCATGATGGGGTCGCCTTCCTCGATGGCGTCGGCATCCTTGTCATGAGCGGCCAGTTTGCAGCCAAAATTTTCCCGGAACCAGGGCGCCGCGCCGATGTGATCGATGTGGCAGTGCGTGAGGATGAGCGTGGAGATCTTCTTCGGATCGAGGCCTGCCCCCTCGATATTGCGGACCAGCGTCCGGGCGCTCCGGCCGGCGCCGGAATCGATCATGATGAGCTCGCCACTGAAATCGATGACGAAGGCCGTGGCATCCTCCGACATGGAGATGTTCGGCCCACCCACCAGCCAGACGCCGTCGATGATCCGCTCAGCCTTGCCCATATTCTTTTCCCCATTTGGACGCCTTAACGTTTGCGTGGAGCTCAAGGCTACAGGTTACAGGCCACAGGCAGCAGGAAGAGCCTGTAGCCTATTCCGTGCGCAGCGAGCCTATGATTTCGTTGACATCCCCGATGCCATGGCGCGCGAGGTAGTCCTCGATCCCCTCGATGATTTCCATCGTGGCCCTCGGATTCACGAAATTGACCGTTCCGACCTGCACGGCCTTTGCTCCGGCAATGAGGAATTCCAGGGCATCGCCGGCTTCCATGATCCCGCCGATCCCGATGACGGGGATGGAGACGGCATTCACGGTGTTCCAGACCATGCGGATCGCCACGGGTTTGACGACAGGACCCGACAGGCCGCCGGTCACGTTCTTCAGGTGCGGAATGCGCCTTTCGATGTCGATGGACATGCCCAGCAGGGTGTTGATGAGCGACAGGGCATCGGCGCCGGCGGCTTCGCAGGAGCGCGCAATCTCGGTGATATCGGACACATTGGGAGAAAGCTTGACGATGACGGGAAGATCCGTGGCCGATTTCACGACCTTCGTCACCTCGTGGGACGCATCGGGGTCACAGCCGAAAACATGGCCGCCTTTCCGCACGTTGGGGCAGGAGATGTTGACCTCGAGGGCGTGAATCCCGTCAACGCCGCTGAGCGCCGCGGCCACCCTCCCGTACTCCTCCAGCGTCTCACCGAAGATATTGACGATGACCTTCGTATCGAACTGCCGAAGCCAGGGAAGCTTGTCGCCGATGAACGCCTTCACGCCGACGTTCTGAAGTCCGATGGCGTTCAGCATCCCGCCGGGCGTTTCCATGATCCGCGGCGGCGGGTTTCCCCGGCGCGGC
>DCVI01000102.1:246-12699 GCA_002327315.1 Syntrophaceae bacterium UBA2192 | reverse complement strand
TCCCCCCTTTACGAAAGGGGGGTTTTCTTATTGTTTCCCCCTTTTACAAAGGGGGATAAAAGGGGGATTTTCTTTTCACTGGTCACTGACCACTAGCCACTGACCACTGTTTTCTAGCGCCACACAATGCTGCGCAGATCGAACACCGGTCCATCCGCGCAGACCTGGCGGTATTCCACGCCCGATGGCGTGCGGACCTCGATGGTGCACCCCAGGCAGGCCCCCATGCCGCAGGCCATTCGTTCCTCCATCAGCACCTGGCACGGAACGGGACGATCCGCGATCATCTCGCTCACCCTCTTCAGCATCGGGTTGGGACCGCAGACGAAGACTTCCGTTTTCGAAGCGTCAAAAGAGGCCAGGTCCTTCCGGAAAAGATCCGTTACCGGGCCCCTGTAGCCGGCGCTGCCGTCGTCGGTGCTGACCCGAACCTCTGCGCCAAAGTTTTTCATCCGGTCGATTCCAAGGAGGCTCGCCGAATCCCGCGCGCCGATGTAGAGCATCATTTTCAAACCTTCCGGCGGGGCATTCACGCTCAGGTTCTCTGCCAGAAAGACCAGCGGGGCGATCCCGATGCCCCCGGCCATGAGAACGGCCGTCTTCATTCCAGGCCTGAGTTCGAACCGGTTCCCGAGCGGACCCAGGATTTCGATACGATCCCCCTCGCAGAGTGTCGAAATGACCTTCGTCCCCTTCCCGGCAGCGCGATAGAGAATCTCGATCCGTGCGCCGTTGCCGTATTCCGCCAGGCTGTAGATTCCGAGCGGCCGCCCCAGGAAGGGAAAGCCGCGGCCGGCTGGGCGCAGCATGACAAACTGTCCCGGCCTGGCGTCCCTGAAGGCCCCGCTGACGGCAAGCGTCATGAGGTAATGCTCCGGGGCCACCTCCGAGTTGGAGAGGATCGTGGCTGTCATGTCGGCTTTGGTAAGCATCGTCTGTCTAGTCTATCCGGTCTATCCCGTCTGTCCCGTCTGTTCCGTCAGGAGAAAGAGCCTGTCCGGTCATTACGAGGAGCGAAGTGACGAAGCAATCTAAAATATCTCAAACGTGGATCGCCACGCCTCGCAAGGCTCGGCTCGCAATGACTTTTTTTCTATTTTCTGATCCCGACGCCCGAAACCGGAATCCCGAATCCCTCTTGTTCTTCACTCAGACACTTTTTTTGTCCCTACACCCTTGTCCCTGGTCCCGCATTCTCTTCCACCGGTCACCGGTCACGATCTTTAAACGGCAGAGCCGTTTAAAGATCGAGCCGCATGATCATGGCGTCTTCGTTGTTGTCGGAGTAGTATTTTGGCCGTATGCCTTTTGCTTCGAAACCGAGTTTCCGATAAAACCCTTTAGCGGCTTCATTCGACACTCGAACCTCGAGGGTACAATAGCGCATCCGGTCCCGGCGCGCCTGGCTCAGTGCCTCTTCGAGAAGTCGGGTGGCAACCCCCTGTTTTCGGAGATCCTTTCGGACCGCGATGTTGGTGACATGAACCTCGTCGGCGACGAACCAGCAAAGGACGTAGCCGGCGAGCCGCTGTGTTCCGGCTTCCGCACGCTTCGCTGTAAGGCAGCGGGCAAGCGGAAAAACGAGATCCTGCTTGAACATGCCCAGGGACCAGGGGACACTGAAGGATACCCGCTCGATCTGCATGACCTCGTCGAGATCGTCCTCCGTCATCGGTCCGAACTCGAGATCCTCCATCAGCGTTATCCTGGCTGCCATCCGCGGGAATCGTGGCTAGTGGTTAGTGGTTAGTGTCCAGTGTCTAGTGCAAAATTATAAAACAAATTTTTACTCACAACACATCACACTTCTTGACTGATTGTCCGGGCGGGTCAAAATTTAAAGGAATTCAGAAACAATGGCAAGCAGTAAAAAGACGCCGCAAAAGACGGGAACGTATCCCCTGAGTTTGATCGTGTTGAGAGCCACCCCGATGCCGATGAGCGGAAGAATGTAACAGGCAAAGGCGAGGGTCCTGAGGACAGTCTGGGGAAGGCCCGGGTAGATGCCCCTGAGCAGCCAGGTACCACAGGTCAGCGCGGCAGCGAGGAAGACGAGGGAGCCCGCCAGATAGCGCCCCAGCGCGGTAAGATGCCGGCGGGTGAGCCCGGCGGCGTCTCCGGCCTTTGCGTCCTCGGCAGCTTGCAGGACCAGTCCGTCGTTCCATTTTCGGAGCAGTATCTCCATCTTCTGCCCCAGAAACCCGGCAGGGGCAAAGACGAGGATGGCAAGAGCGATCAACTCGCGGGGAGGATGCCCCGAAACGGGGGCGGCAAGAATGGCGCCAGCCGTGCTCAGGATGGCAACGAAGGTATCATTGGGCGGCACATAGGGCCCGATGGGGATTCGATCGACCCAGAGCAACTCCAGGTACGCTCCGGCTGTCAGGCCGGTGTATGGGTCTCCGAGGGCGAGACCGATCAACGGACCGGCGACAATGGGCCGGGATATCATGAACTGGACGACCACCCTGTCCAGGCAGATCAATGCGCCCAGTACTGCCGCGATGGCTGTCTCGCTTACCATGACCGCCCCCGTGGGCAACGCCGATCGTCTGGCAGGATGCCGGCGACCGCCATCTGCTCTCAGCCCTGCCCGCCGCCGAGAAGATCCCGGAAGTCCACTACCTTGTCGCTCGGAACGGATCTCAGCTCCACTCCTACGCCGGAATCGATAAGAAACCGGATGTGGTCAATGTCATCGTCGGCAATGCACACCGATGTGGAGCACTGCAGTTTGCAATTCTCGCTGTAGAGGTTGCCGATGTTCAGCGTTTTGAAGCGGAAACCGGCAGTCCACGCCCTGGCGACGTCGTTGACGCCGCTGAAGAGGACGATGGTCCTCACGGTTTCGTTCTGGCGGGTGATGTCGCTGCTGCCGAACTCATCGACGCCGTAAATCAACACCTCGGCCTCGCGGGGCACCGCCATCCGGATGACGGTCTCACGGAAGAAACTGCCTGCCACCTCATCGTTGACGACGACAATCCGGGTCGCCTTGAGGAAGGGCAGCCACGTTTCGATGATCTGCCCGTGGACCAGCCTGCTGTCGACTCTGATGAGGGAAAAATCCATCGGGTGTCCGTATCGGGTGCGAAAGATAAAAAAATGCCGGAATCCCGTCAGCAGGTTCCCGGCTTGGTTTTAATTCTCTCCAACCTTCTTCTTGAGTACCTCGCTGGCAAGATAGATGTTCTTCTTGCCGTAGTCCCGGATCTGTGCTGCGAAATTTGCGAGATCGGTCTCCTTCTCCCTCTCATCGGGAATCTTGAGGAGCATGGGGAGATTGACCCCCGTGACGACCTCAACCTTGCCCTCCTTCAGAAAGGCCAGGGAGACATTCGAAGGCGTTCCACCGAAAAGGTCCGTGAGGACGAGGACGCCCGTTCCCGTGTCCAACTTCCGGATTGCTGCAGTTATCTCTTTTCTCAGGTCCTCGAGGCCCTTGGTTGCTCCCACCGAAATGTGAAGCGCGCCGCTGAGACTGCCTTTGATCTGTTCCGCTGCCCTGATCAGTTCGCTTCCCAGATTGCCGTGTGTGATGACCAGAACCCCAATCATGACGCCCTCTCCTGATCCTGTGCCGGGCTGTCCAAAAAGCAGAGGGTAAGTTGTCGAGAAGGTAGGAAGTTCGGAGAAGCAAACAGTAATTGTCAGGCTACCGGCTTATCCAACCTTCTTACCTTCCCACCTTCAAAACCTCTCCATTCAGACAAGATGCACCCGATCAACAGCCTGGCTCGCGTGATGGGTAACGCTAATCGATTCACTATTAATTGTCAAGGCGAATCGGCCCCGGACGGGGTCGGCAAGGAAGCCTACAGTCTACAGTCGACAGTCTACAGTCGACAGTCTACAGTCGGAAAAAGATAGTAGATAGCATGGATCTGTCGACTGTCGGCTTCTTTGTCTGTCGGCTGTCGGCTACGGACGTTCCAAGCTGCGGAAAACGTCAAAAAGGCGGACAAAATGATTGTAAACAGCAAATCCGGCGCAATCCGACGCCGTTATGGTTGCGTACCAAATTATCCTAAATGTCTGTAATTAAATGCACTTTCGTCGTGACTCCAAAGCGGGCAATCCGGTAAAACCTCTATTCAAACCTGCACTTACCTCTTAGGCCAACACCTTTATCAACAAACACTTCACAATGCCTGTGCATTGCCTCTTTTTAACATAATATTAAATCATTACAGAATGTTACAAAAACGAGCCGACGTCAAAAAACCGACGTGATCTCTTCATAATAAATGCAACCTGTGCAACCAGAGCACTCAGCATCCCCGCCATGAGAGACTCTGCGCATCTATACAGCCGGATAGAGCCCAACATGGGGCGCGTTGCGCCTTTGGTAAGTGTCGCCCATGAAAAAAGTGAAGTAAAAAGGTCCTTTAGCGTTGACAAAATCAAAATGCTCATTACTATAGTTGCAACCCTCCAGAGGAGACGGTCACACGCATGTACAAATGCAAGAAAAAGGCGATTTTGATTACCGAGCCCTGCCCGGATACGGTCTGCGAGTGGTGGCTCAAGAACGACATGTTCTGTAACTGCACCTGGGTTGCCTGCAATTACGGTCCCTTCACGCTCGAAGAGGTCGGTGAGATGATGGGTGTCACCCGGGAACGCATCCGCCAGATCGAGGCGAAGGCTTTAAGAAAGTTGCAGCATAAAAAGCGAAGAGACCAGCTCAAGGATTTCGCCTCGCCCGATTACGACAAGGACTACCGCTGAAACAAGGCGAAAGCCACAAGCTCTCCGAAAACAAAAGAAGCCCGGGAATTTCTCCCGGGCTTCTTTTGTTTTCCGGCTTCGGGATTCCGGATTCCGGACTCCGGATGCCCGATTCCCGCCGCGAAGTCACTTCGCGGCCGTCACTTCTTCTTTTTCTGCTTCAGATCATCGAGAAACTGCCGCATGTACTCCTTGCGCTCGGCCCGTGAGAAGAGAAGGGCCGAAATCTCGAACTCGTACTCGAGGGCGGAGCACTTGTCCAGGTAAGGGGCCACCTCGGAGATCCGCTTTACGGCTTCTATAGCCTTCGGGGGGCGGCCTGCAAGTTCCTTGGCCATGCTTTTCGCCTCTTCCATGTAACGGTCGGGGGGGGCAACCTTATTGACAAGGCCGATCCGGAGTGCCTCCATCGCACCGATGGGCTCCCCCAGCATGGCAATTTCCTTGGCTTTGGCCGTGCCGACAAGCCGGTTGACGGGATTGAAGAGGGGATTCAGACCGAATTTCAGCTCCGGGTGTCCGAATATGGCGCTCTCGGAGGCAACGATCAGGTCGCAGACCGTCGCGAGGTTGAACCCGCCTCCCAGCGCGATCCCGCCCACGGCGGCGATCACCGGCTTGCGAAACGCGAAGATCTTCTGCAGGTAACTGGCGATGAGGTTGAAATAGTCATCCACATCATCATCCGTGACGGCCGCCATTTCCTTGAGGTCCATCCCCGCCGAGAACACGTAATCGCCTCCCGTCAGGATCACGGCCCGTACCGACTCGTCTTTCTCAAGGCTCGCGAAGCAATCCACCAGCTCGAGCTTCATCTCCCGGGACAGGGCGTTCATCTCGTGGGGCCGGTTGAGCATGACGACGGCATAGCCGTCCTCTCTGATGATCCGGATGGTCTTGTAGTCCATGGGGGCAGTAGCCAGTAATTGGTTTATTGGTTGATAGGGTAATTGGGGGGACGGGGAATCTGTTGACTAGTTGAGTGGTTGACTCGTCAACTTGTCAACCCATCAACTTATCAACTTTTTCCTGCTTCGTCTTCGCGCTTCGCGCCACCGTCGACCCGTTCTTTGAGTTCTTTGCCCACTTTGAAAAATGGAAAACGCCTGGGCGGCACTTCCACGGAAGCCCCCGTCATGGGGTTGCGTCCCCGCCGGGGTTCCCGCGTCCTGACGGTGAAATTGCCGAATCCCCGGATTTCGATCCGGTCGTCATTCTTCATGGCCCCGACCATCGAATCGAAGACGATCTCGACGGCGTGAGCCACGTCCTTACGGGGATACTCCTTGAGTAGATCCTGGACCTTTGCGATTAAATCCCTTTTTGTCATGGGAACTTCACCTTCCCTGGCTAACATAGATGTAACTCAAGCCCGGGCCTGTCTCCACCACCGACTCCACCATTTCGCGCTTCAGGACCGACACCATCTCTTCCATCATGTACCGCCAGACAGAGCGCCGCTCTTCCTTTGGATAGACGAGTTCGGGCTTGCCGTCCAGCTGGGCCAGCGTGGCTGCCACCTCCGCCGCATGATCCAGATCGCCCAATTCATCGACGAGCTTGAGTCCCACAGCCTGACGGCCCGTAAAGATGCGGCCGTCGGCAATTTCTTTCACCTTCTCCTTGTCCAGAGTCCGGCTCCCCGACACGGCGTCCACGAACTGCTCGTGCACATCGTCGATAAGCGCCTGGAGAAGTTCACGCTCCTCCTTCGTCATGTCACGGAACGGGGACCCGGCATCCTTGTACTTGCCGCTCTTGATCACGGAGGCGCGCAGCCCCACCTTCTTGAACAGGTCCTCCACGTTGGTGAAGTGCATGATGACGCCGATGCTGCCCGTGAGCGATCCCGGGTTGGCAACAATCTTCTCGGCCGCGCAGGCCACGTAGTAACCGCCCGAGGTGGCCATGGACCCCATGGAGGCGACAACGGTCTTCTTTTTCCGCACCGACCGGACCTTGTCGAATATTTCCTGGGAAGGGCCCACTCCGCCGCCGGGCGTGTCAATCCGCAGGATGATCGCCTTGATACTGTCGTCTTTGCTGAACTTTTCCAGGGCGTCGTTGACGGGCCTGGAATCAAGGATGACCCCCTTCAAGGGGACCACGCCGATCCGGTCCTTCACGATGAATGTCGCCTTGTCCCCCTTCACGGAACTCATGCTGTAAACGAGGAAAAAGAACGCGACCCCGATCAAAGAAAGCAGCAGGAGCCCGAAGAGGACGGGATGCCGTTTGCGCATTGTTTACCCTTTGCCCGGCTGCCGGGCACGATGTGGTTTGTGGCTAGTGTCTAGTGGCTTGTGTCAAATAAAAGAAGGCTTGCGAGCTGTCTTTTCACAAATCACTAGTCACAAATCACTGCCGTGTCTCAGGCGTCGATCTTGATGTCCGCCAGGGCCTTGCCGAGGCTCGACCCGAGATTTTCCTTGTTGTTGAGGTACTGCCGGGCCGGAG
Organism: Syntrophaceae bacterium UBA2192; assembly: GCA_002327315.1. Classification (GTDB taxonomy): domain Bacteria; phylum Desulfobacterota; class Syntrophia; order Syntrophales; family UBA2192; genus UBA2192. The sequence goes on along the minus strand of DCVI01000102.1, from coordinate 5,511 downwards.
ACGACTGGTGCACCGTCGTCTCATGATCCTTGATGCTCAGCCGGATCTTGCGGTTCTTCGGGTCGACACTCTTGACCACGGCCGTGACGGCATCGCCGACGGCAAACAGGTCGGAAGCCGCCTTGACCCGCTTCTGGCTCAGCTCGGAGATGTGGACGAGCCCCTCGATGCCTTCCTCGATCTCGACGAAGATGCCGAAGTCCGTGATGTTGGTCACCTTGCCCGTGATGACGGCACCGGGGTTGTATCGATCACAGAACTCCTCCCAGGGATTCTTCTCGAGCTGCTTGATGCCCAGGGAGAACTTCTCGTTCTCGACGTCCACGTTCAGCACGACGGCTTCGATCTCCTGGCCCTTCTTGTAAAGCTCCGAGGGGTGCTTCACGCGATGCTTCCAGGAAATGTCCGAGACGTGCACGAGACCGTCGATTCCCTCCTCGACGCCGACGAAGATCCCGAAGTCCGTGATGTTGCGAATGCGGCCCCGAATGACGGTCCCCTCGGCGTACTTCTCCTTGAGGGCCAGCCAGGGATTAGCCGTGGTCTGCTTGAGACCCAGCGAAATCCTCTTGCTCTCGGCATTCACCTCGAGGATCATGACCTTCAGGAGCTGCCCCACCGAGAGCACCTTGGAGGGGTGCCGGATCTCCCTCGTCCAGAACATTTCCGATACGTGGATGAGACCCTCGACACCCGGCTCGAGTTCCACGAAGGCGCCGTAGTCGACGATGCTGACCACCTTGCCCTCCAGGACGGTGCCGACGGGAAACTTGTCGCCGATCCGTTCCCAGGGGTTCTCCGTGAGCTGCTTGAGGCCCAGCGACACCCGCTCCTTGTCACGATCGAAGGAGAGCACCTTCACCAGGATCTTGTCGCCCTTGTTGAAGGTGTCGGAAGGCTTGGGCACCTTCCCCCACGATATGTCGGTGACATGGAGAAGCCCGTCGATGCCGCCCAGGTCGATGAAGAGGCCGTAGTCGGTGATGTTCTTGATGATCCCCTCGACGACCTTCCCCTCCTCGATCGTCTCGAGGAGCTGCTTGCGGTCCGACTCGCGCTCCTTCTCCATGATGGCACGTCTCGACAGCACGACATTGTTGCGCTCGCGGTCGTACTTGAGGATGTTGAACTCCATGGTCCGACCGACGAAGCGGTCGAGATCCCGGACGGGCCGGATGTCCACCTGGGAGCCGGGCAAAAACGCCGGGATCCCGATGTCCACCGTGAGGCCCCCCTTCACCCGCTGGGTGATCGTGCCCTGGATGGGCTGGTTGCCCTCGAATTTTTCCTTGATGCTCCCCCAGGTCTTGATCCTGGAGGCCTTGTCCCGTGAGAGAATCAGACTGTCGTCCTCGCCCCTCCTTTCCACGAGGACTTCGATCTCATCGCCCACGCTGACGGTGATGTTTCCGCTGGCATCCCGAAGTTCCCGGGCGGGGATCATCCCCTCCGTCTTGGAGCCCACATCCACCATGACCGTATCGGCACTGACCTGCACCACCCTGCCGATCACGATCTCGCCGGACCGAAGCTCCTGGAGGCTCTGCTCGTAGAGGGCCGAAAAGCCCACTTCGTCCTCTTTTTTCGCTGCCGCCTGATCCTCTGCCGCCCCCCTGTCCTGATTCGCCGTCTTCTGTTGTTCTTCTGCCTTCGCGCTCTCTTCCGTAACCATTTACTGCATTACCCCCCGTTAAGATTTCATACGACGCCCCAACAAAACGTTTGAGACGTAACATACGGATAATAAAAGATCAAGTATTTAAAGCGCCTTGGAGGCCTTGCCCCTGACCGCGCCGAGCATCTCCTGTACCACCTCGTCGATCGTCTTCCCCGTCGAATCCACAAGGACTCCGTCCTCGGAGGGGCGAAGCGGGGCGATCACCCGCTCGCTGTCCTGCCGGTCCCGCCGGACCACGTCCCGCAGCACTTCGTCGAGGCTCACCTCGTGGCCCCGCGCCCTCAACTCGAGCCAGCGCCTTCGACTGCGCTCCTCGGGGCCGGCCGTGAGGAAGAACTTCACGTCGGCACCCGGGAATACCACCGTCCCCATGTCGCGCCCCTCTGCCACGATACCTCCCGAGCGCGCGGCTTCGCGCTGCACGGCGAGAAGCCTCTGCCTCACCTCGGGCAGGGCCGAAACCGTCGATGCGAGCATGCTGATCTCCGGTGTCCGGATGAGCTCCGTGACGTCCCTGCCGTCGAGAAGGATCCTCGTGGCCCCCTCGCACTCGAACAGCGCGATGTCCGTGGCACTGCACAGGGCGGCAATCCCGACCCGGTCGTCGGCGTCAAGGCCTGCCACGCTGACCTTGAGCGCCAGAGCCCTGTAGAGGGCCCCCGTGTCCAGGTACACGTAGGAGAGCCCGCTGGCGAGCATCCGGCTGACGGTGCTCTTTCCCGATCCGGCCGGGCCGTCGACGGTCACCACGTATCGTTTCTTCAACGCCGGCTTACCTCTGCCTCGATTCGATTTTCCAGGGTCCGCACGAACCCCGGTCGATGACGGACACGGGAATAGGTGCAGGCCGCCAGAGTCGCCCCTGCGGCGTCGAAGAGGAAATCCATGAGGTTGCAGTCCCTGCCCGGCACAAAGTACTGATGGAGCTCGTCGCTTGCGCCGTAAACCGTCCCGACAAGAATCGTCGCCAGTACGGCTTTATCGGCCAGGGACGAAACAGGGGATGTCGTGAAAACCCTCATGAGCAAGTACCCGAGGATATAGTATTCCACGAGATGCAGCAGCTTGTCATAGTCGAAGACGGGCCTGAGCTCATCGATATCCAGCGAAGACGAGGATAGCGAGAAAATCAGGGCCGCGTAACCTACGGCGGGCAGGAGATAGAAGAGAATGCGTTTTGGGCGGTTACCCGCAAGTTTGACATTCTTGACCATGTGAACGCGTAATGGAGACCGTCTACTCTTCTTTCCCTCTTTCCCCCCGCTGTTTTATCACCTTCTCGAAGAAGGGGCCGTCTTCTCTCCACAACCAGCAGCTGTTTTTCAGGATGCCCGGATCGTAATCCAGCGATTTCGTGCCGCCGCCCTCCCGTTTCCGGCTCAATGCAGCCCACATCCCCTGGACCGCCGCCGCTCCCATCTGGTGGATCAGCGTCGTCATGTGGAGGCATCCCGCGGTGCCGCCCAGCCGCTCCTTCAAGTCCCTGGTGAAGCCGGGCTTGATCCGGAGTCCCACGATCTTCCCCGCGCTGGACTCCACGCCCAGACACTCCTCGATGGGGATCTTCCTCATCGTGGCGCGGGCCTCGGTGATCTCCATGGCCGGGAGGCTCACCTTCATCTCGACCCGGATGTCATGGACGAGTCCGGGATCCAGGAATTCGTTTCTGCTGTAGTAAAAAGAGGGAAAGAAACGCTCATCCACCAGATCGCCTTCTACCAACAGGGATGAGTCGTCAATCTCGTAGGAGTTTACGGTAATGGTTCTCGAGTGGATACGCTCTTTCTTCTGCAAAAAACACCCGGGCCTGTTGCCGCTTACCCGCGGGGTCGCCGGCACGCCGTCAGTATCGGTAACGGCAAGCACATTGCCGACATGCCTGGCGTCACAAGATAGTGATTTATACCACATAATTGCACTTGTCAACAGCAATCGTCGAATTCTTCCACGGGAACATCGGCTTGATTCTCGCCGAAAAGAGGATATAATAAGCCTCGAATTCTCCTCCCGGCACCCATTGGGAGGGCTCCAAAGGAGTATAGCCTTGATCCCGTCCCGGCGGGGCGGGGTCTCACAATAAAATGACAACTGCCAGGAAAACAACACATCGCGCCATCCCGGCACTCCTGATCGCCGCCTTCCTTGTCCTTGCTGCCTTCATCCCCTCCGCCCGCGCTGCCCTCACGATCGACGAGGAAAAAAAACTGGGCCGCGAGATCTATGAAAAGCTCGAAAAAGCCAACGCGATTTCGAAAAACCAGAAGGTCACCGATTATGTCCGCAGAGTCGGGGAGCAGATCCTGGCCAGCCAGCAAAGGGTCCCCTGGGACTTTCAGTTTTACGTGATCAACAGCTCGGCGATCAACGCCTTCGCAACACCCGGGGGCTACATTTACGTCTTCCGGGGTCTCATCGCGCTGTCGGAGAACGAAAGCGAGCTCGCGAGCGTCATGGCCCACGAAATCGCACACGCCAACGCCCGCCACATCGACCAGATGATGGAGAGATCCAAGAAGCTCAACTATGCCATGCTGGCGGGTGTCATCGCCGGGGCGCTGCTGGGCGGGGGCGGCGGCACCGGGGCGGCCGTTGCCATGGGCTCCATGGCCGGCGTCCAGACGCTTTCCCTCCAGTACAGCCGCGAGAACGAGGAGGAGGCGGACCGTTTCGGGATGTCCTATCTCGCGGCGGCGGGCTACGACCCGAAAAGCATGGTGGACTTCATGAAGCTCATGAGGCGCCACGAGTTTTACTCGAACAACATCCCTTCCTACTTCCTGACCCACCCGGGCACGAGCGATCGAATCCGCTACCTCGACGGGCTCCTCGAGGCCCGCTATACCCGGAAGGGCAAGGAAAGCATCGTGGGCGGATTCCGCCGCGTGCAGGTCGAAATGCTGATGGATGAGAGAAATCTCGAACCGGTGCTGATCCGCTTCCGCGACGACCTGAAGAAAAACCCCTCCGATGTGAACGCCCTGTACGGGCTGGCCGTGGTGCAGGCCAAGATGGGGCAGACGAAGGAGGCCTCGGAAACGATCAAGCAGGCCCTGAGCTATGCGCCGGATGATCCGGAAATGCTCCGGGACGCCGGCATCATCGCATACCTCGGGGAACGGTATGCCGAAGCCGTTGTTTACCTGAGGAAGGCCTACCAGATCAACGAGAGCGACGAGGAGACGGTCCTCTATCTCGGGCGGGCCTATGAGCAGACAGGCGACACGTTCACGGCCCTGGAGCTCTACAAGAAAGCCGCGGCTACCGGATCGAAGGACGAGCAGATCACCTACGGGCTCGCCACGGCCTATGGCAAGCTGAACAACGAAGCCGAGTCCCACTACTACTTCGGATCCTATTTCAAGATGAAGAAAAAGAAAGACAGCGCACTCTTCCACTACCGGGCCGCCCTGAGCAAAGTCCCGCTCGACAGCGACCGGGCCCGTGAAATCAGGCAGGAGATCGAGACCCTCCAGAAACCGTCGGAGAAGCCGAAGGCGGTGCAGAACGACCCTCGCGGTCCCAGCCGTACGAGGAAGTCGCCGTATTAGCCGCCGGGCGACGAAAAAAGTGACCAGTGACCAGTGACC
>DCVI01000102.1:0-169 GCA_002327315.1 Syntrophaceae bacterium UBA2192 | reverse complement strand
GGGGGCGCATCCCGTCAGGATGCGCAACCATGCCTGGTTCATTCCTTACCGGGCCGCCCCGCGAAGCGGATCATGGTGGCAACGGGGGATTTTCTTGTATTACGGGAAAATCGGCATAGGGGTGGCGGGTAGTCCCCGCCAGTCCCCTGCCACACCACCCGGCATGCGG
>DCVI01000089.1:1447-4269 GCA_002327315.1 Syntrophaceae bacterium UBA2192 | reverse complement strand
ACACCCTCTCCCCTTCGCGGGAGAGGGCGGGGGTGAGGGGGTCTTGAAATCATTCACCCTCCCCTTCATCCCCTCCCGTCGAGGGAGGGGAAACGAGAGAGCTGTTTCTTAGGAGCACCCACAGGGTGCGCGGCAATCTCTATGAACCGAGATCGCCACGCTAAGTTTACCCTGAGCCTGTCGAAGGGCTCGCGATGACATCTTTATATTACTGCATCTGTGAAGTATCTTAACTCATTCCGGCAACGGATGGAATACCCAGTTTCCTGGCCGTATTCCGCCTTTATCTTGTCTTCGCTTTGTAGTACATAAACGCTCGATGGCGCCAGGAGGATCAAGGTCGTGCCGCGTGCGAAAAATCCACAGATGAGCTTCCGGGCCGCCGCGATGATCGCGGAAGGCAAACGAGGGCCCAGCCGCGTTGCAGACACGGTTCAGGAAAGCGAGCACCTGTTCCGGACCCTGACGGAAAAGTCCGTCGCCGGCATCTATGTCGTCCAGGACGGGCGCTTCTGCTTTGTCAACGATAATGCGGCCTCCTACGCCGGCTATTCCGCCGAGGAACTCATCGGGAAAAAATCGGACTTCATGGTTCACGCCGAAGACCGGCAGGCCGTGAAGCTCAATGCCCGGGATATGCTTCGGGGCAAGCGCTCCTCGCCTCACGAATTCCGGATCATCACCCTGCAGGGCAAGGTCCGCTGGGTCCTCGAGACGGTCGCTTCCATTACCTTTGGCGGCCGGCCGGCCATCCTCGGCAACTCCATGGACATCACCGAGGAGAAACACGCGCAGGAGCAGCTCCGGGAGTCCGAGACCTGGTACCGTAAGCTCTTCGAGACGACGGGCGCAGCAACGATGATCCTCGAGGAGGACACGACGATTTCGCTTGTCAACCGGGAGTTCGTCCATCAGTTCGGCTATACCCGGGAGGAGACGGAAAACCGCAGAAGCTGGACCGAGTTCATCGCCGCGGAAGACCTGGACCGGATGAAGGAGTACCACCGCCTGCGCAGGATCGACCCCGAGGGACCACCGAAGAATTATGAGTTCCGGTTCATCAGCAATACGGGAGAAGCCCGGAATGTCTATCTCACGGTGGACATGATCCCGGGTACGCGCAAGAGCATCGCCTCGATGGTCGACATCACCGATCTCAGAAGGGCCGACGAGACACTGAAGGTCCGGGGTCGGGAGCTGGAGAACAAGACGATCGAGCTCGAGGAGCTCAACGCGGCCCTCCGGGTCCTGCTGAAACGCCGTGAGGAAGACCGCAACGAACTGGAGGAGAAGGTCCTCTCCAACGTCAAGAAGCTCGTCCTCCCGTACATCGAAAAGCTCAAAAAAGACCCCCTCGACCCCATGACGAGGACCAGCATCCTGGTCCTCGAGTCGAACCTCCGGGACATCATCGCCCCCTTCTCCACCAAGCTCTCCTCGATCCACATGAACCTCACCCCGCGGGAGCTCCAGGTCGCAAGCCTGATCAAGGAGGGAAAGGCTACCAAGGAGATCGCCGAGTTCCTCAATGTCTCGCCGAGCGCCGTCAATATCTGCCGCCATCGCATCCGCCACAAGCTGGGTCTCAACAACCGCAAGATCAACTTGCAGACGTACCTGTCCCAACTCGTTTGACATATTACATTTTATGTAATATTCATGTAGTGCTCTTATAATATTGCTTTTCCCCCCGTTTCGCCATAAAGAGCAGTGTATCTCTGATTTTCGTGCTGATTATACGGTCGGGTTGCCAGGGGGGATCTCGTGGAGGAGAGGGCAACCCGACCCTTCCAAACCAGATTTGCTGCAGTGGCTCTCAGGGTAATATCAATGAGAATTCCACTGTTCATCTACTTGACCGGGGCCGGGACAACGCCACCCGGCCCCGCCTCCTCAACCACACAGTCAAGAACGCGTGTACTGCGTCGATTTGCTATCTTGAAGTAAGGAATTACCGACTCAGGCTGTTCAAAAATGCCTGGATGCAAGGCCCCCGAAATCCCGAGGAGCGAGGCGTACTTTGGGCGTACGTTGAGCGACGAGGGATGAGGGATGAGGGAAACGCCGCAGACGGGTATTTTTCAACAGCCTGACAAAAACAAGATCAGGAGGGACTAGTTTATGGCAATCAAGAAGATCTGCGTATTGGGAGCGGGACTGATGGGCAGCGGGATCACCCAGGTATGCGCCCAGGCGGGCTACCAGGTGGCCATGCGCGACATCGAGCAGCGCTTCGTCGACGGCGGCATGAACATCATCAAGAAGAACCTCGCCCGCGAGGTGGAGAAGGGCAAGCGCACCCAGGCCGACATGGACGCCCTGCTCGGCCGGATCAAGCCCACCGTCGATATGAAAGAAGCCGCCGCCGATGCCGACGTCATCGTCGAGGTCATCATCGAGCTGATGGAGATCAAGAAGAAGGTCTACCAGGAGCTCGAGACGATCGTGAAGCCCGAGTGCCTCTTTTTCACCAACACCTCGGGCATCAGCATCACGGCCATGGCCGCCGTGACCAAGCGCCCCGATCGCTTCATCGGCACCCATTTCTTCAACCCCGTGCCCGTGATGAAGCTCCTGGAGGTCATCAAGGGCTACGAGACCTCGGAAGAAACCCTCAAGATCGCACTCGAGTGGGGCAAGAGCCTCGGCAAGGACACGATCGTCGTCAACGAGGCGCCGGCCTTCGCGGTCAACCGGATCCTGTGCCCGATGCTCAACGAGGCCTTCTTCGTGCTGGGCGAGGGGGTGGCCTCGGCCGAGGACATCGACAAGGGGATGGTGCTGGGCTGCAATCACCCGATCGGCCCGCTGGCCCTTTCGGA
>DCVI01000089.1:0-1394 GCA_002327315.1 Syntrophaceae bacterium UBA2192 | reverse complement strand
ATGGCTGAAGGCGTAAGGCGAAGGGCAAAGGTATGGATTATTTTTTGACCCTAAGCCATAAGCCCTAAGCCCTTAGCCTTCTTAAAGGAGTGATACCCATGAAAGACGTTGTCATCGTATCGGCATGCCGGACGGCCATCGGGTCCTTCGGCGGCTCACTGAAAGACATCCATGCATACAAGATCGCCAGCGCGGCGATGAAGGAAGCCGTCAAGCGGGCGGGCATCGATCCCGCCCTCATCAACGACGTTCGCTTCGGCTCCTGCCTCGAGCCCTACAACGCGCTCAACGTGGCCCGTGTCGCGGCCATCGACGCGGGGATTCCCCCCGATACCTCGACGGCCGTGACCATCAACCGGGTCTGCATCTCCGGGATGGAGGCCGTCATCTCCGGCATGGCCATGATCCAGGCAGGCCTCGTCGACGTGGTGCTCGGCGGCGGCGTCGAGCACATGTCCGGTGTCGCCTACGCGGTGCCGACCGCGCGCTGGGGCTGCCGCCTGCAGAACCAGAGTTTCGACGACATGATGATCGAGGCCCTCTACTGCGGCTCCCGTCTCCAGCCGGGCCTTGAGAAGGGGCCCGTCAAGGAAGGCCCTATTGTGGACATGTTCCGGGGAAAACCCTACATCATGGGACATACGACGGAACTCATCGCCCAGAAGTACAACATCAGCCGCGAGGAAATGGACGCCGTGGCCTTGCGCAGCCACAACAACGCCGAGCGCGCCACAAAGGAGGGCGACTTCAAAGAGGAGATCGTCCCCATCGAGATCCCCCAGAAGAAGGGCAAGCCCCCCGTCTTTTTCGACAAGGACGAGCACTTCATGCCGGGCCTTACCATGGAAAAGCTCGCGGCGCTGCCCGCGGCCTTCATCCCCAAGGTGGGAAAGGTCACGGCCGGCAATTCCTCGGGCATCAATGACGGCGCGGCCGCCATGATTATCATGTCGGCCGAGAAGGCCAAGGAACTCGGCCTGAAGCCCATCGCAAAAATCAAAGCAGTCGGCTACGGCGGCTGCCACCCCTCCATCATGGGAATGAGCCCCGCTCCTGCCGTGAGGGACCTCATGAAGCGCTCGGGGTACAAGCTTGCCGACTTCCAGCTCATCGAGCTCAACGAGGCCTTTGCCGGCCAGTACGTCGGCTGCGAGAAAGAACTGGGTCTCAACCGGGAGATCACCAACGTCAACGGCTCCGGCTGCGGCCTGGGGCACCCTGTGGGGGCGACGGGCTGCCGGATCATGGTGACGCTCATCCACGCGATGAAGAAGCGGGGCAAGACGCTCGGTCTGGCCTCCCTCTGCGGCGGCGGCGGCGTGTCCATGGCAACGGCCCTGGAGATGATCTGACGGGACAGCCCCGGCCCGAAGGGCGGGGATTTCCGGCAGGAC
>DCVI01000106.1 GCA_002327315.1 Syntrophaceae bacterium UBA2192 | reverse complement strand
GGTGAAGATCCGGCAGAATTCCCGGATGGACTTGAAGGTGTTGGGGAAGATGAGATCCTCCGTCATGGCGAGGTACTGGGGCTCCCAGTCGTGCTTGAATTCCTTGAATTTGTCCAGCGCCTGGAAGAGGGCGAAGTTCATGGAGCCGCCGTTGAGGGAGGCCATCTCCGGCCGGTAGAGGGTGATGGGGGCCACGCGCTGCTCCACCGTCATGCCGAGGCCGCCGCCTGTCGTAATACAGATCACCGCATTCGAGCGGGCCTTCACCTTGCGGATGATCTCCCGCATGATCTCCAGATCCGACGAGGGCTGCCCCGTCTCGGGGTTTCGCCCGTGGACGTGCACGACCGCCGCGCCGGCCTCGCAGGCCGCCACGGCCTCGTCGGCGATCTGNNGGCGTGTGGATGCTCCCGGTGATGGCGGCGGTGATGATCGTCTTTTCCCTCATTTTCTCTCCCTCCAAGGATGTCTAAGGATGTCTGTCGTCGTCATCAGTTTTTTTCATGGACCGCGAAACGCTGCCCTCCAGGCTTCCGGATCTCGGGGACACGGCCCCTGCAGTTTTCATATTACGGGCGAGCCGTTCCATCATGGCAGTTCACGGGGGATGATAAAATGGTGGAAGCCCAAGGCGCGTCCTGGCCTCGTGGCACCGGGCGCCGGCGGGTCCCTCAGCCCAGGCGGTCTGAAAATTCCGGCACACGGAGGGGCGGCGTTCGTATATCGCGCAGGCAACCCTGAGGCCCGGCGTGCCCTGCAGTGCAACGCAGTGCCGGTTTCGGCGCCTGCGCATGGCCCTGCGGAAGATGTCCACCCGGACGGTGAGGCGGGCGGGGACGCCCCCCTCCACGGCATCGTCGCCCTCGGCCCAGTAGAAGGATGCCCGCCAGCCCACGCAACAGGCCCCGCAGCGCAGGCAGGGGTTCTGCTCCGGCATCCCTTCGTGCTGTTGGCGATCCATGCTGCACCTCGCCCTGCAATTCGTGCCGTCACTATACCGGATTTTTCCCGGGACGAAAAGCCCGGTGCTCTCCCGGGAGGATGCCGCTCAAGGGTTTTTTGCCCCGGCCCGGATCGTCTGCCGCAGCCGCACCGCGAAGTAAGGCAGCGCGAAGAGATAGACCGGCAGGAAAAGCCACCAGGCAAAGGGATTGGGAATGCCGCTGTAGGATGTGCCGTCGGGCACGCGCAGGATGTTCCTCCAGTCCCAGCAGAAGGCGACAATGAGTAAAAACCCGCAGCCGAGTTCAATGGCCCAGTCAACACGGCGCCAGCGGATCGCGTAACCCTTCCCGGCGAGACCGATGAGAATGGAGCCCGCCGCCGCCATCGCAGCGGCAATCAGCACCGGCGCGATCACAGGTCCCACCCATGGCAGCGGGATGTAGAACAGCAGATCCCACGTCATGAGGCTTTCGGGCCAGCGCAGGATCACCCACAGGCAGACGTAGTAGAAGATGTCCCAGACGCCGAAGGAGATCATGAAAAAGCAGAACCGCTGCAGGCCGCTTGCCCCCGCGAGAATTCCCGCTGCGGCAAGCATGACGATCGTCGCAACCTCGCGGCCCAGCTCCACGAGGATGAGAGGCTCCAGGACGTGCCGCCCGTTTTCCCACAGCGTCGCGATGGGGAATTCAAAGGAGCCGTCGAAGTAGATCTTGCGCAGGTAGACGACGACGGCGCTCTCGACGTAGGCAAAAGAGATCGCGAAGACCACGACCCAGGCCCATCTGCGCCAGGGTTCCCGCAGGGAGCTGCCGGCCGCCATGTTCATCGTGCGGTCCTCTTTTTGCGAAGGCACGTCCGGCGCTCAGCCGACGATGTGCGTGAAGGATTCAGGAGATTACTCGAATTTCATGCGGCACGACTTTCTGCCTTTTTCGATCCGGACGGATACGGGAAACTCTGCGCCGAATCCACAATAATGGGACGACATATCCACGAAGGACACGATGTACCCTTTCGGGGATTTGCGGATTTCAAAGGTCGATTTCCTGATTCCGGCGGATTCCGTCAATTCGACGACCGTCAGGTCCTTCTTTCGGGTCCAGACCGACTTCCCGTCCGACGCCTTGGCGTCGATGGCGCAGACGTACCCGCCCCCTTCCTTACCCGAGGCAATGGCATTGAAGTAGTCGATCCCGGTGACCTCACCGCCCTGCACGGTGAGCTCGAGCCCTGCATCGCGCGATCCGCCGTCCTTGAACGTTTGCTGGTACTTGCACACCAGGGTTTCCGCACCGCAGGCCGTTGCGAACGACCCGGCCGCGACGATCCCGATAAGCAGGCAGCAAAGATATCTCTTCATGCTCCCTCCGGTTGCCGTTGCGTTGAACGTCGATGCGACAGTATAGCGTCCGGCTGCATCCAGGTCGACACCTAAATTCCCCCGGGCTGCAGCGCGGCCCCTGCCGTGTCCGGAAGAGCGAGGCGGTAGCGGGCAATCGCGCGCCGAGGGACGTCCTGGCAGGGCCGCTCCGGGGGGGATGATTGTGCCTGTTTCCACATGGGTATGAATCCTGCAGTTATTTCATCTGCCCGGGAAAAGATCTGTAATCCTGTTCCCGGGTTCGCTTGCGGATTACGCAGAAAGGCTTTGGCCATGGACGTAGACGAGGCCTTCAGACGGATCGACGCCATCGACGACACGCTGGCCAGGAAGGTTCTTGCCGCGTCGATCTCTCCCGAGGTCTTCATGACGCTCGACGACATCAACGCAGGCCGGCGGGAAATCGAGAGGATCGAGTCCAAGATCGACGAGTCCATCCGCCTGCGGCTCAAGGCGATCGCCAGCTCCGTCTATGTCGGGACGCTGCGCCGCGGCCATGTGGGCAGTTTCTACGACGCGGTGAATTGTCTCGGCATGCACCGGACGAAGGCGCTGATCATCGTCCTGACCAACCACCATGCGGGGCTCACGGACCCGGAGGTCGAGACGATCTTTGCCCGGTCCTATGCCACATCGGTCATGGCGGAGATCCTGGCCGGCCAGATGGGCTTCCGGGAAGACGGCATCAAGAAAGCCGAGCTGTGCGGCTTCTTCCTGGAGATTGGAAGGAAGTTCCTGATCGTCTACAACCGGAAGTTTGCCGGTGAATCCGGCACGCTGGACGACGAGTTCATCGAGACCTACCACCCCTACCTCGCGGACAAGATCGCCTCGCGGTATTGCCTGCCCGAGTATGTCCGGACCGTGCTGCTGGCCCGAAATCTGATCGTGGAGGAGGACTCTTTCTCGCTTGCGGGCATCGTGCACCTGGCCCACGACACGGTGCAGGCCAGCTTCCGGAAAAACAGCAATCGGCTGGTCCTGAAATGCCAGGTGCCGAGACCGGGCACCGACGTGACGCGCACGCTGGAGGCGATCGTGACGGAAAAATTCAAGGCCGTGGGCCTCGATAATTACCTGCACGTCATCCGGATCCCCAGGATCCAGGACCTCTAGAATCCGCATCAGTCTTTGCCGAGGATGCTGTCGATCACGTTTTGCTTCGAGAAGTGGCCGCCCGAGATGGTGTACATTTTGTTTTCGAAGCCGAGCAGGCGGCGCCGGATTTCGCGCGGTGACAATCCTTTCTGGCGAAGCTCCAGGGCCTTGTCCCTGAGCTCTTCCATGCCCCGGATCTTTTCCTTCAGGGCCTTTCCCCCGTCTTCCACGACCCCCTTGAGTCCGCAGTAGATCGTCCGGATGTCGAGGGCCGCGAGCCTCTTCAGCGATTGGAGCGTCAGGTTGAAATCCTCGTCGGCCCTGAAGTAGGCAACGCGTTTGCCGCAGAAGATGTCGCCTGCAAACAGAAGACCGGCGGCGGGCTCGTAGAGACAGATGTGGTCGGGGCTATGCCCCGGCGCCGGAATCACCTGCAAGCTGCGGCGGGAGGTTGATACCGTGTCCCCGACCGGCGTGCCGCGGGAGGGATCGGGCGTGTTCCACACGACCCTGCGGTACAGCTGCATGCCGATGCGGCGGGGCTCCTCCAGGAAGGCGAGCGCCCCGGGGTGGGCATAGATCTCTGCGCCGAATCGATCCTGGAAGAGGCGGTTGTTGCCGATGTGGTCTTCGTGGTGGTGCGTGTTGACGATCGTCGAACACCGGAACCCGTCGAGCTTCGGCGCCCACTCGTTGCGTACGGCAATCGTGCCGGTGTCAATCATCGTGTCATCGATGAGAAAGGCGTGCGCCTCGTATAGGACCCACCTGCGACTGGCAACGTGGCGCCCCATGCGGAAAACGGTGACGGGCCCGTGTTGTTCGATCTTCAGCATCGTGCTGTTCCTGCGAGCGGGTTGCGCGGCAGGAAACCATGACGCCTTACGACGCCTCCTGTCAAGGGCGATTACGGATTTCTTCATGCCCGATCGTTGGCAGGCGGCAAAAGGGCGGGAATTCCGCAAAGAAAGATGGTAGAAATATAAGTGAGACACGCAACCGCGACAGGAGGGAGCGCGATGGATCAAAAAGCGATGTATCAGCCGGTGACCCGGGAGATCGTGGCG
>DCVI01000186.1 GCA_002327315.1 Syntrophaceae bacterium UBA2192 | reverse complement strand
AGTTTCTAAATTCCTTGCACCTTGGCGCGAGGAATTTTAATACACGTGTCCGGTGTACAGAATCAACGGGGAGGAGAGGAGCTCTGCACAACCGATCCCGGGAAAAATTTTGATCAGGAATCATCTTGCATAGAGCAAGGGAAGTGCCAAAACGAAAACCGGTATTTCGACGGACCGGGTTCTCCGGCATCGGCGCGGGACCGAAGGCATAATCCTCTTTGAGACAAGAACGTTACGGGTGATTCGGTCTTGCAGGATTCGTTGCGGAAAGATCGCGACGGGTGTTTCGGCGGGCCGACAGGCGTTAAATGTTTTAACAGGTGATGAAATCGTAAGCGTTCATTTTTTCAACAGGTCGAGCCGTTTCATCTGGTGATAGAGGGCCAGGCGGGAAAGGCCGAGTGCCCGGGCCGCCTCGGATTTGTTGCCGCCGCTTCTCTGCAGGGCCCTGTGGATCATGCCTGACTGGAACTCTCTCGTGAGCGCCTGGTAGTCGGCAGCGCTCCCTTCATCGAGGAAATCGGCCGAGTTCGGAACGAGGGGTTTTTTCCCGTTGCCGCTGCGCTTCAGGATTTCCGGCGGCAGGTTGCCCGGCGTGATGCTCGCGCCGTCCTCCAGGATCATGATCCTCTCGACGGTGTTGAGCAACTCGCGCACGTTACCGGGCCATTCGTACCGGACAAGCAGCTCCCGCGCCTCGTCGGACACTGTCTTGACGGGTTTGCGAAGCTCCCTGCTGTAATGGTGGATGAAGTGTTCGACGAGCGGCATGACATCGGCGTTGCGCTCGTGCAGCGTGGGCAGTTGAATGTTGATCACGTTGAGCCGGTAATAGAGATCCTGCCGGAATGCGCCGCTCTCGACGGCCGCTTTCAGGTCCCTGTTGGTTGCGGCGATGATGCGCGTGTCCACCTCCAGGCTTTTTGTGCCGCCGACCCGCCTGAACGTTTTTTCCTCGAGCACCTGGAGGACCTTGGCCTGCAGGGCCGGATGCATCTCGCCGATTTCATCCAGGAAGACGGTGCCCCCATGGGCCAGCTCGATAAGGCCCTTTTTCGGCCGCTTGGCGTCGGTGAAGGCGCCTGCCTCGTAGCCAAAAAGCTCCGATTCGAGCAAGGTGGGGGGGATGGAGGCGCAGCTGATCTCCACGAAGGGCTGGTAGGCCCGCAGGCCGTTGTAGTGCAGGCACTTGGCCACGAGGCTCTTCCCGGTGCCGCTCGCCCCCTCGATGAGGATCGTGGCCGCGTCGTTGGTGGCCACACGCGCCAGGACCTCGAGGACGCCCTGAAGGGCCTCGCTCTTGCCGATCAGGTTGTGGTAGCCGTAGCGCTCCTTGTTCTTGTAGATGATCTGCTGGAATTCCCGGCGCAGGCAGCGTATCTCCAGGGCCGTCTTGATGATGGAGACAACGGCCCTGGACTTCACCGGCCGGTGGATGAAGTCGAAGGCACCCAGCGAAAGGGCCCTGCGGGTCGATTCGATGTCGCCGTGGGCGGTCATCATGATGACGGTCGTATCGGGCTGGCTCTTCCGCAGGCTCTGAAGGACATCGATCCCGTTCATGTCCGCAAACCGCATGGCCAGCAGCACGAGATCGAAGTCCCCCCCGTCGGCCGCCGCGAGGCATTCGGCGCCGCTGCGGGCCGTGACCACGTCGTACCCTTCGTCGATCAGGGCAAGGCTGAGCTCCTCGCGGACGGGGTCCTGCTCGCCCGCGACGAGAATTTTCTTCATGGGACCGGCTCCTCCGGCATTTTGCAGGAACGTGAGGGGTTCCTTCGTCCTCCCGGCGGGGCTTTCGGTCGAAGTCCTGGCGAGGGGGAATTTTTCCTCAGATCACCTGGCTGATGTGCATGGCCTTGAACTTGCCGCCGCTGGCCTTTGCCGCCTTGGCGAGCTGGATCAGGCACCCGGGGCAGCCCGTCACCACGATGGCCGCGCCGGTTTTTTCGATGTTTGCCCGTTTCTTGTCGAGGATCGTCGAGGCAATGTCGGGGTAGTCCATGTGAAAGGAACCCGCCCCGCCGCAGCAGACGTCGGCCTCCTTCATCTCGACGAACTTGCCTGCCGCCCTGAGAAGGTCTCGCGGCTGCTTCTTGATCCCCTGGCCCCGACCGAGATGGCAGGGGTCGTGATAGGTGAAGATCGCATCCACCTTCTGGCGCGGCGTGTAGCCGACCTTGGCCAGGTACTCGGTCAGATCCATCACCTTGCGGCTGAAGGCGGCCGCCCGGTCTTTCCAGTGCGGATCGTTGGCGAAGTACGAGGCGATGTGCTTGAGGGTGCCGCCGCAGCTTGCGCAGTCGCACACGACGACATCGGCATCCTCGTAGATCGAGATGTTCTTCCGAGCGAGCTCCAGGAACTCGTCGCGAAGCCCGTGGGCCAGGTGCGGCAGGCCACAGCACACGTTGTCTTTTACCATCGGCTGCGTCCCGGCCTTCAGAAGCTTGAGCGTCTCCGCGGCGGCTTCGGGAAACATCATCCGCATGCCGCAGCCGTCGAAATAGGCCACCCGCGTCGACGCCGTGACGGCCACATCCGAAGGCGGCGCTTTCTGTCCCAGGGCGGCAGGCCCCGAGAAAGCGGCGAGGAAATGCGCCCGCGTATACTCTTCCGGAACCATGCCGTGGGGAAAGACGCTGCCGAGGCCGAGCTTGCGAAGGAGCGCAAGGGTTTTCGCCGTGAGCTTCACCATGCCGCGGCTCTTCAGGATACCGCCCATGGCCTTGTACTTGGTATTCGCAGCCCCCGTCTTGTTCACGAGGTACTGGCGAATGTTGATCATCGCTTCGTCGGTTGCGATCTTGCTCGGGCAGGTATCGACGCAGGCCCGGCACAGCAGGCAGAAGTTGACCTTGGCCAGCATCTCCGGTGTGGGTTCGAGGCCCCCCTCGGTCAGGGCCCGTGCGATGACGTTCTTGCCCCGCGCGCTGGAGGCTTCAACATTTTTCGCCTCGAAGAGGGGGCAGACCGGAAGGCAGGTGCCGCAGCGGTCACACTGGCTGACAATTTTTTTGGCTTCCAGAAGCAGTTTGTCGTTCGAATGGTTTGACATGGGGTCTTCGTTTCCTCTTTGCCGCTTACCAGATCTTGCCGGGGTTCAGAATGCCTTTAGGGTCGAGGGCCTGCTTGACGGCGCCCAGGGTCTTCACGCCGGACTCGCCGAGTGCCTTGGCGATGTAGGGCCGTTTGGTGATGCCGATGCCGTGCTCGCCGGACAGGGTCCCCCCGACGGACAGTGTCACGTCGAACAGATCTTCGACGGCCCTGTGGACCCGCTCCTCCTCCCCGGGCTTGCTCAGGTCGCAGAGAATAGAGGGGTGGATGTTGCCGTCGCCGGCGTGTCCGTAGACGGCGATGGTGAGCTTGTGTTTCTCGGCGATGGTCGCGATCCGGCGCACCACCTCGGGGAAGGCGTCCCGCGGGACCGAGATGTCCTCGCCCAGGCGGTTCGGCAGGATGCTGGCGATGGCGGAACTGATGCCCCGCCGGATGGCCCACAGCTCGTCGGATTCCTGCTGCGACTGGGCGACGCGGAACTCGTAGACCCCGCACTCCTTCGCCACGGCTTCCATCCGCTTCGTCTGCAGCGCGAGCGCCTCGTCGTCCTCGCCGTCGATCTCGATGACGATGCAGGCGCCGATGGCCGGGTCGTGCTGCGTCTTGCGGTGCTTCGCCACGGCCTCGAGGCAGAAACGGTCCATCACCTCGGCTGCCGCCGGAACGAGGCCTGACTGCAGCATCCGGTGGACCGCCGTGCAGCCGTCGTCGAGGGTGCGGAACATGAGCTGCAGCGTACCGCGTTTCTTCGGCATGGGAATCACCCGGAGGAGCACCTTGGTGACGATGCCCAGCGTCCCCTCGGATCCTGTGAAGAGGCTCGTCAGGTTGTAGCCCGTGACGTTCTTGATGGCCTTGCCGCCCGTCTGGAGCACCGTGCCGTCGGAGAGCACGACCTCGAGGCCCATGACGTAGTTGGACGTGACCCCGTACTTGACCGCCCGCATCCCGCCTGCGTTCTCGGCCACGTTGCCTCCGATCGTGGAGAATTTCCAGCTTGCCGGGTCCGGCGGGTAGAAGAGCCCCTTGGCGGCACAGGCGTTGTACAGATCGATCGTGCGGACCCCCGCTTCGGCCCAGACCATCATGTTGTTCACGTCCAGCTCGACGATCTTCATCATGCGCTCCAGGGAGAGGGAAATGCCCCCCTGCAGGGGGATGCTCCCGCCGGTGCGGCCCGTTGCCGCGCCCCGGGGCGTGACGGGGATTGCGTGCTCGTAGGCGACGGCCATGACCTTCGACACTTCCTCCGTCGTTGCGGGCCGGACGACGAGGTCCGGCTTTTTTGCGGGCAGCAGCGGCACGAAGGATGCGTCGTAGGAGTAGCCGAAACGGTCCAGGTCGGAATCGAGGGCGTTTTCCGCCCCCACGATGCCGCGGATCTTTTTCTTGATCTCTTCGCTGATCATGCCGCTTGCCTCCCGTGAGGATCTTATCTTAAGGCTTTTGTCACGCCGGGCATGCATCGGGCCTGTGGATATCGCTCCCGGCGGGGTTCCCTTTTTTGAGTCTGCGCAATATAGGGGAACCGCTCTGTTCTGTCAATGGTACTTGTCTGCCCCTACGGCGCCGCAAGCCTCGGGATCGTCATCCCTCCGTCCATGATGAAGGTGACTTTCGCGTCGGGGCCCTTCTCCCTGAGCGCCTCGTTCAGGGCCTCGGAGACGCTGTCAAAGGGCCGCATGTGGGCCTTGCCGATCAGGGTAGCGTCCAGGGGGGTGACGGCCCACATCTGGGCCTTCACGCCGATCTCGGCCATCTTGCCCGCCTTGTGGTAGCCCAGCTTGTATTCCCGGTCCAGCTTGTCGATGACGGCCTTGCAGCTCGTTTCGGAGCTGAGCAGGTCCATGAATGCCTGTGAGCCGATCCCGCTGCGGCATGCGGAAACCAGGATGATGATCCCGCCGTCCTTCAGGGCCGTCTTCCCGTTGTCCAGGGCCTTCTGCGACTGGTAGAGGTCGATGTCGTTGGGCTCCATGGCAACGGTCACGACGATGTCGGCCAGCCTCTGGATCGGGACGACGAAGACTTCATCCGCTTTAGGGAGCAGCGAATAAAAGGATTCCTTCAGGTCGCCCGCGGCCGCCGCGTATACCCGGTGCTCGCCGTCCAGGACGGTCATGATCGCGAAGATGTTGAGTTTTTCCAGAAGTTTTTCCGCGTCGGCGAACTCTTCCGCAACGGGGTTTCCTTTCAGAACCATGGCCTGGGCGGCCCGTGAAATGGCCAGCCTGTGATTGGCCGTGATAAAGTCATAGCCGGCTACCCCGGGCATGAAGCACTTGCGGCCCCCGGTGTATCCGGCAAAGTAGTGCGGCTCGATGCTCCCGATCGGGATGATGGCGTCCGCCTCCCGGACGAGCGTGTTCAGCATCATCTCGTTGCCGTGCCGGGTCTTTCCCAGCGAGAAACACTCGCTCTTCTTTGCATCGTGGACATGGACGCGGTCCTTCAGCTCCCCGTAGAGCTTCCCGAAGATGAAGTCGTACTCCTCCTCCGTCGGTGCCCGGTGGCTTCCCGTCGCGATGATCACCTTGAAATTTTTTCCCTCAAGCATCGGGTGGATGATCTCCATGACCCGGCCCGTCGGCGTCGGGCGCGTGGCGTCATTGACGACAAGGAGGATGTTTTTGCGGTCCTTCAGGAAGGTATCGAGACCCGGGGAATTCATCGGGCGGAATATGGCGCCCCGGAGCGTTTCCATCTCATCGGCCGACTCGACGGAATTGGGAATGATGACCTGCTCGATATTCCTGTCCGCCAGCTCCACCGTGTCGATTGCGTCTCCATAAGGTATCTCTATTTTCATCGATGCCCCCCGTTCATTGAATCGTTTGATGAGGTTCACGTCAGGGTTGTGAGAATATGGGGAAGATCACGTCCTGTCAATCCTCGTTTTTATAGCACAAAACCCCGGAAATCTGAAACAGTCCGGGTGAGTCACGTCGGAGCCGCAAACTGTGCGTAGATCCCGGTGGGTCCGCGCAAACCAGGCGATCGTTGCTCGTTCCTTGACTCTCGACGAATGCGGGGGGATTGCCGACGGCCGCTCGCTTGCGTCCCTCATGCTGGGTGCAGGGACAGGATCCAATGACCGGGAGA
Organism: Syntrophaceae bacterium UBA2192; assembly: GCA_002327315.1. Lineage (GTDB taxonomy): Bacteria > Desulfobacterota > Syntrophia > Syntrophales > UBA2192 > UBA2192. The sequence continues at coordinate 23,692 of DCVI01000186.1, read as the reverse complement.
TAATCCCGGGCCGGCAGTGCGAACCGGGGAAAAACAAAGCGATTAACTCAAAGGATGGGAAGCCCTTTGTTATTTATTGTCCTTGACAGCGGAATCGCAGGAGTGATAGGAAGCCAAATTCTGCGAGGGCCTGAGGACAGATGAAACCTTGTTTAAGACGAAACCTCATAACCATCTTCGTTGCCGCACTGTTTTTTTTTACGTCGCTGGCATTGGCTGTTCACCACGACGATCTTCCCTTCCAGTCCGTCTCCTGCTCAATCTGCAAGGTTAAAGGCTCGGCCTCGGGTACACCGAATAAAATCGAAACGGGTTCCACCCTTTCGATAGCATGTAATGCGTCTCTGGTGACGGATGCCTGCCTCGTTTTTTCAGGCCGGGTTACCGAGGCCGTTATTTCTCCTCCTTCATCTCTCGATTTTTCTGCTTACACAAACAAAGCTCCTCCCCTCCAGCTTTAAACCCATCCTTTTTATACCGCATTCGATCACCGGTAACGGAAACAGCCGACAGCTGTCTTCTGAGGAAGCTTTCCTCTCAGGATTAGCGTTGAGACTGAATTTTACAGTGAATACGAACCACCATGGAGGCAAATCATGAATTGTCCCGTCTGCAATGTGTCTTTAGTGATGTCCGAGCGACAGGGTATCGAGATCGACTATTGCCCGAAGTGTAGAGGCGTCTGGCTCGACAGGGGGGAACTCGACAAAATTATTGAACGTTCAGCTCCGACAGTTCTGCCGGAGCCGCGTCCGGCAGTTCCGACATCCAGGCAGGAGGAGCCCTATGACAAACATCGCGAGAAAGACCACAAGGATCATGGAAGTTATCATCACAAGAAGAAGGGATTTCTCCAGGATTTGTTCGACTAACGGGAAGCAGGAAGCAAACGCATGGATGTGCAGAAACGAAAAACCCGGGTTGCGCTTCTTTCTGTGATTTCCAACACGGCTCTCGTCCTGATGAAGCTCGTTGTTGGCATCGTGATCAACTCGGTATCCGTCATCTCCGAGGCCATTCACTCCGGGATGGATCTGGTGGCAGCGATCATCGCCTGGTTCTCCGTCAGGACATCCAGCAAGCCCGCCGATGACGATCACCCCTTCGGCCACGGGAAGATCGAAAATGTCTCGGGCACCGTTGAGGCGCTTTTGATCTTTCTCGCTGCCGGGTGGATCATCTATGAAGCCATCAAGAAGTTTATCCATCCGGAGCCCATCGAGACGGCCTTTTGGGGTGTCGGGGTCATGCTGATCTCAGCCGTCACGAACGTCATCGTTTCCCAAAAGCTGTTCAAAGTGGGCAGGGAAACGGACTCCGTCGCTCTCCTGGCCGATGCATGGCATTTGAGAACGGATGTCTATACCTCGGTGGGTGTCATGGCGGGGCTCGCGCTGATCTGGCTCGGGCAATGGATTCTGCCGGGTTATGACCTCAACGGGCTGGACCCGGTCTGCGCCATTGCCGTGGCGCTCCTGATTATCAAGGCGGCCTATGATCTGACGGTGCAGTCCGCCCGGGATCTTCTGGATGCCAACCTGCCCGAGGAAGAGCGGGCCTGGATTCGGAATCTCATCGAAGAGAATCGGGGTACGGTTCGCGGCTACCATTATCTCAGGGCGAGAAAGGCCGGACATTTCCGGTTTGTCGAGTTCCATATCCAGGTGGACCCGAAAATGACGGTAGAGAGCTCACACCGTCTGGCCCAGAGATTATCCCGGGCCATCAAAGAACATCTGGCCAACTCCACCGTGACGATCCACATCGAGCCCTGTACCGGCGATTGCGCCGGCAAATGCCTGGCCGGGTGTTTGCTGACGGAATCCGAGCGCGGCGAGATTGCGATAAAATCACTGAGAACAAATGAGTAATAAAACAGCAAGCACAGGAGATACCATGAAAAAACGGTTGTTTGTCATCCCGCTGGTGGTTTTCATCCTCTGGGGTTGCGGAGACACTTTCAAGGGGATGGAGTCGGATTTGAAAATCAGTGTCTCGGGGACACCGGGTCTCAAGGTCAGCGGTCACTATGCATTTGTGGCAACCGGGGAGGTGCCCAAGCCACAGAATGTGGAAGGAACCGTACCGTTTGAATATCAGGGGAAGGGGCTGACGGCGCTCTGTCTTTTCAGGAAGACGTCGGCCGAGGGCACCTTGAAAGTGGAGATAACCAGAGGTGGAAAGGTGATTGCCGCATCGGAAACCCAGGCACCCCAGGGTTTCGTTTCTCTCACCACCCCGCCCCCGGAGACGGAAACGATCATTGGGCAGATCCTGAACAGACTGCTAGGAAAATAGCCGCAGAGGGCCTTTCCGAACCTGGATGGGCGATGCACGATCCAGCTTGCCGGCTCAGTGGTTCTTCCCCATCGCCAGTTCGCCAACGGTCTCGAGGGCACGCTCGACCGCTGGCGACCAGTGGGCGGCGTTGAGCCTCAGGAAATTCCTGTACTTGCCCGAATTCGAGAAGATCGGGCCGGGCGCAATCGAGATCCCTTGTTCCCTTGCCTTACGGAACAGCTCCAGGGAATCCACGCTTGCGGGAAGCTCCGCCCAGAAGATGAAGCTGCCGTCGGGACGGGTCGTCTTCGTCCCCTCGGGAAAGAGCCGGCGGACGGCCTCGAGCATCCGACCCAGCTGCTTTTCGTAGATCCGCCTCACCTTGCGCAGGTGTCGTTCATAGCCCCCGCTGGCCAGGAATTCGGCCACGGCCATCTGGGTGGGCGAGGCAGGGGCCAGCGTGTTGATCATGCGCTGGTGCTCGATCTCCCTTTGATAGCGGCCGGGCGCGACCCAACCGACGCGGTACCCCGGTGCAAGCGTCTTCGAGAAGGACGAACAGAGGACGACGAGCCCTTCCCGGTCGAAGGATTTTGCCGCCCGGGGCCTCGCGTCGGAAAAGGAAAGATCGCCGTAGATGTCGTCTTCGATGAGCGGGATCTGCCTTTCGGCAAGCATTTTCACCAGGGACTTCTTGCGGTGATCGGGCATGGAGCTGCCCGTGGGGTTGCTGTAGTTTGCGCTCACCAGGCAGGCCTTCACGGGTGCCTGCTCCAGGGCGTAGGCCAGGGCCTCCAGGCTGATCCCCTCTTTCGGGCTCGATGGGATCTCCACGATCTTCAGCCCCATGGCGGCCATGGCCTGCAGGTGGTTGAAGAAGAAGGGCGACTCGATGGCCACGGCGTCCCCGGGCCGGCACAGGGCTCGAAGCGTTATGGCGATCGCCTCGTGACAGCCCGTGGTGACGACGACCTCGTCGGGGGTCAGCGGGCAGCCGGCCTGGATCGCCCGTTGGGCGATCTGTATGCGAAGCGGTTCGTAGCCGTTCGAGAAGATGTAGGAGACGCTCGTTGCGTCCTTTGCCCGCACGACACTCGCGAGCATGCGGTTGAGCTTTTTAGCCGGCAGAAGGTCCACGTTCGGCGTCGCCATGCCGAGGTTGACAAAGGACGGGCTTGAGGCATCCTTCACGATGACCCGCGCGATCTCGCTGATACTCGCTTCGGCCGGTTTCAGATCCGCCCTGGAGAGTTGCGGCTCCGTAACCGGCATAAGCCGCGGCGGCGAGACGTAGTAGCCCGACTGGGGGCGCGCCTCGATGAGCCCCTTCACTTCCAAAAGGCGATAGGCCTCGAGTGCCGTCGAGATGCTCACCTTCATGGAGCGGCTGATGTCCCGGATCGAGGGTATTCGGTCCCCCGTCCGGTAGGTGCCGTGCCGGATAAGATGGTCCATCTTCCCGGCCACTTCCTCGTAGAGAGCGTTCGCTTTCGTTTTCATGTCCGGTTCCCTTTCTTATAATGAATCATAGGGTTCCCCGCAGAAACCGGGAAGATACAGCTGCCCTATTTTATTACGATAACAGTTTTAAAAAACCACATCTGTTTGCCAAACAAATTCAATTGCTGAATCTGTTGTCCATCTTTCATCGGGCCTATACTCGATTCCGTCAAAGGGTGGAGCTTACTGAAAGGCCCGCCAGTCCAACCACATCTCAAGACGGAGAGGGCTCGATGATGAAATCAGAGGATACACACAGGCTGTGCCGGGATGAACTGACCCGGCTGGACGGGGAAGTTGCGGGCAGAATCGTCTCGTGCAGCAAAGGGGTCCTGTGGCTGACCCAGGCAGGCACCCCGGGGGATCATCTGATCCGTGCGGGCGAGGCCTTTCCGATCGACCGTCCGGGTTTGGTCCTGATCAGTGCCCTGGAGGATTCCGCTTACGCGGTATCGGGGGGAAAGAATCATCCCCTCGGTTCTGAATGGTCCTTCATGCCGGCTTTCCGGCGAATGGTGCGCCGGTTCGAGGCGGCAAGAAAAAGCCTTTTGACTTGACGGGGGGAACGTTGCTCCTTATCCTGTCCCCGTGTATTCTGTTCCGAATCGCACAGGGTAGGCGGCAATGGATATAACATCAGCGATCCTGATCGTTTTGGGGCTTGCCCTCTTCGAGTCGATCACCAGCATCGACAACGCCATCATCAACGCCGAGGTCCTGCAGGGCATGCAGCCCTGGGCGCGAAGGTGGTTTCTCACCTGGGGGATCCTGATCGCGGTCTTCGTCGTCCGAGGCGCGCTTCCCTGGCTCATCGTCTGGGTCATGACGCCGGGCCTGGGGCCCTGGGATGCCTTCACGGCGAGCCTCACCGGCGACCCGGTGGCCCTCAAGGCCATCGAGGACAGCTCTCCCGTCCTGCTCATGGGAGGCGGGGTCTTTTTTGTATTTCTCTTCTGTCACTGGATTTTTCTCGAGCCGAAAAAATACGGACTCCCCGTCGAGCGGATCTTCGCCCGCCAGGGGGCCTGGTTCTATGCTGTCGTTTCCATTGCGCTGACGGCGATCGTCTGGTTTGCCCTCGATGACAGCCCGATGCTTGCCTTCGGGGCCGTCGTGGGCTCGTCGGCCTTCTTCATCACCCACGGTTTCAAGCGCTACGCCGAGGAGCAGGAGGCGCGCCTGCTCTCCGGCGAGGGCCACATGTCCGACATCGGGAAGATCCTCTACCTGGAGGTGATCGACCTGACCTTTTCCATCGACGGCGTCGTGGGGGCCTTCGCCTTCACCCTCGCGGTGCCCCTGATCCTGCTCGGAAACGGGATAGGCGCCATCGTTGTCCGGCAGCTTACGGTCTACGGCGTCGACAGGATCAAGAAATACGTTTTTCTCAAAAACGGAGCCATGTACTCCGTCTTCGTCCTGGGCTGCGTGATGCTTGTCCACGGCTTCGGCTACCACGTTCCCGAATGGCTCACCCCCCTGGCCACTTTTTTCATCGTCGGGTACTTCTTTTTGAAATCCCGCTGGCTGGCCAAAAAGTCCCGGACATGAAAAAGCCCCTCCGATGCAAGGGGCTTTCTTTTCCGGGGCATGCCGCCCCGCTTCCTGCTGCTCAACTCATCAGCACATCTCGCCGATGGGGCAGACGGCAATGCAATTGAAGCAGGTGTACTGGAACCCGATGAAGGATGCCTGATAGAGGCTCATGAGCTTCGGGTCCTTGAGAATGGCCTGCTGCTCCTCCGGCGTTTTCCCGATGAACTTGCGGAGATAGCCGTACAGGCCCGGGATCCCGAACGGCTGGGATGCCTTCAGGCACTTCAGCTCTTCCGTCCTGCCCTCCGCCTCGAGCGCCTTTCCCGGGCAGGCTTCGACGCAGAGGCCGCAGTTGTTGCACAGATCTTCCTTGAGAGGTTCATCCGAGGCGAGAGGCAGCTCCGTGAGGAGCCCCGTGAAGCTCAGCCGGGACCCGAAGCGCGGGTGGATCACGAGGTTGTGCCGGCCGAAGACCCCGAGGCCCGACGCAACGGCGGCGTGCCTCAGCGAGATATCGCCGACAAGACCCAGGGTCGGGGCCTCCATGTCGAGGGGGTAGGAGGAAAGCACCGGGGATGTTTTTTTGCCCGTTCGCCCCTCGATGAACCGCGCCATGAGGTAGAGGTGGCTCTTCGAGGTGTCCATCACCGCCATTCGGCCCGCGATGTTGAACCGCGGGTTTTTGCTGTCGAGGGCCCCGTCGATCATCCTGTGGGCGAGCACGACGATGGACTTCGCCTTCGGCAGATAGCTCTTCGGATCCGGCGACTTGGGTGACTTATAGTCCTCGAGGGCGACAAAGCCGACGGCATCCACCCCGAGCTCCAGGCCGTATTTTCGGATCTGTTCCTTCTCCATACTCACCTCCCGGCAAGGGTCATTTCCTGAACTTCTTATAGAAACCCTTCAGCACGCTTTTGAAACCTTCGATGTCCTGCTCGGAGAATCCCGCCCTGGCCTCCGCATTCACCCGACCGACGACACCGGATGCCTTTTGAGCCTCGCCCCTGCCTTGCGGTGTGAGGTGGAGGTGCCAGACCCTGCGGTCCCCGGGGTTCGGTTCCCGGGTGACGTAACCCGCCCTCTCAAGCCGATCGGCAAGACCCGTGACGGCCGAATTGTCCACACCGATCGCCTGGCCGATTTCGGACAGCATCCGCCCGTCCTTTTCCTGCAGAAGAAAGAGGACCGTTGCCTGGGGCAAGGTGACCTTGATCCCCTCCTTCAGGAATTCGCTGCCGATGTGGGTTCGCACCGCCAGATGAGCCATGGCGAGCATGTATATCAGCCGGTCATCCTGCATTCAATCCTGCCTGTTTGGTTGATACTATGATATTTGATATCTCTATTATTGAGGTATAAAAATAATTTCTTCCTGTCAATGAGAATTTCCGGGACAAGATGACGACCTGCGTCTGTTATCCGGTGGCATATAACCGCAAAATTATTTTTTCGAAATTCGATCCGCTCGAAGGTTAATAAATTTGTAAGGTTAAGAAATTTGTCCGGAAAGAAGATCTCAAGGTCTTGACAGGATTGCCCGATAAAATAAACAGGGTGAAACCGATGAAGGCATCAAGAGAGGATCTGCATCAGTTCGAGTATGGCGTGGGGCTTGCTTCGCTTGTCATTCTCGTGGCCGGGCTGAACATCCTCGATGCCATCTTCACGCAGGTGATCCTCGCCACGGGGGGTGCCGAGTGCAACCCCGTTGTCCGGGCGGCTATCGACGCCTATGGCGAGCGCTTCTGGATCTGGAAGGTCGCGGCCGTCTCCTCCCTGCTGGTCCTCATCTGCCTCTACAGCCGTCTCAGGCTCTTCCGGGTGATCCTTGCCGGCACGGCCCTGCTCTTTGCTGGCGTCATCTCCTACCAGATTCACCTCCTTGCCAACGGCCCCCTCGCCCGCTGATTCACTCCGTGCATTATTTCCGTTGCGGTCTGGACTGAAATGAAAAGCCCCTGGTGCGAGGGGCTTTTTGTGCATTCCGCTCCTTCACGAAGCCCGGTGGCGATAACTCAGGCTGATTCCGTCACCCAGGGTCGTGCTGATGATGACCGTGTCGAAATCGGGGAGCCTGCGGATCGTTTCCGCATAGTCTTTCATGTCACCGGCCTCGGAGATGGCGTTGTGCACTGCGATGATCGCGCCGGGGGCGAGCTTGTTCGGGTAGAGCTTCCTGAAATAGTCCATCTGGCCGTCCTTGTCGGCATCGAGGAACACGAAATCAAAGGTGCCCCTTAGCCCCGCAATTTCCCTGTGGGCATCCCCCCGAATCAGGGTGACCCTCCCGGCAAGGCCGGCGTCCTGGACATTTTTCCGGGCCAGCCTGTGTCGTTCCGTGTCGATTTCGATCGTCATCAGCCGGCCGCCCGTTTCTTCCAGGGCAAGCCCCATCCAGATCGCCGAGTAGCCCTGGGACGTCCCCACTTCGAGGATATGGACCGCACGCGTTGCCTTCACCATGAGGTGGAGAAACTCGGCATCCTTGCGGGGAGTGCTCCAGTAACGGCCGATCTGCGATTCCATCCCGTCCAGGATCTTTCTGACCCGGGAGGGGTCGGCCTTGGAGGGCTTGCGGCCCGCATCCCCCGTTTGCGCCACGGCAGGCGTCGCCCACGCCCCGAACGTCAGCAGCCCTGCCACCCCGCCGGCCCGTTCAAGGAATTCCCCGCCTGCCCAGTTTTTGACCGGTTTTCACGCCAGTGCCTCCTGCATGAGCTGAAAGAAAGTGTCTGATAGTTGGGAATCCGGCATCCGGATTCAGGCTTCCGGAATACAGAATTCCGTATTCTTTATCCCGAATCCGGAGTCCCGAAGCCCGAATCCCTTCTTTTCTGGATTCTCCATGCCGCCAGCCCGGCCAGGATCGTAGCAAACCCCACGAGGCTCTCCATCGGCCTTTGCATCACGGTGAAGACCGTCATAGCCACGACTCCGGCCAGAAAGAGCCAGGGAACAACGGGGTATCCGGGCACGGATATGGCGCTTCCTTCCCGTTTTCGCAAAACGATCAGCGCCGTCACGGTTGCCGCCGTGCTGATGCTGAGGGTGAATCCGATCCAGGTGAGGAGCGCATCGAATGTTGCGCTCCAGAGAAAGAAAAGGGCAAGCCCCGCCTGCAGGGCGATCGCCGCCCTCGGGGGGCCCGATGTTACGGCAAGCCCCCCGGGCAGAACCCCGTCGGCCGCCATCTGCGCGTAGACGCGGGGGCCGGCCATGACAAGCGAGGAGACGCTGCTCACGAGCGCAAGCGCGATCAGTCCCGCCACGGCCTCCTCCAGGACAGCCCCGCCGATGGCCCGGGCCGCGATTCGCCCCACATCGAGCTTCCCGGCCAGTTCGGCCATGGGAGCCGCAAAGACGAAGACGGTGTTGAGCGCCAGATAAAGCAGGGTAACCAGCGCTGTGCCCAGCAGGAGCGACCGGGGGATCGTCTTTTCCGGGTCCCGCACCTCACCGCCGACGTAGACCGCGGCGTTCCAGCCGGAATAGCTGAAGGAGATCCAGATGAGCGAGACCCCGAAGGCCGCAACGGGGAAAGGGCGATCGAGTGGCGCCGCAGGCACTCCGATCTTGCAGGCGGCCATCGCGATAAAGGCGACGATCAGGGCGACCTTGAAGAGGACCGCCCAATTCTGCACCAATGCGCCTCGCCGGACCTCGACGGCATGAACGGCCGCAAAGGCAAGAATCAGGATTGAACCGGCCAGTGCGGGCGGGACGCCCCCGAGCCATGGTTTAGCGTAGGCGCCGAATGCGAAGGCTGCGGCAGCCAGCGGTGCCGAGAAGCCGACAAGGAGCGAGAGCCACCCCGCAACGTATCCTGCCGCCGGGTGCAGGGTGCGGGAAAGAAAGAGGTACTCGCCTCCGGACTCGGGGATGCGCCGCGCAAGCGCCCCATAGCACATCGCCCCGAGGGCCGCCTGCACACCGCCTGCGGCCCAGGCGAAAAGCACATACCACGGCGAGCCGAGATCCGCGAGCAGGAGGCCGCTCGTGGAAAAAACACCCGCCCCGATCATGTTCGCCACGACGAGCGCCGTGGCGCTGGTCAGACCCAGACTTCTCTGCGGCATCATACCGTGCTCCCTGCCGTCCAGGGGCTGTCGTGCCCCCCTGCGCTAATCGATGATGTGATAGCCGGCATCGACGAAGGTGATGTTCCCCGTCAGGGCATCGCCGTGGTCGCTGACCAGGAAGCCCGCGATGGCGCCGACGTCGTCCACGGTCACGAGGCGGTGCTGCGGGGATTTCCTCTCGGCCTGCTCCAGCAATTCGTCGAATTTACCGATCCCCGAGGCGGCCCTTGTCTTCAGGGGGCCCGGAGAGAGGGCGTGGACCCGGATCCTCTTGGGGCCCAGCTCGGCCGCAAGGTAGCGCACACAGCTCTCCAGGGCCGCCTTGACGGGCCCCATGGCGTTGTAATTCTTCACCACCTGGTTTGCGCCGTAGTAGCTCATGGCGATCAGGCACCCTCCGGAGCTCATCAGGGGCTCGGCTTGCCTTGCCATCCGGATGAAGGAGTGGCAGGAGATGTCCATGGCCATGAGAAACCCCGCAAGCGAGCAGTCGATCACGCGCCCCTGGAGGTCATCCTTGGGCATGTAGGCGATCGAGTGAACGAGGAAGTCCAGCCGGCCCCACCTGTCGCCGATGGCCTTGAAGAGGGCATCCATCTGGTCGGGCTTCTGGACATCGAGAGGCATGAAGATCTCCGCGGCAAGCTCCTTCGCAAGGGGTTCGACGAACTGTTTCGCCTTTTCGGTCTGGTACGTGATGGCCTGGGCGGCTGCCCCCAGCGCCTTGAACCGCACGGCACAGCCGTAGGCGATGCTTTCTTCGTTTGCGATCCCGACGATGAGACCCTTCTTCCCTTCGAGATACCTGCAGTTCTCCAGCATGGCACACCTCTCTTTCACGGGGTCCTTATTTTTTTACCGGTACGGGTTCGGCCAGCTCCGCCGCGATCCCGGCGATGCGCTTGGCCTCGGCGGCATACTGCTCCCAGGGCGTGAAGGCCCTGACGACGAGCCTTGCCCCGTCGGGTGAGCCCCCTCCGTGCATGCAGCCCGGGATTCCGCCGCCCACGGTGAGCCACTCGACGAGACGCGCCGCCCGGGCCCGCGTCTCGCCGTCGGCCCCGGCGGTCAAAGCCTCGAGGATATGTTTGCCGTAAAGGGGCGACTGGACATCGGCCCAGGACGGAAAGCACCCGGTCTCGGCGATCCCTCCGGAGATGTCCTGGGCGAGCACCTTCGTCTCGTAGGGGAGCTTTGCCACCTGGGTCTTGTTGGCGTGGGCCAGCAGCGAATCGGGGACGAAGAGGCCCGAGGGCTGCTTCTTTCCCCTCATCATGGAGCCGAGGCCCAGACCATAGGTGATCTCGTTGTTGATGGCCATCTGGTTGAGTTTTTCCTGGAAGGGCCGCATGCTCAGGCCGTTGGCCCGGGCCATGTTGATGGCCGCCCCGATCATGATATCTCCCTGGCCCGCGACACAAGCGCCGATGGCGGCCCGGTAGATGGCCGTGAAGTTCATGAGAAGCTTCCCGGTGTACTTGAACTCCCCGCACATGAAGACGCGCTCGGTGGGGACGAAGACGTCGTCGAAGATGAGGAAGGTCTGGGTGATGTTGCCCGCCTTCGGGGCGTCCCACCCCTCTTCCTCATCCCGGGCGTCGCTGGGGCGCCGGGTCTCGACGATGGTGAGCCCCTTCGCGTCGCGGGGCACCGCGCAGGCGACACAGAAGTCCTTGTCGGCCTCGCCGTAGCCGCTGCCCGGCGTGACGACGATCTCGTGGGCCGCCGCCACGCCGCAGATCTGGCACTTGTAGCCCCGGATCACGATACCGTCTGGCCGGATCTCCGTGACGTGAAGGTTGCTGTCCTTGTTTTTCTGTTGCGAGGGCCTCTGGGAGCGGTTGCCCTTGGCATCGGTGATGGCCCCCGACATGGCCACACCGTTGTCTTCCATGTACTTCCAGAACTTCTTGACCCGCTCGTGATAATTCGTACCCAGATCCTTGTCCATTTGCCAGGTGGCATCCCAAAGGACGTTCATTGCCGTCCATCCGGCGCAGGTCGCGCCCTGGCAGGTGCCCGACTGGTGGTACTGCTCGCGCTTCATGTTGGAATTGCCCATCACGTCATCGGCCGACTGCATGAGCGAGTTCCAGCGGTGGACCGTCTCGCCGGTCAGCGGCGATTTTGACGTGTAGACGGGTGCTTTCTCGGGGTCGAAGGACAGGTCGTAGGATCGCTTGACGGATTGCACATGGAGTCGGGTGGCGGGGTGGGTGGTCACGTCCTCGATGAGCTTGCCCCACTTGTAGACGTTCGGCCGCATTTTTTTGATGCTCGCGACATACTGCTCCCCGGTCATCATGGCGGTTGCCCTCCTTCTTTTTTAAGCTTGGGTTTGCGAGTGATCATGGTCAAGCAGTATAGGTGAATCGGCGTCCCCGATCAAGCAAAGACGTTTCTTGAATCGGATCGAAACGTGTATTAACATGATCCGACAAAACATCAGGGCCTGGAGGGAAAGATGAACATGAAAGCGGCGATGCGGTGGGTGGTTGCGGTGGCGGCCCTGGGGATCCTTTCCGGCATGGCAGGCCAGCCGGCACTGGCCAAAGATCCAGTGCCGCCGAAGAGCAAGGGCGAGACGAAGGCGGCTCCGGCGGGGGCCCTGCCGTCCAATCTGTCCATCGTGAACAAGTGGGACGGCGATTATCCGGTCTCTGCGCTCAAGAAGCTTCCCGGGGGCCAGCAGAAAACCGTCGCCGGCTACATCGGCGACGGGTCGACCTTTGCCGCCGTCTGGAAATCTTTCAAGCCGGGGGAGCGGGTGCCGAAGGTCGATTTCAAGAAGAACCTGGTGGTGTTCACCCGCAACGTGAAGTTCTACAACCGAAAGGCCATCACGAAGGTGACCCTCCTGGAAGGGATCCTGGAGGTTCAGTGCATCGAGACCGTGACCTCGGTGCCCGTGACGGACAAGGTGGCCATGGCCATGGCGGAAGTCCCGCGCCGGGGAGTGAAAACGCTGCGCGCAGGCGACAAGTTCATCCCCGTGAAATGATGCGCGATGCGGAGCACATCTCTTTGATTTCGCCGGGGTCCGGGTTTGGACTTGCAATTCCAGGTGCCCGGCAGCATGGAAAAAACGACGGAAATAACCCTTGACCGGGGGAGGAAAGCCGTGTAGCATCACACGACTTGCATCGGTGAGTCTGTTTGAAAGCTCCCGCTGTGATCTAGGCCGGATGTGAACATTTTGTCGTGTAGAGGTTGACCACCATGCTCTTCAAAGTGGTGGTTTTTTTATTTCTGCCGTTGTTTTTTATCCGCCTGAAAAATTTTCGAAAGGAGGATAAAAGCAATGTCAGAAGGCAAAGTCAAATGGTTCAATGAGCGCAAGGGCTTCGGTTTCATCGAGACCGACGAAGGCAATGACGTCTTCGTACACTTCAGCGCGATCCAGGACAGCGGCTTCAGGACCCTTCAAGAGGGCCAGCGCGTGAGCTTCGAAGTCCAGCAGGGCCAGAAAGGCCCCGCGGCCGAAAATGTCAGGGCGCTCTAAGCCGACCCGATATTCAGGGGGCACTTTCGCGCTGTGGATGCGGGGAAGTGCCCTTGCTGAATCTTCCGAGTGATCCCTCCTCTGCCGTACATTGCAGGGGCCCTGGCCCCTGATCCTGGAAGATCCGGAGGAAGACAGACCAATGAAAGGAGACGAACATGAACAGGAAACTATACGTCGGAAACCTCTCAAGCGAGGCGACGGAAGAGGAAATGCGTTTTAATTTTTCCCAGGCCGGCACGATCGTGTCGGTGAGCCTCATCAAGGACCGGATGACGGGCCTGAACAAGGGGTTCGGCTTCGTGGAGATGGAAACCGAGGAAGGCGCCCGCAAGGCCATTGAGTCCTTCAACGGCGGCGAGCTCCACGGCAAGGTCATCGTGGTGAGCGAAGCCAGGCCGCCGAAGGATCGTCAGGAAGGCGGCGGCTTCGGCAGAGACAGCCGTCCCCGTCCGGGCGGCTTCGGCCGCGGCCCCGGCAGGCCGGGTGCCGGGGGCGGAGGCGGGCGGCGTTACTAAGCTGACTTGCGCAAACCGGCCCTCCCTCGGGAGGGCCGGTTTGGCGCTCTCACCGCCAGCCGATCGGTGATCGAAATGAAGTATCCCAAGCTTGTTCTCATTCACCCTGCTCCCGACAAAGACCGACTCATCTCCAGGCGGCGGACCAAGTCCTCCGTCGCCCAGCTGAACCTGCCCATCCTTGCCGCTCATGCCGATGACCGGTTCGACGTCAGCATCCTCGACGAGAACGTCGAGGAGATCGATTTTGACGCCGTCGACGCGGACCTCGTCGGGATTTCCCTCATGACCTGCACGGCCCTTCGGGGCTACGAGATCGCCGACGGCTTCCGCCGCAGGGGCGTGAAAGTCTCCCTCGGGGGCATGCACGTCTTTTTCATGCAGGACGAGGCGCTGGAGCATGCCGATTCCATCGTGATCGGCGAGGCCGAGTACGCCTGGAACGACCTGCTGGACGACTTTCTCGCCGGGAGACTGCAGAGGAGCTATCGTGCTGCAACGCTGCATGATCTGGCCGGCCTGCCCCGCCCGCGGCTCGATCTGTTGAAGCCCGGCGCCTACTCCTTCCCGAATGTCGTCGAGACCTCGCGGGGCTGCCCCAACCGGTGTAACTACTGCGCCGTCACTGAGTTCTGGGGATCCAGGTTCCGGTTTCGCCCCGTAGAGGAGGTGATCGACGAGATCAAGGCTCTGCCGCCCGGAGATCTGCTCTTCATCGACGACAACATGTTCGGGCACTCGGAGCGCTCGAAGGAGCTCTTCACGGCCCTGATCCCGCTGAAGCGCCGTTGGGTCGGTCAGGGGGATCTGCGGTTGGCGCGAGACCCGGAGCTGCTGGAGCTCGCCGCGCGAAGCGGCTGCAAGTGGCTCTTCATGGGCTTCGAGACGACGAGCGTGGAGAATCTCAGGTCCCTGGGCAAGGCGAAGCTCAACCGGGCGCCTGAATACGAGCAATCCATCTCGACGATCCATAAATCGGGCATCAAGATCCTCGGTTCCTTCATGTTCGGCCTCGACAACGACGGACCGGACGTATTCGCCCGGACCCTCGACTTCTGCATCGAAAACCGCATGGAGTGCGCAAACTTCTACGTCCTGACGCCCCTGCCCGGGACAAAGCTCTTCGATGAAATGAAGGCAAACGACCGCATCGAGCACTTCAACTGGTCGCGCTACGACGCCAATCACGTCGTGATCAAGCCCGCCCACATGTCCAAAAAAGAGCTCACGGAGGGCTACATCCGGACCTATCATGCCTTTTATTCGATGCGCTCCATTGCCAAACGGGCCCTGGCGACCAGGCGAGACAAGGTCCACACGGTCGTCATGAACATCGGCCGGAAGCTCAATGCCCGCTACTTCGAGGAGGGCTGCCGGCTCTAGCGGCGCTTGCAGCACCGAAGCAAAAAAGAGGGATTCCGCAAAGACGGGATCCCTCTTTCGCATCAGCGTCTTGCGGGGGCCTTCATTGCCCTTTGAACCGGGCCTGACGTCTCTCGACAAAGGACCGGATCCCCTCGGCGGCATCGTCGCTTGCCATGATGGGCACCAGATCCGGCAGCAGCCGGGCAATGGCCGTCCTTTCGCCTTCCGAACGGGTCCGTCTGGCCGAGGCGAGCGTCGCCTGGACGCCGAGGGGTGCCTGCCCGGATACTTTCTCCGCGATCTCGAGGGCCCGGTCGAACTGCCTGCCCGGCTCGGTCACCTCCTGCACGAGGCCAAGGCGCAGCGCCTCGGCGGCAGGGATCTCGTCGGCCGTCAAGAGATACCGCATGGCGTTTCCCCACCCGATCTCCCGGTGCAGGCGCACCGTTGCGCCCCCTACGGGGTAGATGCCCCGCCTCACCTCGATCTGCCCGAATCGCGTATCCGATGACGCCACGCGGATGTCCATGGCGAGCATGAGCTCCAGGCCGATGGTGTAGCAGATCCCCTGGGCGGCCATGACCATGGGCTTTCCGACGCGCCTTCCCTCATCGAGGCCGAAGGGGTCGCAGGCCCCGGCGGGCAGGGCGGGAAACGTCGCCTCGCTGAAAAACGGCGCCCATTTCGGCAGTTCGAGGCCCGCCGTGAAGTGCTTCCCGTGGGCAAACAGAAGTCCGCAGCGAAGCTCCCGGTCCCGGTCGAGTTCGCCCAGGGCTGCGGAGATCTCCAGGTACATCTCAACGTCGAAGGCGTTCATCTTTTCGGGGCGGTTGAGCCCCACGAGGAGCACGTGGCCCCGTCTCTCCACGGTGATCTTCTTCTCGTTCATCGGCAGCCCCTTCCCTTCTTGGATTGATCGCATCGATCGGCAGCGGCTGTGCTTTGCGCCAGCGGCCTTGCCGCTGTCAATTCTACCTCACCCCGGCTCGGGGAGCGCAACTTTTTTAACGACGCCCCCGGCTCATCCGATCCCTGAGACCGCCCTAAGGGATTTGGAAGGAATGGCTAAGGCTCCTGCCAATGGGAAAATAGGCCTCCCCAACCTATAATGAAATCCATTGAAGAGTTTCAACACCCGGAAAGGAGGTTTATCATGTTTGCACCGAAAGCGATTCTCGTTCCCACGGATTTTTCCGAGTATTCCGACAGGGCCATCAAGGAGGCCGTGGACATCGCGGCGCAGAACAACGCGAAGATCTATCTCCTGCACGTCGTCGACCAGCTTCAGCAGTGCGCCATCGACTACTGCATCCCCGTCGAGACGATGATGAAGGTCCAGTCCGACAGCGAGAAGGAGGCCGCCCGCAAGATGCAGGAGGAGGCGAACAAGATCCTGCAGTCGAGGAAAATCGACGTTGCCTTCGACGTCAAGTCGGGAACCCCCTACGAGGAGATCCTCAAGGAGCAGCAGGAGCGAAAGGCCGACCTCATCGTCATCGCCTCTCACGGCCGGACGGGCATCCTGAAGAGCCTCCTCGGCAGCGTGGCTGAACGGGTGATGCGAGAGGCCAAATGCCCGGTGCTTCTTGTTCGATAGGCCTGCGTGACGCTCAACCAGCCCGGCCCGTCTGCAGCCCGATGGGAGGCCTCCCGGTCGAAGCGAATTTCAGAAAGGGAATTCTTGCGGTGAGGATTCCAGGAACCGGGAGGCCCGGCCCGCGGCCGGGGAAATCCCGGTCAAGACATGAGACAGCTTCTGTGTCCCCCTCCTTCGGTGCCGTCATGGGGATTGGCTAACCCCGGCGGCCCTTCTTTTTTTCAGCATGTGCCCGAGAAGAGGGGAACGGGTGCGTCAGGGCCCTGCGGGCGCAGGGACCACGGATGAAGCAGCGGTTTTACGCAGCGGCCTTCTTCAACGCATCGCAGGTCAGGCAGATGGACAGCCCCTGCCTGTGAACGTAATCCATCACGTCGCCGCTCATTACATTCGCCAGGTCTTCCTTCTGTGCCTTGAGACGCCTCCTGCGGCAGCTCCATTTCGTGATGAGGAGATTTCCGGGTTGGTAAGGACAGCGGATCAAGTTTTGCCTGTTGCGCGAGATCCACTCGTTGATCTGTCCCTGCAAGTCTCTCATGGCTCCCTCCTTTTCGATTCGTTCCGTCCATGACCCGCTCGGGCATGGATCGGTCGTTTTGAAGATGGGGAATTCTGCAGTCTTTGCGCGCGACAATTTTCACCAATCAGCAGCAATAATTCAATCTGTGAATCCATGATTCGTGGCGGGAAAATCCCTTACGGGCCTCTCAGGAAAAGGAGGAGAAAGGATCAGGATTAAACTGAAGGCCCCTCGGGTTATTTCCCATTTCGCCCGCCGGCCTTCAATGGTATAAATAATAAAACCACGGGTCATTTGTCCGGGTTGCAGAGGTATTGCGCTCCTCATCAATATGTCGGGCCTGCCTGTGCAGCAAACGTTTCTTTCCATGCCGGAAAGAGGCAAGAATCCCCGGATAGCGGGCCTCGATGAAGGTGCCGGCTTCCGGACCCTTGGGCGGGGCGCAACCACCACACCGATCCATGCAGGAAAGAAAGAAGCAGGAGCGAAGAGAGATGTCGACCATCCGGGTTTTGCTTGCGGATGACCACAAGATCATCCGGGACGGACTCAAGACGCTGATCGAAAAAGAGGCCGGCATGGAGGTGATCGCCGAGGCGGAAAACGGCCGCAAGACCGTCCGGCTGGTCCAGAAGCTCCACCCCAACGTGGTGATCATGGACGTGTCCATGCCGGACATGAACGGGATTGACGCCACCCGGAAGATCCTGGAAGAAACCCCCGGGGTTCGGGTCATCGCTCTTTCCATGCACTCCGACCGACGCTACGTCCTGGGCATGCTCGAGGCAGGGGCGTCAGGGTACCTGCTCAAAGATTGCGCCTTCGAGGAATTGGCCACGGCCATCCGTAATGTGGCGGGGGGAAATACGTATCTCAGTCCGAGGATCGCCGAAGTGGTGGTCAAGGGGTATCTCGACAAGGCGCCCGGGCCTTCCCACGGATCGGGCGCCGTTCTCACGCCGCGCGAGCGCGAGGTCCTCCAGCTTCTGGCCGAGGGGATGGCGGCGAAGGAAATCGCCTCGCACCTCAACGTGAGCGTAAAGACCGTGGAGACCCACCGCCGGAACATGATGGAGAAGCTCAACATGCGAGGCATCGCCGAGTTGACGAAATACGCCGTCCGGGAGGGGTTGGTGAGTATCGAGGGGTAAGCAAGGAGCTACGGCCACGGGAACCAAAAGGCCCGTCATTTCATGGGCCTTTTTCTTTCATGCCGGTGCCGCCTTTTCGTTTTTTGCCGTATCGGACTGCCGCCTGCGACAGTCCGGTCGGGTTCGGATGCCTGCTGTCACACCCTTTCTTTCCCTTTTCGGGTATTGCGCGATCTGGTGATGTCTGCTGCCTTCTTGGGCAGTGTGACGGTTACTTCCGATCCCTTCCCCGGCTCGGATTCGATTTTGATTTTCCCTCCATACGATTTCACCCTCTCGCGGATACTGAAGAGTCCGAAACCGCCATCCAATCCGACCGCGCCGACGTTGCCGACATCGAATCCCTGTCCGTCATCCGTGACGACCATCCTGACGATGTCCTTTTGCTCGACGATCCGGATGCTCGCCGTCCCGGCCCCGCTGTGCTTGACGATGTTCTGTACAAGCTCCTTCACCAGCTGGAAGATCATCACTTCCATGTCCTGGCCCAGGGTCTTGAGACTACCGGTGAACGAGCTCGAGAAGGAAATCCCGTTTCTGGCTTTCACCTCCTCCGTCAGCGATTGCACGGCCACCTGCAGTCCCATGTCGTAGAGCACGGGATTGCTGATGTCGGTCATCAACGATCGGGTTTCCCGGATGGCCTGCACGAGAAGCTGCTGCGCCTCGTCGAGCGCGCGCCGGGAATCGTCGTCGCCCGGCCTTCCCCTGAGCAGGTCGATCCTCATCCTGGCTGCCGCAAGGGTCTGGGCCACCTCGTCGTGCAGGGTCACGGAAATCTTCTTGCGCTCCCTCTCTTCCGCCATGACCAGCTCCGAGGCCAGTTTGCGCAGGTCATCCCGGCTCTTCTCGAGATCCTCCAAGAGCAAGATCAGCTCCGCCGTCCGCTCCCGGACCTTGTCCTCCAACTCATCCCTCACCTTCTGCAGGGCCCGCTCGGTCTCGATGCGCTCGGTGATGTCCAGGATGGCCACGGCGCCACCGGCAATCTTTCCGTCGACGTCATGGATCGGGACGGCGCTGTTCATGACGAAGGCAGTGGTGCCGTCGAATCGCTCGATCTGCAGCATCTGGCCGGTGACGGTTTCCCCTTTCTTCACGGCCCGGGCCGAGGCCCATTCATCGTGCTCGAGCTGCCTGCCCGAATCGATCCACCATGCCTTGTACTTGTCATAGTCGTCAACCGACCGCGCCTCGGGGCGCGGCTCGCCCCAGATTTGCTCATACATGATGTTGGAGCGGACGTTTCCGCCCGTTTCGTCCACCATGGCGACGCCGACGGGGAGTGCTTCCATGAGGGCTTCGATGCGACTTTTCTCGGTTATGGCCTCGATGCGGGCAATCTCGCGTTCCTCTTCCGCCCGCCTGCGGTCATCCACGTCCGTCGATGTGCCGTACCACTTCCTCACTTGCCCTGTCTCATCGGTCACGGGGACGGCGCGCGTCAGGAACCAGCGAAACCTGCCGCCGGCGATCTGCATGCGGTGCTCGATCTCGTAGGGCGACCCGGTCCGGACTGCACTCTTCCACGCCTTGACGGTCCGTGTTCGGTCCTCGTCGTTAACGGCGGGCCGCCATGGCCCACAGGTCGTAAATAATGAGAGCCGGCTGTTGAAGTAGTCCACCCTGCCGTCGGGTTCTGCCGTCCAGACCAGCTGGGGCATGGAGTCGGCCAGCTGCCGGAATCGCTCCTCGCTAGCCTGCAGGGCCTGCAGGGTCTGCCGGCCCTGCAGGCGCAGACGCAGCGATTCGATTCCGTAAGTCAGATCGTCGGCCATCTCGGACAGCAACTCGATTTCCTCTGCGGAGAAGGGATCGGGCTGGTTCGAATAAATGGTGACGGCGCCGAAGGCCCTCCCGCCGTCCAGCAGGGGCAGGGCGAGGGACGAGGCATAGCCTCGCCGGATGGCTTCGTCGCGCCAGGGCTCGAACCGTGGATCGGTGAGCATGTCGGCGCACAGGATCGGTTTCCCTGTCCGGATTGCCGTCCCGGTGGGGCCCCTGCCCCGTTCCCGGTCGGCCCAGGTCAGGTTCAGCGTCTCCAGGTACCCTTCGGCGAAACCGGCATGGGCGACGGGCCGCACCGTCTTGTTCTCGTCGTCCGAGGCATAGCCGATCCAGACCATGGCATAGCCGCAATCCTGAATGACGATGCGGCAGACCTCCTCCAGGAAGGCCGACTCCTCTTCGGCGCGCATGAGGGCCTCGTTGCTCCGGCTCAGCGCCCGGAGCGTCCGGTTGAGCTTGCGAAGCTCTTCTTCCTGTTTGCGGCGCTCCGTGATGTCGATGCATGTGCCCACCCATTCCCGCACGCTGCCGTCATCCTGCAGGACCGGCACGCTGCGGGCCAGAAAATACCGGTAGACGCCGTCATGGCGTCGCAGGCGGTATTCCGTGTCGTAGCCCTGTTTTTCTTCAACCGCTTTTCGCCAGACGGCCAGGGTGATCTCGAGGTCGTCGGGATGAAGCGCCTTCGACCAGCCCCAACCCCGCATCTCGTCGACGCTCTGGCCTGTGAATTGTCGCAGGGCGGGCACGTCCTCGACAACCTCGCCGTCGGCATTGGTCGTCCAACCCATCTGGCCTGTGACTTCGATGTACGAGCGATACCGCGATTCACTCCTGCGCAGGGCCTGTTCGACCTCGATGCGCTCGGTGATGTCCATGAAGATCACCGCAAACTGTCCCGATGCGGGCCGGTAGGCGAAAACCTCGTAGTCCCTGCCCAGCACCGAGGAGTGGCTCTCGAAATGGGCAGGCGTGCCGGTGCGAGCGACCTCGCCATACCGCTTGACCCAATACGGCTCCGTGCCGGGCAGGACCTCGGCTACCGTTTTGCCCACGACGTCCTGCCGCTTCAGCCCGGTCAGCCTCTCGAAGGCCGGGTTGACGTCCAGGAAGCGGTAATCGCAGGGCTCGCCGCTTTCGTCGTAGAGCAGCTCATGAAGGGCGAACCCTTCACTCATGCTCTCGAAGAGACCCCGGTAGCGTTCCTCGCTCTCCTGCAGGGCCGCCTCCGCCCGCCTGCGCTCGGTGACGTCGCGGATGATGATGGTTCTTGTCGCCACTGCCCCGGAGCGCATCTCCGGGGAAAAGGACAACTCGGCAGGCAGGATCGTGCCGTCCTTTCTCTTCAGATCCATCCCGATGTTGCGGCAGGGCTCACCGTACAGGCATGCGTGAAAGAGCTCCCGGGACTGCTCGGGAACAATCAGCTCCGCCAGGCTTTGGCCGGCGGCCTCATTGCGGCCATACCCGAACGTTTCCTCCGCGGCCGGGTTCATCAGGATGATCTTCCCCTTGTGGTCGATAGAGACGATGGCGTCGGCCGCCAGCTCGACAAGGGCCTTGAAATGTGTTTCGGACGTTCTGAAGAAGGCGGCCAGTGCCTTCTCGACGGTAGTCCCCCTGCTCCTGGCTTCCCCGAGGGCCTTCATTGCGGCGCCGACCAGGTAGACGTTTCCCAGGTACTGCGAGGCGCGCCCCAACCAGTTGAAGGGGCTGCCGGGGGCCCCGATGGCAACACCGACGATCCCTGCGCCGATCAGCAGCAGTGCGTTGATGGAATAAAGGAGAAATCCGGTTTTCCTCTCTGCGTAAACGGTCATCAACAGCAGGGCGGAAGTGATCAGAAGCGTGACGGAGACGGAAAGGACAACCTGCCGGATGACGGTAGGGCCTTCCCCGATGACAAAAAAGGGCGGAAGGACCTGGTGCACCGTCTCCGATGTCAGTGCAGCGCTCGACAGCAACACGGCACTGCAGGCGGCAGCAGCGATCATGCCCCTGCGAGTCCCGATCTCCATCGAGAATCCAAATGCCGTGAACAGGGAGCTCAGGAAGTAAAGAGCCGCCGTGCAGAGAACCCCAATGTTGTGGATCGTCACCGCGTCGTTCAGGCTGCGGGGGGGGCGGATCAGCCACCCGGCAACGAAGGAGGACAAGCCGAAGGCGAGCATCCCGCAGCCCAGCAGGAGGATATTCAGAAACCCGCCGCGCAGAAAAATCCTGAGACACAGCCAGGCGACCAGAAGGCCCAGGCCTGTAACGAAAACGGTATTCAGGGTAAAAAGCAGCCAGGGGGGCTCAAAAACATATTTTGCGGACCGAAGTTCCGGGCCGGCCCCGTAGAGGATGGTAAAGAACAGGATGAACAGGACAACGGGCAGGGATTCGGGCCTGCTGAACAGGTCGGACAGGATTCTTTTCTTCTCAGATCTTTCTGCCGGATGTTGCATAAGACCGTCACTCCCTCAAACGGGCTGTTCATGATGCGGTTCAGGATCCACTCATGCCAAATCCCCCGTGACCCATTGCATGACGCGAATCCTTCCCGCCCGGTTCAAAGATTCCTGTAAGGGTTCAAAGGATAAAGATATCCATGAGGACATCACATCCTCTGCTGCGGCAGATCTGCGGAAGTACTTATAATATTCTGCTGAGCAGGGGAATCAATTATTCGCCGACATCCGGCTCAGGGGATCCCCTGGACGATCGGATCCGTCAAGACCGCGATCCTGCTGCATTCTTCGGTTTTCCACCGGGTATCGCGCCTGCAGGACTTTTCCTATTTTAAGATATCTTGAGCGTCAACGTATAATAAAATCATTCGGGTGTCGACCCGGTTTTGGGATGGATGAGAGGATCGACGCAAAATTCTTACTCGAATTAAGGGATTCCCCGATATCTTTCTGCCTCATGATGCGCTAATCCGAATACTATGAATGAAATGGCAGCCGGACCGGGCGGAGGCGTTCAAAAATCCTCTGAAAGGGAGTGCATGAATACCAGAGTCATGATCGTTGACGATCACAAGATGTTCCGGGACGGTCTGCGGGGGCTGATCAATGCCGAACCGGGCATGGAGGTCGTGGGCGAGGCCGTCGACGGCAGGGAGGCCATCGAGATGGCCCGCAAGGTTTCCCCCGACGTCGTGGTCATGGATATCAGCATGCCGGGCATGAACGGGATCGAAGCGATGCGGCATGTGATCAATAACAGCCCGAAGGTCAAAGTGATCATGCTGTCCATGTATTCCAGCGGTCCGCTGGTGCAGAGTGTCCTGGCGGCCGGTGCCACCGGATACGTCATGAAAGGCTCCGACTTCGCTGAACTATCCGCGGCGATCCGCCGCGCGTGCGGCCCTCCGGATCGTTAATCCGTAAAGCAGACATCTGAATTCCTGACAGGACACGCCGGCGTGTCCTGTTTTTGTCTGGACCGGGCGGACCATGCTCAGCATCCTGAAAACACGAAACGCGGAACTCAAGGTGCTTATCATATCAGGTTATCCGGCCACGGGTTCCCTGCGCAGATCCTGCATGAAAGCTGTGAAGGCTTTCTCCGGAAACCCGATCCCTCCACGATTCAGCCGTTCGATATCGTCCCCGGCCTTCAGCCTGTCCCGTTTCGTCACTCCGGCTTGAAAACAATTGCACGCGCATTGAAGCCTTATTCCGCACAGCGGGGCGTCCCGGCAAGGGATGGTTCGACAGGCTCACCATGACGATGGAAATGTCATCCTGAGCTTGTCGAAGGACCCCCTCACCCTGGACCTCTCCCTCGTAGGAGAGAGGGAAATCAAGAGACTGTGTTTTTATAGGGAGAGGAAGATTAAGAGCTTATCCGTAAATAAAATATA
>DCVI01000155.1 GCA_002327315.1 Syntrophaceae bacterium UBA2192 | reverse complement strand
CGCCCATGCTGGGCGCACAAGAAAAGAGGCCGGAAGGGAATCCCCCTCCGGCCTCTTCTTTTTTATGCGTTCTTCTTTTTACTTGTCCCTACCCCCTACCCCCTTGTCCCTGTATTTGGGTCATCCCCCTGTCACGACGATGATGCTGAAGACGGACTTCCAGGTGAGGGGTTTCACGATGGTATCCTTGCCAAGCCTGGATGCGAGTGCCTTCGCCTCCTTTTTGTACTTCGCGGTGAAATAGACCGTGTTGGCCGGGTAATCAGTGCTTTCGGCCATCCCCACGGTCTCCACCTTGTAACCCATGGACGTCAGCCGCTTGGCCATCCGTTTGGCGGAGTCGATTTTTCCCTCGCCGGACAGCACCTTCATGCGGATGGACTTGAGACCGGCCGACTTCCCCGCTGCCGGACTTTCCTTGATTTCCGCCTCCCTGGACTTCGTCTGCTGGGCCTTCATCCGGTCCACTTCATTGACCATTGCGGCCTGCTTTGCGTCCTGCCGCGCGATTTCTTCCGATCTTTTCTGCAGCAGATCGTCCTTTGCGGCAAGCTGCTTTTTCAGATCGCTGTTCTCGGCCTTCAGCTTTTCGCTCTGCGCCGTGATCTCCTTGTTACGCTGGTCGAGATCGGAGACGGTTTTGGCCAGCGTGTTTGCTTCCTCCTCCTTCTGTACGTAAGCGCTCTTCGTGACCATACAGCCCGAGAGGGCCATGACGAACACTATCAGCGCTGCAAGGCACAAGGATCGACAAAGCATGGAACATCCCCCTTCTGCGATTGGTATCGTTTCCACCCCATATAAACGGAATCCGACTGCCCTGTCAATGGCTTACACCTCGGTTCGTGGAAAATTCAGACAGGATGTGCTAAGAAAAGTCCTCGATGACACTGCAAACAGAGGTGGTAAAGACATGGCGTATATCCTGAGGACTCAGGCCGGCACATTTACGATCGAGCCCGATGAAGCGGATTGGGAGATGTTCAAGCTTTGCATCGGGGGACTCTGGCTAGCCTCGTTCCAGACGGCCGAGGAAGCTTCAACCGCAGTGACAAAGCGCCAGACGGGCTGGTCGGACTGGGACCGCCTGGCGGAAGGCGAATGCCCCACCTGCCTTGCCGAATGGGAGGAATGTTGAACGCCGCTACGCGGCAGTGACTTGTGTCTAGTGACTAGTGAGAAAAACGTAATCGGGTCCCTGAACCGATGATGTTTTCTTTCTTTCACTAGCCACAAACCACTAACCGCTTCTTATCTGTCCCCTCTACCCTCGTCTCCGGTCTCCTCAAGTTCAGCCCCCTGCTGCCGATAAGAAAGTAGAAGTGCAATGCGGGGGTTCACGGCATGTCGGAAGCGATCAACACGGCCCTTTCGGCCCTGCGGGCAAACCTCAGGAAGCAGGATGTCACGGCGAACAACATCGCCAACGTCAACACGCACGACTTCAAGAAGAGCAGGGCCTCTTTCGAGGAGACGGCACCGGCCGGGGTGAAAGTAACCATCAGCCGGGTCGAAACGCCCGGCACCCCGCTGCCCCCCGACGAGGTCATCGGCAAGGGCCATGAAATGTACAACGTCTCCATGGAAGAAGAGCTCGTTGACCTCATCACGACCCGGCACGCCTTCGCGGCGAATATCAAGACCAACCAGACGGAAGACGAGATGCAGGGGACGCTTCTCGACATCATCGCCTGAACCGCCTGCAGCACCATCCTGTCGGTGGCCGCTCTCGAGCCGGCCCGAGAGGACAGTGATCAGTGGCCAGTGACCAGTGAAAAGAACCGGATTGAATCAAACAGTGGCCGGTTCACTACTTTTTCCCTCCCGAACTTCTTTTCTCATCCCGTCCGGCTGTGGTATATTTAATCATTAACTTTCCCCAATATCGTCGGGAGCAGCCGCCCCATGAAGTCCCTGCGGGAGTCCATCATCGCTTTCATCTACCGGTCGGCAACGGCTCCGGAAAAGGTGCGCCGGAGGCTCGCGCCCCTGGGCGGGGCCTTCTTTATCAGTCTGATCCTGATCCTTATCGCGGCTTCTCTCGCAGCGGATCGTCTCCTCGAGCTGCCGCCGCTGATGTCATGGCCCGGGTCTCTGTTCGCCTCCCTGCCCCTGATGGCGGCAGGCGCGGCCCTTTGGCTCTGGTCGGTTCTGCAATTCGTCCGGGCAAAAGGAACCCCCATCCCCCTGAATCCGCCGTCGCGTCTTGTCCAGGAGGGACCTTACCGTTACGTCCGGAATCCCATGCTGGCGGGCGTCTTCATCATGCTCATCGGGCTGGGGGTGCTGCTGCAGTCCTGGTCGCTCACGGTGGTTTTCACCCCGCTGTTCATGACCTGCGCACTTCTGGAGTTCAAGCTCATCGAGGAGCCGGAGTTGGAGCGCAGGCTCGGCGATGCCTACCGGGCCTACCGGGCGCGAACGCCCATGCTCATCCCGAGGCTTCGTTCCTCGCGGATGCTGCTGTTCGTCCTGCCAGTCCTGCCCTTCATCGGGCCCGCCCTCAAGGCGCCGGGGCTATCGCTCGAGAAAATCAAGCTTCCGCCGGGCTTCCAGATCGACATCTACGCCACGGGGATCCAGGGCGCCCGTTCCATGGCGCTAGGCCCCGGGAGAGTTGTTTTCGTGGGGACGCGCGACGAGGGCAGGGTCTATGCCATCGTGGACCGGAACGGCGATCAGAAGGCCGATGAGATCATCACGATCGCCCGCGAGCTCAGCATGCCTAACGGGATTGCATACCGGGACGGCTCCCTCTATGTCGCAGAGGTAAGCCGCATCCTGAGGTTCGACAACATCGTCGACCGTCTCTACAACCTGCCGAAGCCCGTGATCGTGAGCAAGGCATTCCCGTCGGACAGGCATCATGGATGGAAATACATCGCCTTCGGGCCCGACGGGCTTCTCTACGTTCCCGTGGGGGCGCCGTGCAATGTATGCGAAAAGAAAGACGGGCGATACGCCTCGATCATGCGGATGAAGCCGGACGGGAAGGACCTGGAGATCTTCGCCTCGGGCGTGCGGAACACCGTGGGCTTCGACTGGCACCCGGAAACGAAGGAACTGTGGTTCACGGACAACGGCCGGGACTGGATGGGTGACGATCGGCCGCCCGACGAGTTGAACCATGCCCCGGAGAAAGGGATGCACTTCGGTTTCCCATACTGCCACGGCGACATCCTGGACCCCTCCTACGGGAAGCACCGGGACTGCAGCCAGTACACGCCCCCGGCCATAAATCTCGGTCCCCACGTGGCCGCCCTGGGCATGAAATTTTACACAGGGAATCAATTTCCGGAACAATACCGCAACCAGATCTTCATTGCCGAGCATGGCTCCTGGAACCGGGCGCGACCTATCGGCTACCGGATCACCCTGGTGCGCCTGGACAACAACCGGGCTGTGCGCTACGAGACCTTCGCCGAGGGCTGGCTTGAGGGAATGACGGCCTGGGGCCGCCCCGTGGACGTACTCGTAATGCCGGACGGCGCCCTGCTTGTCTCCGACGACCGGGCCGATACAATCTACAGGATTTCTTATCAGAAGAAATAGGTATTGGGTATTGGGTATTGGGTA
>DCVI01000024.1:4293-5490 GCA_002327315.1 Syntrophaceae bacterium UBA2192 | reverse complement strand
CAACCTGCCGATCCTGGCAGCCACCCCAACCCTTCAGGGCAACTTTCATGGGCTTCAACTGCGGCGTTATCGGCCTTCCCAACGTCGGGAAATCGACCATCTTCAACGCGCTGACCTGCGCCGGGGCCGAGGTGGCCAATTACCCCTTCTGCACCATCGACCCCAACGCCGGGATTGTCCACGTGCCCGATGAGCGCCTCGAGAAAATCGCTTCCGTCATCAAGCCCCCCAAGGTCACCTACACGACCATGGAATTCATCGACATCGCAGGGCTCGTGAAGGGGGCCAGCAAGGGCGAGGGCCTCGGCAACCAGTTCCTCGGCCATATCCGCGAGGTGGACGCCATTGTCCACGTCATCCGCTGCTTCGACAACCCGGACATTGCACACATCTACGGGCCCATCGACCCTGCCCGGGACATCGAGATCATCAACATGGAGCTCATCCTGGCGGACCTCGACACACTGGGAAAGCGCATTTCCAAGACAGACAAGATTGTCAAGACCGGGGACAAGACCGCCAGGAAGGCCCTGGAAGTCTACCGGCAGTTTACAGAAGCCCTCTATAAGGGAATCCCGGCGAGAAACGTGCCCGTGCAGGATGATGANNCTGCTGACGTCCAAGAAGGTCCTCTACGTGGCCAACGTGAGCGAGAAGGTTCTAAAAGAGGAAGGGCCTTACATCGCGAAGGTCCGGGAGATGGCATCCAAAGAGGGCTCCGGTGTCGTGGTGATCTGCGGCGATCTGGAGATGGAGATCGCGAAGCTTGACCGCATGGAGCGAATGGAATTTCTGGAAGATCTCGGGCTGAAAGAGTCAGGGCTGCAGCAGCTTATCCGCGAGGGGTATGCGCTTCTCGATCTCATTACCTTCTACACGACCGTGGGCCCGGAGCTCAGGGCCTGGACGATCCGCAAGGGAACNNAGCGGGGATTCATCCGGGCCGAGGTGCTGCACTATGAAGACTTCACCCGTTCGGGGGGTATTGCGCCGGCAAGAGAGAAAGGGCTCCTGCACTTTCAGGGAAAAGACTACGAGATCCTCGATGGCGACATCGTCTATTTCCGGTTCAATGTGTGATTTCAGGACTTTAAATTAGAATATTTTTTATTGACAAGCCCCCTGCGATAGAGTAAAAAGCCATTCTTGAGAACAACTGCCCGTAAGGGTAAAAAGTCAAAAGGAGGTGAAACATCT
>DCVI01000024.1:0-4272 GCA_002327315.1 Syntrophaceae bacterium UBA2192 | reverse complement strand
CCGGCCCCGGCTCCGGCCCCGGCCCCGGCTCCGGCCCCGGCCCCGGCCCCTGTGAAGAAGTAGTCACATACAGGAACAAGGCTGTTAGAAAAACCGGGCATCCCAGCGGATGCCCGGTTTTTTATCAGCGGGCCTTTGACCGGGGGCGCATCCCGTCAGGAGGCGCAATCCTGTCTGGTTCTTTCCTTGCCGGGACGCCCCGCGAAGCGGAGCATGGCGTCAGAAATGCTCATCTGCGGCGTTGCCCTTGTCCTTCGTCCTGTAAAGACCACTTCCTTAATCTTCCTCTCCCCTGGCGGGAGAGGATTGAGGTGAGGGGGAATGTTCCCCCTCCTCACAGATTATCCCGATTTTGTCAGAGGTGCGTAATGAGCCGAACCTTGCGTGTCATCTTGCCGTTGTTAATCACAGTCGCGCTGGCAGGCTGCATGTGGAAACAGGCTCCCCCGCCTCAAATCAAACCGCCGGCAAAGGTCGCCCTTGTCCTGGGGGCAGGCGCCTCGCGGGGATTCACGCATATCGGCACTCTCAAAATCCTGGAGGCAAACCGGGTCCCGATCCACCTGATCGTCGGCACCAGCGCAGGAAGCTTTGTCGGGAGCATGTCTGCATACGGCTTCACGGCCTTCCAGATCCAGAACCTCTCCTTTTCCATGGAGAAGGGAGATCTTGTAGACCTGACCGTTCCGGACAACGGTTTCATCAAAGGTGAGAAACTGGAAGCCTACGTCAACCACATGGTAAGCAACACCCCGATCGAAAAGATGCGAACCCCGTTCTACGTGGTGACCACGGACATCCAGTCCGGAGAGGAAGTCGTCTTCGCTTCGGGCAACACGGGCATGGCGGTTCGTGCGAGTTGTTCCGTCCCGGGGATTTTTCAGCCTGTGAAGATCGGCGACAGAACGTATGTCGACGGGGGCCTCGTAAGCCCTGTAGCCGTCGACTATGCCAGGAAGATGGGTGCCGACCTTGTCATCGCCGTGGACATCTCTACGGGGGCCAACAACGCGCCTCCCCAGACGACGATGGATACGATCATGCAGTCCGTCATCATCATGTATTCAAAGATCTCTCAGAACCAGCTTAGTCGAGCCGATGTCGTCATCCGGCCGAAGGTGAGCCATATCGGCTCGACGGACTTCTCCAAGCGTCATGAGGCCGTGCTGGAGGGCGAGAGGGCGGCGCTGGAAGCGATGCCGGCGATTAAAAAGGCCCTGGATAAGCTGAGAGCAGAAGGCCGACTGTAAAATGAGGGTATTGGGAAATCGGGTATTGAAAAAAGGAAGGGGAGTTTCACCCTCACCTCGGTCCTCTCCCCTCAAGGGAGAGGAAGATTAAGGATAGGGTTGCATTATAGGCAAAAAAAAATTGGTGGATGACGGACGGCTCATCCACCAATTCTATGTTAAAAGAGAGGTTGTTCCCCAACCCCCTCCCTTTTCTAACAGGGGGTCGGCGGATGGAAAGGAGGGAACCAAAAACCATCCGCCGATTCGCAAACCTAAAGCACGATCATTGATGCTGGGTGTCTATTTTATGAGACCTTTAGAGAGGATCTACCTTTCCTATTGGATAAATTCTTTATCTCTCTTTTATGTTAAAGGTTCCGTCGTCTAAAGGTCTCAGAACGACGATGGAGCAATAACGGTGCCAATAAACAATAATTAATGATTGCAGTTATTTACGAGTTTATCGGCTGATCTTGTGCCGGTCAGATGTGCGTCTATCGCACAAATTGAAGGGGTCTTGCCGTGACACGTCCTGAAATTCGATGCTTCGCCGGACGTGCCTTATTCGCACAAAGCGTGCGAATAAGGCACGTACGTTCTAAGTAGCCGTATCAACTCCTTTTCCAACCTTTTTCAATTCACGGATCAGTGCGTACCGGGAGATATTGAGCAGGGCTGCAGCTTTCGTCTTATTGCCCCCGCTCAACTCCAGGGCCCGCTCAAGAATCCTTTCTTTGATCTTGTTCGTGAGTTTTTCGACAGCATGTTTGTAATCGATCCTGCCCGTTGCCGAAGTGAGAGGGAGGAGATCATCGGCGGGAGCGACGGGATCCCGGGCGGCCGACACTTTTATTTCCGCGGGGATGTTCTCCGGCGTGATGAGACGGCCCACATCGCGAAGGATCATGATCCGCTCGATGATGTTCTTCAGTTCGCGGACATTCCCAGGCCAGGTGTACCGGCGAAGGATTTCCTCGGCTTCCTTGGCAAATCCCTTGACCTTCTTGTTGAACTTCCGGTTGAACTCCTCCACGTAGTTGCGGGCCAGCAGCAGGAGATCGTCGCCGCGTTCGCGAAGCGGCGGCAGGATGATCGGCACGACACTGATGCGGTAGAAGAGGTCCTCGCGGAACGAACCTTCCGCCACCATTTTCGATAGATCCCGGTTCGTCGCAAAGATGAATCGCACATCGACGGGGATGGACTCGTTTCCCCCGAGGCGGCGGATGTACCCGTCCTCGAGCATCCGGAGAAACTTCGCCTGCAGCGGAAGGCTCATGTCGCCGATTTCGTCGAGAAAAAGGGTCCCCCCGCTGGCATACTCGAGAAGACCGAGCTTGCGCTTCCGGGCATCGGTGAAGGCCCCCGCCTCGTAGCCGAAGAGTTCGCTTTCCAGCAGGGTCCCCGGGATGGCTGCGCAATTCACGTCGACAAAGCGTTTCTGGCTCCGGTGACTCTGACGGTGTATGGCGCGGGATACGAGTTCTTTTCCCGTGCCGCTCTCCCCCTGGATAAGGGTATTGGTGTCGTGCTTGGCCACCTCTTCGATGACGTGGAAGATACCGACCATCTTCTTTGACTTGCCCAGGATATTGTGAAACCCGAGAAGGATGTCTTCCCGCTCCTTGAGCTTCTCCACCTCCGTCTTGAGCGACTTCGCCTCGATGGAGAGGATGGAGTGCATGATGGCGCTGTCATAGGACGTGGCGGCATTATTGACGAGAATGTCGAGTACGTTGACCTGGTCCTGCGAGTAGAACCCTGTCCGCATCCCCAGCAGAAGAACCCCCTTGAAGCGGTCTTTCACTTTCAGGGGAATCGCCACCTCCGAGGGATAGCCTTCGTAGAGGGGTTCGACGGCATCCGGCNNTCCTCATCGGTCTCCTCATCCGGCTTCCGCACCGTGATGGCGTCGCTGTCGAGGGCCCTGCGGATAATCGTCCGGTCAATCCGGACCCCATACTCGTTCTTTTCGTCGATGAACCCCCGCTCCCCGTCATTGATGAAGACGCGGTTCTTCTCGATGTCGAGAAAATAGATGAGGGCCTTTTCGGCCTTTCCGATGCGAAGGGCGCTTCGGATCAGGATCTCGTGGATCCGCTCGATCGAGTACGTGGAATTCAGGTCGGAAACGGCCTCCTGAAGGATGAGCAGCTGCTCGATCTTCTCCCGGTTGATCTCGAAGAGGCGCGTAATGTGGATGATGATGCTCACCTGGTTGGCAAAGGTGAGCAGGATGTCGATCTCGTCGGGTAAAAACCTGGTTTTTTCCTTGGTCCAGACGGCGATGATGCCGATGACGTCGTCTTCGATTTTCAGGGGCGCATAGAAGGTGGAACCGCGTTTGTAGAAGGCGGAGATCTTTCGATCCGTTTCCGTCGTGCGGGGGTCCTTCTCCGAGTCCTCGAGGGCGATGTAATGGCCTGTCTTGGCCACCCGGGTCTCGAAGCTGTCATGCTTCTTCAGGCTCAGGTGCACCGAGTAGGCCCTCTCGGCCTCTTCGTCGCTGTAGTTCTTCACCACCCGTGTGACCAGATTTTCGCGGCTTTCATCGAGAAGGAGAATGATGCCCCGGTCGAACCCCATGGAGTCGACGACTTCATCGAGAATCTTGCCGAGGATGTCCGCAACACTGGAGGGTGCCGTCAGGAAGGTGCTGATCTGGAAGATCCCCTTGATCAGCTTGTCCTTGTCGATGCTGAAGGCCGAGGATGTCCTGACGGGAGGGGGGGGTATCGTTCCACCCTGTTCTATGATTCGCGCCATGAATCCAGCCTCTTCAGGGTACAGGGTTCAGGGTACAGACTCACCCTATAGGTAAAGGGGGTCCCTTCAGGATGCCCTTCGGCTCTTCGTCAAGCAGATCCGGCAGGCGCCGCGCGTAAACCGGTCTATAGCAGGATGCCGTGCCTTTTTCAACCTTTTCCGTGCGAAACGTGCACACATCAAAAATGGGGTATTGGGTATCGGGAATTGGGTATAGGGTAAGAAAAATGAAAAAAGAAGAAAAATTGTGATGGGTGCGTCCCGGTCACGACCC
>DCVI01000087.1:1889-9057 GCA_002327315.1 Syntrophaceae bacterium UBA2192 | reverse complement strand
GATGGCCTTCCGCCAGTCCACGAGACCGCTCCGGGCAAAGCCGAAGACGGCAAAAAGGGCCGTGATCCCATTGAGCAGAAGGCTTAACGGCTGGACCTGGTGGACGAGGTCCGGCAGATAGAGGGCGAGAAACGGGACGGCGGAGAAGGCCACCCCCAGGCCGAGCATTCCCGACGCAACGGCCAGGACAAAGAGCCCACAGGTCATGATCACGGCAGGATTCATCGCCTACCCTCCGTCGTTATCGGCGACGCATTGTCACGTGCCCTCTTTGCATTCCTGGGATGCCCGCAGGTCAATGAGCCATTGCTTGATCCGGTTCCGGTCAGGCAGGGTGCCGACGCAGACGACACGCCCGTTGATCACCAGGGCCGGCACGCCCATGAGCCCGTATTTTGCGATCTCGGCAGGGTCCGTCACGTGGGAAAGATCGCCGGGCATCTTCAGCTCGGCCAGCACTTCGCGGACATCCTGCTCCATCCTGTCGCAGTTGTGGCAGCCCGGGCCCAGGACCTGGATGCGGACGCCGCCGGCAGGCGCCACTTCTGCCGCCTCACCGGTGAAGGCCTTGAATGCCCGCAGCAGGGCATCCTTGTATTCGTCGACCATTTTCGGCGGGATGTAGTTCTGACCCGCAATGCCCCGATAAAGGATCTCCCGGCATTCTCCGTCCGTTTTGCCGGAAGCCGTTACGGCAAGATCGGCCATCACCTTCTTCAAGCCGACGATCCCGATGGCACGATCACCCATGGATACCTGCACGATGTCGCTGGCCATGAATATCCTCCCCTCAGATCTTTTTCTTCCTGCGCATCCTAAGGTTGTTCCTGCCGGCAGAACTCCTCGACGGCCTTCCGGATGGAGTCCCGGATCACCCGGACCCGTGCGAGCTTTTCCTCCTGCGTGCCCTCGACCCTGGAGGGGTCCGTAAAACTCAGGTGAACGCGCTTTGCCGGCCCCGGGAAGATGGGGCAGGCCTCAGCCGCAGACTCGTCGCAGACGGTGATGACCCAGGAAAACAGGGTGCCCGCCTTCAGGACATCGAGAACACTCCGGGTGGCCTTGTGGGAAATGTCGATCCCCACTTCCTTCATGACGGCCACAGCCCGCGGGTTCAGCGACCCGGGCTCGAGGCCGGCGCTTTCGGCCTCGAAGCGATCGCCGCAGAGGCGGTTCATCCACGCCTCGGCCATCTGGCTCCGGGCGCTGTTGTGGATGCAGACAAAGAGAACTTTTTCTTTCTCCATGGTCGATCACCCGATGACGAGACGGTTCTGCGGGCCTTGCCGCTTAGCTCTTGAGTTTCTGGTAGAGCCCGGTGAGCTTCGTCCGGTAGGCGTTCCGGATCATCGCCTCGTCCTCGCCAAGTGGCTTCACGGGGATGAGGTCCATGACCTCGTCGGGGGAGAGGCCCGATTCGTCGATTGTCTCGATTGCGCCTTTCAGCATCTTCTTGATCCCCTTCCATGCCTGCTTGTCGGTCAGGCCGAAGGACTTGCCCAACTCCAGAAGCTCGTAGAGCTGAAACCAGAGATAGGTGGGACCCATCGCCGTGATGATCGCATAGGCCTCGAGTTTTTCCTCATCCACCTGGGGGCAGTCGCCCAGCTTTTTGAAAAGCCTGGAGAGGTCCTCTTTCTCCTTAGTTGTGATCCCCGGGCCGAAGGCGACGGGATTATAGCCTTCATTGACAACGGATGGGGCATTGGGGATCATCCGGACAATCCGGTTGAAACCGCCCAGTCCCTCCGAGAGGGCCTTGATGGAAAATTTCGGCGCCAGAGAGACTAGCACGGCCTCGGGCTTGAGAGACGCATTGATCTCTCCCAGGCCGCCGCCGATTGCCGGGGGATGGAGGGCAAGAAACACGATATCCTGTGCTGCAGGTTTTCCATTGTCGCCCGGCGAGATCGCTACTTTCGGAAATATTGCCTTGAGCTTCTGCAACACCTCTGCGCTTGCGTCGCTGACGACGACGGTCCCGGGAAGAATCCTTTTCCGCTTAAACGCTTCGAGAAAGATTCGAGTGATCCTTCCCCCGCCGATGAACCCCATGGATTTGTACGACATCGCAAAATCCTCCTTCCGGATTGCGCTCGTTTCCTCTATCAGACGTCCACCGAAGCGCAAAGGATACGCCTGCGATCGTTTATTCAGGGCACAGCGCTGTGTTCTTCCTGCTCGGAGCCCGGCGGCTACTTGTCCTGGAGAAATTCCTTGATCTTCTGCGCGTCCAGCACCTTCCCGACGGCCTTCACCTTGCCGTCGACGGCAAGGCCCGGGGTCGTGAGAACGCCGTATTTCATGATCTCCTTGAGATCCGTCACTTTCACGATCTCGAAATCCAGTCCCAGTTCTTTGGCCGCCTTTTCCGATTCCTCGGCCAATTTCTTGCACTTCGGGCAGCCCGGCCCGAGGATCTGTATGGTTTTCTTCATGATGCCCTCCTGTGGAAGGTTATGAATACCCCGCAGAATACCCCGACCTGTGGACGGGGATGAATGCGGAGCGGGGGCAAGGGGGATGCAATCCCCCTCATTGCCTTTCCAGATGCCCCGCCTTGTAGGCGGGGTAATTCACTCACTGCAGCCCTTCAGCGGGATCGTCACAGGATCCTGTTGCGCAGGTGACGGTCTCGATGGGAGTGAAGATAACCCGTAGCATTCTATCCCATGATCCAGCCGTAGCCGATCCCGGTTGTCGTGGCCAGCACCACCACGATCGTGCAGTACGTGAATGTTTTTTTGACACCCATGATCCCCGCAAGAGCGATCATGCTGGGAAGCGATAGTGCAGGTCCCGCCAGAAGGAGGGCCAGCGCCGGCCCCTGGCCCATCCCGGAGCCGATGAGCCCCTGGAGAATGGGGACCTCCGTCAGGGTTGCGAAGTACATGAAGGCGCCGGCAATGGCGGCGAAGAAATTCGCCCAGAGGGAATTGCCCCCCACGAGATCGTGGATGTAGTGCTCCGGGATCAGGGCCTCGTAGCCCGGACGACCCAGGAGGAACCCGGCTATGAGGACACCGCCGGCCAGCAGGGGGACAATCTGTTTGACAAACTGCCAGGTCGTTTCCACCCAGCACGTGAGCTCACTTCGGGTGAACCACAGCTTCAGCTCGATCCCGAGGACAATCAACAGGGCGGCCGTGATGTACCACTTGATACTGAAAATGAAGGGCCAGACGCCGGCTTCACCCTGGGCGGGTCTTGCAAAGGCCGCAAAGATGAGAATCAGGACCATGGTCAGCAGGTAGAAGGCTTCCTGTGTCAGGGACCGCTGCTTGCAGTCGTCCTCCGGAAGGATGAAATCCCCCGTGTCGCGAGCGGCATCCTCCTTGCGGAAGATGTAGGCCATGGCTAGGCCCGCGACGACGGAGAAGACGACGGCGCCGACAGCCCGTGCCAGGCCGATCTGCCAGCCCAAAACCCTTGCCGTCAGGATGATCGCCAGTACGTTGATGGCCGGTCCTGAATAGAGAAACGCAGTCGCCGGTCCGATCCCGGCGCCCCGCGTGTGGATGCCGGCAAAAAGGGGCAATACCGTGCAGGAGCAGACGGCGAGGACGGTCCCGGAGACGGAGGCCACGGAATAGGAAAGGATCTTGTTGGCCTTGGCTCCAAAGTACTTCAAAACGGATGCCTGGGAGACGAAGGCGGCGATGGCGCCGGCGATGAAGAAGGCCGGGACGAGGCAGGTCAGGACATGCTCACGGGAATAGTCCTGGAGCATCATAAAGGCCTCGAATCCCGATTGCCGGATGACGGCATGATCCCAGGGGGTATAATAGGCAATGAGAAATCCGGCAACAATCAGCAGCAGCTTGGTCCACTCTTTCATGACAGCATTCCTTGTATCGTGACGGTGTTCGGCATATCCCCAATGAGAAATATGGCGGGTCAGGGTTTTTTCCGGATGATGATCTCGCGCTGGATCGTGGGAAGTGTTGCCGCGAGCCTCCGGATATCCGGCTCGTCACCAAGCCAGTGCTTGAGATTGCCAAGCAGGGTCGCCGCATAAGGACTGCCGCCACCGCCGCTCAGGGAGTAGTTGACCCAGAGCCCGGCCTTCTTCGATTGGACAAGCCCGGCGTCCTCGAGCACCTTCAGGTGTTTGGACACCGTCGGCTGCGCGAGCCCGAGGGCGAACTGGATCTCGCAGACGCACATCTCCTTGTGCTGGAGCATCTTGACGACTTTGACCCGGTTCGGGTCCGACAGGGCCTTCATGACCCGGATGAAGTCCTTCACGGCAGCACCTCACTATATTGCTACATGGCTATATATTGATTTCATGGGCCCCTGTCAACAGGAAAGTTGTCTCATCGCCCGGGAATATACTTTCAGGATTGCATCGAAGGGGGATACGGGTTATACGATCCCCGGACCGTACCGGGAAAGGCCCGCAGCCTTTCCCGGAGTGACCAGTGCTCAGTGACCAGTGACCGGTGAAGGAGTCACAGGACGCGAAGAGGGGAGGAAAGCGATCATGTCGGAGCAGAACGACACCGAACAGTATGAGAGCATGGCGCAGCTCTACATGAGGGAGAAGCGCTATCCCGAGGCGATCGCCGTCTACCGGCAGCTCATTCGGATGAAGCCCGACATGGACTCCTTCGTGCTGTGCATGGCCTGGGCACTCAAGGACAACGGCGAGGTCGAGGAGGCGGTGGCCCAGTTCGAGAAGCTCTTCCAGAAGGAACTGGCGAGGAGGGTCTTCACGGGGTTTGCCTACGACGAGCTGGTGCGGCTCTTCCGTGAGACGAAGCAGTTCGACCGGCTCGTGGATGTCTGCGAGCGGGCCGTGGCCGTCCAGTCCAGGGACCTGGCGCTGCTCTACACCCTCGGCGATGCCTACCTGCGGGCAGGCCAGCCCGAAAAGGCGCGCAAGATCTTCCAGGGGCTCCTGGAAGAAGAGCCAGATTCCTCCCAGTACCATGCCGCCATGGGCAATGCCCTCATTGCCGCCGGCCGTTTCGAAGAGGCGGAGGAGTCCTACCGGCAGGCCATCGAGCACGACTTCCCGGGCAAGGCGGGGGTCTTTCTGAACAAGATGGGGCACATCTACATGCTGGCAGGCGCCTTCGAGCGGGCCGAAAGCGCTTTCCAAAGGGCCGTGGAGGCTTCGGGCGAGGATGCAATTTTTCGCTGTGACCTGGGGGATGCCCTCGTGATGCGGGGGCGGATGGATGAGGCCTTCCGGTCCTATGGCGATGCCGTTCGCGTCAACCCCGCTTTCGAGGGGACCTACTACAACCGGCTTGGCAACAGGCTCATGAAAGAAAACCGCGCCCCCGAGGCGGTCGATGCCTTCCATCGGGCGGGCGCGGCTGATCCGTCAAACGCTTTTTACAAGCTATCCCTTGCCGATGCCCTCAGCTCCTGCGGGCGCACCGACGACGCGGAAAAAATCCTCGAGACCGTTAAAAATCAGGAGGCGGGGCCTTGAGGAGTTTTGCGAAGCGGTCCTTTTCCACGGCCTTTTCGAAGGCCTCCTCGGGGCTGATCAGGCGTCTCTGCAGCAGATCCGCGACGGCATCGTCGAGCGAGATCATCCCCAGCCGCCTTCCCGTCTGGATGACCGTCATCAGCTGATAGGTCTTCTGCTCGCGGATGAGGTTTGCCGCCGCGGGCGTCACCAGCAGAATCTCCAGGGCCGCGATCCGGCCCGGCTTGTCCATGCGCTTGAAGAGGGCCTGGGACATGACCCCCTTGAGGGATTCCGAAAGCGATGTCCGGACCTGGGACTGCTGGTCCGCGGGGAACATGTCGACTATGCGGTCGATCGTCCGCGTGGCCCCCATGGTGTGCATGGTTGAAAGAACCAGGTGGCCCGTATTGGCCGCCTCGATGGCGAGCATCGTCGTCTCCAGGTCGCGCATTTCGCCGACGAGGATGATGTCGGGGTCCTCGCGCAGGGCCGCCCTGAGCGCCTTGGCGAAGGACTGCGTATGGCTTTCCACCTCGCGGTGGTTGACGATGCACTGCTTGGGGTAGTGCACAAACTCGATGGGGTCCTCGATCGTGATGATGTGGCACTTGCGGTTCGCGTTGGCGTGCTCGATGATGGCCGCCAGCGTCGTCGACTTGCCGCTTCCCGTGGGGCCCGTGAGCAGAACGAGGCCGCGCGGCAGCATGGCAAGCTGTTTCAGGACCTGGGGGAGCCCCAGCTGATCGACGGTGAGAATCGTCGAGGGGATTTCGCGGAATACGGCACCGATGCCGTTTTTCTGCTTGAAGTAATTGCAGCGGTAGCGGGCGATGCCTTTGACTTCGTAACCGAAGTCCAGATCGCCCGTTTCCTCGATTTCCTGTCGCTGCCCGGGAGTGAGGATCTCGAAGAGCATCTCCCGCAGCTCCTCGTCGTCGAGGGACTCGTCGGCGATCTTTTCCATGTCGCCGCGCACGCGCAGGGCCGGAGGCGAGCCGGCGAAGAGGTGAAGGTCGGAGGCGCCCCGGTCATGCTGCAGGGCGAACAGGTCGTCGATTCTTGCCATAGGTCAATCCCCTTCCAGGAAAATCGCAAAACCGAGAAGCAATTCTGCAAGTTCTGTGCCCCTAACGTTTCAGAACAAGTCCTTGACAGGTGATTTTCAGCTGGTGTATAAACGTAGCTCCTTTCAGATAGTTGGGTAAAAAGTGGGGATGTAGCTCAATTGGGAGAGCGCCGCGTTCGCAATGCGGAGGTTAGGGGTTCGATCCCCCTCATCTCCACCATTTTTTACCTGTCATCGATAAATAAGGGCCTGGAGTAAGCTCCCGGCCCTTATTTTTTTCTCGTCCCTTGTCGCGTACCCCTGCTGCCTGTCTCCCGCGTTTTTCTCCAAAACACTCGCTCTGGTCTGGCGGCCTTCCCCCCATAATGATTACCTTGGCTGATCGATTTTTTACCTGGGGAACCAGGTTGGGCTCGAGCGGTTTTTGCGCTGGGGCAGGATTTTCAGTACGATGTATGTCTGATTTTTGCTGAAATACAAAGTATTTTCGTGAAAGCGACGGCAGGAAGAACGTAAAAGCAAAAATTGTAAATAATCCTTACAGGGATGATATCTGTTCAACTTTTCAAGATCTTTGAATATTTTCGAATACGACCAAAGTGTCATGTCGAATACCTTTAGCGTGCCCAGCGAAGGGCCGCACGCACTTGCGGGTGAAAGTCCCGCCAGGGTAA
>DCVI01000087.1:0-1874 GCA_002327315.1 Syntrophaceae bacterium UBA2192 | reverse complement strand
AGCGGGGTGAGCGACTATCCGGGTCGTAACGAGAGTGAACGTAGACGTAGCCTCGTAATAGTTAAGCTCCACGGGCCGAGCCTCTTCAAGTTAGGCGAAGGCAGTATCCTCGTGACGCAACCGGCAGAGACGGCGCGAGGGCGGTGGCGGGGTAGCAGCGGCGACACGGATAGACAGGCGTGCGGTCAACTGGGGAAACCCTCCTCGTCCCGGCTGGAAACAGCGGAAGCAAGGGAAGCCCTATAAGTCCTGGACGAAGTGGGCGGAAAGGCGAGAGGGTGGCGGACGAGCCCGTAGTAGTGACGATGGCAAGGACAACATAACCTGGCCGGAGCGAAGGGGCTCTGCTGCGCAACACATCTTTCGACAAAACGGGAGGCAGGGAGGCATGATAAAGGCTTCCGGGAGTCTGCAGGACCTGAGGCGAAAGATATACATCAAGGCGAAGGCCGACAAGCAGTGGCGGTTCTGGGGACTTTACTGTCATATCACCAAGCCGGAAATCCTTTGCGAAGCCTATCGGCGGGCAAAAGCCAACCACGGTGCCCCAGGCATCGATGGCCGGAGCTTCGAAGAGATCGAGGCCGAAGGGTCAGAGGGATTTCTGGAGGGGATACGGCAGGAGCTCCATGACCGGAGGTACCGACCGATGCCCAATCGACGGGTCGAGATCCCGAAAGGGAACGGAAAGACCCGCATGCTGGGCATCCCGACGATCAAAGACCGAGTCGTGCAGGGAGCGCTCAAGCTCATCCTCGAACCGATCTTCGAGGCAGACTTCAAAGACTGCTCCTACGGGTATCGTCCCCGGCGCAGTGCCCATCAGGCGGTGGACAGAGTCACCGCCGGGCTCCTTCGGGGTCTGACGCGTGTTGTAGACGTAGACCTGAGCGGATACTTCGATAACATCCGGCACCACATCGTGCTGGCAAAAGTCAGCCGGCGAGTGCAGGACAACGAAGTCATGCATCTCCTGAAGCTCATTCTCAAGGCGAGCGGCAAGAAGGGCGTACCGCAGGGAGGCATCATCTCCCCCTTGCTGTCCAACCTCTATCTGAACGCCATCGATGAGATGATGGAGCGAGCGCGGAGCGTCACGCGGCGCAACGGATATGACAACCTTGACTTTGTCCGAAGCGCCGACGACATGGTCATCCTTGTCCACGGGCATCCGAACGAGGACAGCCTGCTTCGGACCGTCCAGAGACGGCTCAAGGAAGAGCTGGAGAAGCTCGACGTACGGATGAACGAGGAAAAGACCCGCGTCGTAAACCTCAAAGAGGGCGGCTGCTTCAGCTTTCTGGGGTTTGATATCCGCCTCAACTGCAATCGCAAAGGGAGATCCTACGTCAGCAAGACGCCGCGAAGGAAGAAGCGCAAAGAGATCTGCGAGCGGGTGAAGGCAACGCTCAAGGCGCACTGGAACAAGCCCCTTGCGGAAGTCATCCAGGCTGTCAATGCGGTCATCCGCGGCTGGGTGAACTACTTCCGGATCGGCAACAGTGCCCGAACCTTCAGGGCAGTACGGTACGAGATCGAGCGGAAGGTGCGCAAGTTTGTCATGAAGCGACAGAAACGACGCGGTTTCGGTTGGAAGCGGTGGAGTAGGGAAGAGATATACCAGAAATGGGGACTGTTCCGAGACTATCGGATACAGTATGTCTTTCCGAAAGCGGCCCCGACCCGATAGGTCGCATAACCCTTGGTGCGAAGAGCGCAGGAAAGCCGTATGAGGGAAAACCTCACGTACGGTTTGATGAGAAGATGCTGGAAATAGGGTATGGTTGAGATCGTGTGACACTCTCGGAGGAAACGGAGAGCAACAGGGAACACAAACATCGACCTGAAGCCACTACGCCAGTGTTTTACTCTAC
>DCVI01000225.1 GCA_002327315.1 Syntrophaceae bacterium UBA2192 | reverse complement strand
CGGATGCTGCCGCCGCCGATCTCGGTTCCGTTCAGGACCAGGTCGTAGGCCCGGGCACGCGCCTTCGCGGGGTCCGTGTCGAGAAGCGCGAGGTCTTCGGCCACAGG
This sequence comes from Syntrophaceae bacterium UBA2192, assembly GCA_002327315.1. Lineage (GTDB taxonomy): Bacteria > Desulfobacterota > Syntrophia > Syntrophales > UBA2192 > UBA2192. The sequence continues at coordinate 8,293 of DCVI01000225.1, read as the reverse complement.
CGACGTGAAGGGGTGATGCTTGGCCACGAAACGCTTTTCCGTGTCGCTGTACTCCAGCAACGGAAACTCAACGACCCATGTGAAGGCAAGCTGGTCGGGCTGGATCAGCTTGAGCTTTCTGGCCACGTGGATGCGCAGATTCGCCANNGGCGTCGTTGACGATGCCGGGGTTGTCGGCCACAAAGACGATGAGATCGCCCTCGCGGGCCTCCATCGCCTTGTTGATGGCCTGAACCTCTTCGGGCTTGAGGAACTTCACGATGGGCGAGGTCCATCCGTCGGCGTTCACACGGGCCCAGGCAAGGCCCTTGGCGCCGTAATCGGAGACGAAGTTCGTCAGGCCGTCGATGTCCTTGCGGGAAAGCTGCCGGCTGTCCTCGATGCGGATGGCCTTGACGATGCCTCCGCTTGCGGCCACCTCGTTGAACACCTTGAAGCCGCAGTCCTTCACGATCTCCGTCAAGTCGCGGAGTTCCATGGCGAAGCGCGTGTCGGGGTTGTCCCGACCGTAGCGCTCCATGGCGTCCTGGTAGGTGATCCGCGGGAAGGGGGTCTGGATCTCCCTGCCCGTGCCGGCCTTGAAAATGCAGGCCATGAGGCCTTCCATGGTCGAGATGATGTCCTCCTCGTTGATGAAGGACATCTCCACGTCGATNNGAACTCGGGCTGGCGGTCGGCACGGAGATCCTCGTCACGGAAGCACTTGACGATCTGAAAATAGCGGTCGAAGCCCGCGATCATCAGGAGCTGCTTGAACGTCTGCGGCGACTGGGGCAGCGCATAGAACGTGCCCTGGTTGACGCGGCTGGGCACCAGGTAATCGCGGGCCCCCTCGGGCGTGCTCTTCGCGAGCATGGGCGTCTCCACCTCGATGAAACCCTGCGAGTTGAAATACTCCCGCGTCGCGGCGGCCACCCGGCTCCTCAGGATGATGTTGCGTTGCAGCTCCGGTCTCCGTAAATCGAGGTAACGATACTTGAGCCGGATGTTTTCCGAGATCTCCACCTCGGCATCGAGCACGAAGGGAGGTGTTTTCGCCTCGCTGAGGATCTCGATCGTATTGACCAGCACCTCGATCCGGCCGGTCGGAAGCTCGGGGTTTTCCATCCCCTCCGGTCGTTTGCGCACCGTTCCTTTGAGGGCGAGGACGAACTCGCTGCGGATGCGATGGGCCTCCCGGTGGGAATCGGCATGGGCCTCCGGGTTGAAGACGACCTGAACGATGCCTTCGCGATCGCGCAGGTCGACGAAGATGACCCCGCCGTGGTCGCGGCGGCGATGCACCCAGCCCATCAGGACTACTTCTTTCCCTGCGTCGTCGGCCTTCAGCTGCCCGCAGTAATGGGTTCTTTTTGTTTTCGAGATGAAGTCGGACAAGGGTTCTTACCTCCCTATAAGGCAGAAGTTGAGAGGGTGAGAGGGTGAGAACGTTGGTTTAGGCAGTGACGAATCGTGTGTCTCGGGCTATTCCAACCTTCTTACCGTCGAACCTTCTTACCCTCTGCCTGTTGTGGCCTTGCATCCAATCATTTTTGAGCCGCCCTAAAATATTCCGTTCTTCGAAAGGATGCTCAATATTGTACGTTCTGCGTCATCGAGACCGATGGGCTGCTGCGCGCTTCCCTTCATGTCCCGCAGCAGGGCGTTCTTCTCCTGCAACTCCCGTTCTCCCAGGATGAGCGTGTAGCGGCAGCCCAGCTTGTCGGAGCGCTTCATCTGGCTCTTGAGGCTTCGTGCCCCGTAGTCCGTCTCGACCGGGATACCCGCGATCCGCAGGCGGTTGCAGAGGCCAAAGGCGAAGTCCTGCGCTTCCTTCCCCAGGGCGGCAATGAAGAGATCCGGTCTCCGGATGACGCCCTCGTCGGGGATGGGCGCCACGGCGATGAGCCGCTCCAGTCCTACGGCGAAGCCGATCCCCGGGCTTTCGGGGCCTCCCAGGTCTTCGACGAGCCGGTCGTAGCGGCCGCCTCCCGCGATGGCGTTCTGGGCGCCCAGGGCGCCCGTGGTGACCTCGAAGGCGGTTTTCGTGTAGTAGTCCAGGCCCCGGACCATCCGTGCGTTGACGGTGAAGGGGGTGTCGAACTGCCGCAGGCTCGACTGTACTTCGCTGAAGTGATCCCGGCACTCTCCGCATAGAAATTCGATCAGCAGGGGTGCCGTGGAGACGATCTCTTTGCAGCCTTCCACCTTGCAGTCGAAGACCCGGAGCGGGTTTGTCGAAAGCCGCCGCTGGCAATCCTCGCAGAGACCGTCGCTCTTGCCCGCCAGGTACGCGTGGATCACCTCGCGAAAGGCCGGGCGGCAGGCCGGGCAGCCCAGGGAATTGATCTCGAGCTGCGCATCGGCGACACCGACGCTGCGCAGGAAGTGAACGAGCATCAGGATGACCTCGGCGTCCACGTGGGGGTCCTTCGAGCCGAGGAGTTCCGCATTGAGCTGGTTGAACTGGCGGAACCTCCCTTTCTGGGGGCGTTCGCGGCGGAACATGGGGCCGATGGTGAAGAGCTTCACCACGGTCTCCGATGCGTAGAGGCTGTGCTCGAGGTAGGCCCGCATGACCGAGGCCGTCGCCTCGGGACGCATGGTCAGGGATTCATCGCCGCGGTCCGTGAAGGTGTACATCTCCTTCTCGACGATGTCCGTCGTCTCGCCGATCGAGCGCTTGAAGAGCTCCGTCTTCTCCAGGATGGGGAGGACAATCTCGCGGAACCCGAAATTCCCGAATGTTTCCCGGGCCTTCTTCTCCACGTATTGCCACTTTTCCGATTCTCCCGGCAGGATGTCCTTGAACCCCCTGACGGCGGTGATGATCTTCATGACGGTATGGCACCCGACAGCGGAATTTGAACCTGTACTGCTAACACAAACCACCCCGAAAGGCAATATGAATCATGGGCTTTTGAAGGGAACAACCTCGTAACGCCGGCCGTCGGTGGTGACTCGGACGGCCCCGTGCACGTCCGTGCGGAAGACGGCAGCCCCCGTCTGCCGGTATCGCTCGAGGACGTCGTTGCGGACGCCGCGCCCCGTGCTGATGACGACCGTCCCGGGCCGGACGGTATGCAGGAAAGGCTGCGAACCCGAGTAGGGGGATCCGTGGTGCGGGGCAAGCAGGACCCCGCTGGCCAGGGTCTTGTACCGGGCAACGAGCGTCGACTCGGTGGGCTCGCCGATGTCCGAAGGGAGCAGGAAGGCGGTATCGCCCCATCTGAGCTGCAGGACGAGGGCCCGCTCGTTGATCTCGCGGTCGTTGAGCGCCTCGCCGGGGACAGAGCCTTTTCCGGGGTTCAGGATCGCGATGTGGACACCGCCCACTTCGATCGGCGCCGTTTTCGACGTCAGCCGGCGCGGCACGATGCCGATCTGCTTCATCTTCTCCACCAGGGGGGTGCCCCAATCGACGAGGGTCTCGTCGCCGTTAGTCCAGACCTCCTTCACATCGAAGTTGTCCAATATGTAAGGGAGGCCGTTCACATGGTCGGGGTGGGGGTGGGTCAGGACGATCGTGTCGATCTTTCCAATCCGCTGGTGCCAGAGGAAGGGGGCGACGACGTAGCGGCCCACATCGAATCGATCGTCATGGAAACCGCCCCCGTCGACAAGCATCCGTTTTCCACCGGGGAATTCGACGAGGGCGCTACTGGCGTGGCCCACATCGAGGACGGTGACGCGCAGCGTGTCCCGGTTCTGCAATTTCCGGTGAAGCCAGGCGGCATCGCCGGTCAGGAAGATCACGGCCAGCGCGATCACGGCCAGGGCCTTCCGCCGGGTCCGGAAGACGGGGATGCCCCCTGAGGTGCGGCCGGGCAGGCCCAACAGCAGAGCCGCTGTGACCAGGATGGCATAATAGGCCGCAAGTTCGGGGATCGTGGGCGTTGTGACGATTGAAGACGAACCCGGGATCGAGGCGAGCCAGTCGTTGAGATCCAGGCAAAGACGGGTCAGCACCGCGGTCATGTCGATCAGCAGTGCCGAAAGGGTCTCGGACAGCGGAGCGACGACGATGAGCACCATCGAAAGAGGCAGGACCACAAAGCCGAGAATCGGCACGAGAAGCAGATTGGCCACGAGGGTGATGTTGGAGATGCGGTTGAAGTAGTACACGATGAAGGGCAGGGTGCCCAGCGTGCAGGCAGCCGAGACGGCGACAAAAAGGCAAAGATCGGCGGTGATTCTCCTGCCCAGCCTCGCGGGGCGCCCTTCCGCTTTGTTTTTCCATGCCGTCAGGCGCTCCGTGATGCCCGGCATCATCAGCAGGATTGCCGCGACAGCCGTGAAGGAAAGCTGGAAGGAGATGTCGAAAAGGGCGGCAGGCGATACAACCAGGATCGCAAAGGCTGCGAGCGCAAGGGTATTAAAGAGATCTCGCCCGCGACCCATCAGGATCGTGACCAGCAGGGCCAGCGTCATGAGCAGGGCCCGCACCGTCGACATACCGAGCCCCGCGACGAAGGCATAGAAGACAACGGGCCCGAAGGCGAAGAGGGCCGAGAGCCTCTGGATGTTGAACCGCAGAAGCAGGGTTTCCGAGGTTTTAAGGAGCGTCCGGACAAGGTAGAAGGCAATGAGGGCGATGATCCCCACGTTGAAGCCGGAAATGGCGATGATGTGGGAGGTCCCTGTCCGGTTGAACCGATCCTGGATCGCCCGCGGGATCTCGCTCTGCTCCCCGAGCGTCATGGCCTGGATGAGGGTCCCCTCGGGGAAGGGGGCCCGGGTGCGGATGCGGTCGCGTATCCGGGTGCGGAACTGTTCCAGGGCCTGTCTTGCGGGATCACCCTGCCCCTCGCGGATCAGGACGATCTTCCGGGGGTCGTTCACGAAACCCCTCACCCGGATCCCCTGAAGCCGAAGGTAGCGCTCATAGTTGAAGGCGCCGGGGTTTCCGAAGCTCCGGGGGCGCCTCAGGCGTGTTTCCGTCCGGATGAGATCGCCAACCTTGAAACGACGCGTGTTCTCCCCGACCGAGAGCAACAGCTTTCCGCACACGCCCCGGGAAAACCCTTCGCCCGATATCCGCGTGGCCTCCAGGACGAGTGACGTCCTGTCCTCGGAGACCCTCGGGTTTTCGCAAACCACCCCGTCGAGGACAAATTTCTCTTTTTCCGCCCAGTGAGCGATGTGATCCGCCGCGGGGTCATCGTAAAGGATCGCGCCGATCCCATGGACTCCGAGTGTGAAGAAACAGACTCCGATCAGGCAGAAGGCGGCGGCATGGCGGCGGGTGATGAAAGCGAGCAGGGACAGGATGAGGCCCGACGCGAGGGATCTCAGGACCCACGGCCGGGGAATTTCGGCGGAGTACCCGAGTGCGATACCGCCGATGAAGAAAAGAAGAAGGACGGGAAGGGGACGCTTGATCACACGTTTGCCTCACCATGGGCTGCAGGCCTCGCAAGGGATCCGCTCATAGCCCATTCGCAGTGACCGGTGACCCGTCGCCGGTGACCGGTGAAAAGGAACATGAAAGCACTGCTGCCTGGATGGAAGGAGGTTATCGTGCCGAATAGAAGAGGTCAAAACACATTCACGCGCGCCTGTCAACGGGTGGAGGCAGGAAAAGCTAAAGATTGCCGGAAATGTGACGAAAGTAACAGGTGAAACCTTTTTGTATAGAGGCTGAGATATGCCGAGGATTAAAAATCCCCCCTTGGTCCCCCCTTTACGAAAGGGGGGTGGGGGGGATTTAGGCAATCGTCAGAGGGGTACTTTCGCGTGGTGACGGGAAATCAACTCATGGAAAAGGATCAAACCGAGCGAAACACCCGGTGGATCGTCTTTTCGCGGATCGCCGTCGTTTCCTATTTCCTTGGCGTGACCATCTTCATCCAGTTCCGCGCCCTCAGGCAGCTGCCGGAGGAGTATCTCTGGACCAGCTATTTCCTCATCTCGGCCATCTATATCTTTTCGGTCGTTTGTCTCGTCCTGCCCAGGACAACGCGCTATTTCCGGTTGAATATCGCCATCCAGTCCGTCTTTGACGTGATCTTCGTGACAGGGATCGTCCTGCTCACGGGCGGGATCGACAGCGTCTATTCGGTCCTCTACTCGCTCGTGATCATCTACTCGACCCTGTTGATGGGCCGAAAGGGAGGGCTCTCGATCGCGGCCCTGAGCAGCCTGTGCTACGTGGTGCTCATCAACATCGACATCTCAGTCATTTTCGAGTTCCTCTATGACGAGGGGATCGTCCCCAGGGGGGAATTGACCCGGAGTTACATCCTCACCCGGGCCATCACCCATGTGGCCTCCTTTTTCCTCATTGCCCTGCTGACGAGCTTCGTCGTCGAGCAGGAACGCAAGACCAAGCGCCTGCTGGCTGAAAAGGCAACGGCCTTCGACCGGCTCGATCTGCTGCACCGCAGCATCATCGAGTCCGTCGACACGGGCATCCTGACTGTCAATCTCGAGGGGCATGTCCGCTCCTTAAACCGTGCCGCCGAGGAGATCTCGGGTTACGCCTTCAGTGAGGTCGGCAACCGCAGCATCGAGGAAATCTTTCCGGGGGTCTCGGCCGTTATTTCGCCGCTGGAGCCTCCGATCGTTTCGGAAGAGAATAAACGCCAGCGGAAGCGATTCGAAATCGTGATCCGGAAAAAATCCGGCAAGTCGATGATCCTGGGCATCTCCGAATCCCCCCTCTTCGAGCGTGGTGTGAAGATCGGCAGCATTCTTATCTTTCAGGATCTGACCTCCTTCAAGGAGATGGAGCGGGAAGGCGAGAAAAACAAACAACTGGCCTTCATCGGACAGATGGCGGCGGGGCTCGCCCACGAACTGCGCACCCCGCTTCAGTCCATCAGCGGATCCATCCAGATCCTCCGGCGGGACCTGAGGCTCGAGCCCACGGACGAGCGGCTCATGCAGGTCATCCTCCGGGCGAAGGATCAGATGGAAAGTCTCGTGAGAAACTTCCTGCTCATGGCACGATCGAACCTCGGAAAGCGATCGGAGACCGATATCCGCCGGCTCGTGGAGGACGTCATCGAGTCGCTCACCTACGGCGCGGAGTGGAATCCCCGGGTGGAGGTCCGAAAAACCCTCGGGCAGGATCTTCGGGTGATGGGCGATCCCTCCGAGATCCGGCAGGTTCTCTGGAACCTGATGATCAACGCCATGCAGGCCATGCCGGAGGGCGGCACGCTCAGTGTCACGGCCTGCCCCGACCGGATCGACGGGGAAGCGCCGGCCGTGAGGATCGAGATCGGCGACACGGGCTGCGGGATCGATGCGGCCGATCTGGACAAGATATGGGAGCCCTTCTACACGACGAAAGAGCGGGGAAGCGGACTGGGGCTCGCCATTGTGAGGCGGATCGTGGAGAGCCATGGGGGCAGCGTCACGGTGCGGAGCGATGCCTGCGAAGGGACCCGGTTCTCGATCGGGCTTCCCCGGATTGCTGTGGGACGGGGAGAAGCGGGCAGCGACGATGGGGACCGCACGGCACAGCGCGAGGCGGTTGCAGCGGCAGGCTGAGGAGTTGAAATGGAACGGATTCTCGTTGTCGACGATGACAGGGGCATGCAGGATGTCCTCGATATCATGCTCTCCCGTGCGGGGTACAAGGTCGCCACGGCAGACGACGGGGCTGTGGCGCTCGACATCATCGGGAAGAAGAAATTCGATCTCGTCATCACGGATCTCAAGATGCCGCGCGTCGACGGGATCGACCTCCTGAAGGGGATCAAGGAAACGGCGCCCGGTACGGCCGTGATCCTCCTGACGGCCTTTGCATCCGGGGAGACGGCGCTGGCTGCCATGCGCGAGGGTGCCTACGACTACGTCGAAAAGAACTTCAATGTCGAAGATCTGCTGGCCATCGTCAGGGACGCCCTCGAGAAAAGGGAGGTGACGCAGAAGGAATCACCCCTCCCGCTGCAGCAAGGGGATGACGCCCGGTATTTCGGAACCATGGTGGGCCGCAGCAAGGAGATGCAGAAGGTCTATGCCCTGATCCGCAAGGTGGCCGATACGCCGGCCAACGCGCTCATCCTGGGCGAAAGCGGGACAGGTAAAGAACTGGTGGCAAGGGCCATCCACGACAACAGCGCACGCAAGGGAAAGCCCTTTGTGGCCATCAACTGCGGAGCCCTGCCGGACACCCTCCTGGAATCCGAACTTTTCGGCTACGAAAAGGGTGCGCACAGCGGCGCCACCTCCACCAAGAAGGGGAAATTCGATCAGGCGCACGAAGGGAGCCTCTTCCTGGACGAGATCGGGGACATGAGCCTCAAGGCTCAGTCCAAGACCCTGTGGATCCTGCAGGAGCAGAAGTTCGAGCGCGTGGGCGGGA
>DCVI01000114.1 GCA_002327315.1 Syntrophaceae bacterium UBA2192 | reverse complement strand
GGAACAGGGTATAGGGAACAGGGTACAGGGAATGAAGGGGATCAATCGCTTACAGGTGGCGCGGAAATTGCCGATACAAACGATACGAAATGCCGGCAACGGGCCGGTCGCAATCCAGCATGAAATTCAGGGGGGCTTATGGATGCTGTGAAAGTGGTCGTGCGGTATGCCGACGGGAAGGTGATCAAGGGGTACACCCAGGATTTCTTTCCGAACAAGGACCGGTTTCACCTGCATCCCCAGCAGAAGTCCTCCGGCCAGGACACCCTGCAGGTACTGGTCAAGGACCTCAAGGCGATCTTTTTCGTCAGGGACTTTGGCGGCAACCCCGCCTATGATGAACGCCGCCAGTTCGGCGAAGGGGATAAGCCGCAGGGCCGGAAAATGGAGATCGTCTTCAAGGACGGCGAGAAACTCGTCGGCTCGACCCTCGGCTACGAGCCCAACCGTCCGGGCTTCTTCATCCACCCCGTCGATGACAAGAGCAACAATATCCGCGTCTTCGTCGTCCAGGTTGCCGTGGACAAGGTGCGCAATCTCTAGCAGGCCGCTTCGCCGAAAACGGCATCTAAAGGCGAAAGGCGAATCAACGCAGCCTGTCAATAAATTCTCCCGAATCCATTGTTTTCCATTGGTTTTTTCCTGTCATGCCGGAACGCTTTTCCCTCTCCCGCCATTCGCGGATGCGAAACCGTGCAAGGCTTCTCTGCCATCCCTGTGGATGGTGCGATGCAAAGAAAACTAAATGAAATAAATGCAAAATCAGATATAAACACGGTTCATGATCAGTTAATAACTGATAATAACCTGTAATTTATTTGATATTGCATTGCACCATAAAGCAGACTATCCTCCCTCTCAAAACACAACGGATTTTCTTCATCGGGCGCGCCGTAGCACATTCTTGCGGACGCGTGATCCCTTCTGGAGCTTTCCTTGCAGGGCAGCACGCGAGAGCTTCAAGAGAATGATCGAAGAAGATTCATGGAGGTAGTATGATGAGTACTGGAGTGTCAGTGGAGAAAAAACCGTTTGATCTGTTCACAAAATGGTCGGAGGGGCATCTGGACCTGCTGAATCGGAGGCAGCAGATGCTCAAGGAGGCGAGCGATTCATTTCTCGGCGTAGTCAGGGAATCATTCGAGATGAAGGTCCCTGAGGAGTCTCTGAAAAAACTCAGCGGAAACATGCTGGCGCTTTGCAAGCTGCCCTTGAATACGCTCGGGGACCATGCCGGATTGGATGCGTATTCCAGTGAATTCAAGAAGCTCGTTGCAGGGATGCCTGCAGCAATTTCGGGAAACGGGTTCTCGGAGGAGTTCAAGCAGTACGGGAAAGCCTCCTGGGCAAACGGCTCGAAAGTGCATTCCGCATGCATGAGCTGGATGATGGGCCTTCTTCAAAACCAGAGGCTGACATCGGACCAAAAGGAAGCCGAAGAGGCCGTGAAGAACTGCCTGGAGGCGACCGAGTCGTTCCTCAAGAAGTCCGTCGCCTGCTGGATGGATCAGGTAGAGGCGGGCAGCGGGCTCATGAAGCACGGTCTTCTGAAGGAAGTGTGCCCCGCCCAGCCGGTACAGTGAAGAATCGTCTGACAGGTACAAACCGGGTCATTCACCATCCCCTGTTCAACTTTGCTCCGGGGTTGGTGGATGACCCTTTTTTACGGCCTCTGCAGGGGCGGCAGATGCTTGCCCCAGGATCCTTTGTCAGCGGCTATTCCCCGGATCAAACTGAAAGAGGCACGTGTAACAAAGGCGGCAGCGAGAAGGGAGTGTCGGGATTTACGAATAAGCNNNTGACGGAGGGCTCGGGTTGATAGGGAACGCAACAGTCCCCTACGATAATATATTCGAGAAACATCATCCCGCCGTTGTCGAGGGCATACGATTTGGCCTCGGGGCTAAAGGTCAGCATTCAGTATTCTCCGGACTGGTTTCGGGTAACTTATTTGCCTCGGCCTCAAATGTCAACTCGAGAACGGCAGGCCTTCCGCTACCACTTGTTCCAGTGGATCTGGGCCGGGTTATACTTGTCCTTCGGCTTTTCCCTGCCTGCGGGCACTCCCACGGGGACGAGGTTCAGCGGCACGATGTGGGGAGGGATGCCCAGGATCTGCCGGACGGCTCGGATGCGGGCGTCTTCGGGGTAGATAGCCGTCCATACGGCGCCGAGTCCCATGGATTCCGCCGCGAGCAGGATGTTTTCCGTTGCCGCGCTGCAGTCCATGATCCAGTAGTCCGATTCCAGCCCGCCCCACTGCTTTCGCACATCACCCCCGACGATGATGGCAGCGGCCGCCGTGGACGCCATCTTGGCGTAGGGCAGGGCATCGGCAAGCTGCTTCAGGACCTTCCTGTCCGTGATTACGATGTATTCCCAAGGCCTCTTGTCCACTGCCGTGGGCGCTGCCATCCCCGCTTTGATGAGCATCTCGAGTTTTTCCTTCGAGACGGGTTCATCCTTGTATGAGCGGATGCTTTTGCGCGAGAAGATCGTCTTGAGGGTGTCGTTCATGAGGGCCTCATCGGCTGCCCATGCCGAACCGGCAAGGCAGGCCATCATTCCGCTGGCGAGCAGCCAGCCACTTAATCTCCGCATGCTGTTCCGTCCTCCTTTTTCTCACCCGGCACCTCCCGGTCCATCACTTTTGATCATACACCATATCCCCGGGCTGAAAAACTGCCAAATGAGAACTCAGCGAGGGACCCCGGCAGAGGGGAAAAGGCCTTGCTTTTGTATACTGCATTTTGTATACATAACTCGGCACCGTGCCCGACTCCCCGAAGCAAGCCCCCCTGCGACTGACCCCCCTCGGGACGGTGCCTGCAAACAATGCCGTTTCCGCACCGGGCCCCCTGCCCGGAGCGGGAACGGCATATTTATTTCAACCGCCGCCCGTTTCGGGCCGTTTCCCGGATTCAATCAGACAACCCTGTGGGTTAAGCACCTCAATTTCACCACAAATCTGCCGGTAGATAGTGCGGAAAGGGATCACTTTTCCCGGGTTCGGCCCGTGCTGCACAAAATCGGTGCCTGCAGTCGTTGAATCTGAGGCAAAAAAACGGGGCAACGACGATCGGTCGGTGCCCCGTTTGAGTTGATTGCCGCCGTGGTCACACCGACTTCTCCATCAGCTTGACCTCGAAGCGGTATCCGGCGCCCTCGGCCGCTTTGCGCACGGCCCCCCGGAACGACCCGAAATCGAACTTGTAGGAGTAGTCCTTGCCGAAGAGCTTCGACTGCTCCTCGATGGAGCCTGTTCGTTCCTTGCCGAAGGTGTTGTAGGTCTCCTTCTTGAACCCGAAGCCGGTGCTCATCTCATCGCCGCCTCCTCCGCTCGTGACGCCGAAGCCCGATTCCTTGAGCATCTCGAAAAACCGCACTTCCTTTGCCGGCTCGTCGACTTTGAAGTGGCAGATATAGGTCAGTTTCTTCTTCGAAAGGAAGGCCTTTCGCTCGGCGATGACGGCCTCCATCCTGGCCGAGCCGTCCTTCTGTGGTTCGAACTGTCCCGGGATGGTCTTCCCGATTTCCGTGATTGCCTGTCTCAGATCCATGGTTCCTCCTATTTCCGGCCGACAGTGAGGGAGATCGGCTCCGTCGTCTTCGTGCCCGCCTTGATCGACTGTTCGACCACTTTGCCCCAGTAACCCTGTTTCGACGTGGAGACATACTTTGTCGGGTTGTTTTTCATCCCCGATTTGTTCAGCGCGATCACGGCCTCCTTCTCCGTCATGCCGACGACGTTCGGCACCACGGCCGGCTGGATGAGGAAAATGGAGGCCGTCTTTACCTTGTCCGCCTCCTTGTTTCCCGAGACGGCTTTGACAGCGAACGCATAGGTCCCCGGCTTCTTGCCGGCTGTCTGCCAGGGGGCAACCCATGTCTTCGGTCCCATGCCCGATGCATCGCCTGCTGAAATTGAAGCCTTTATTTCCTCTAGGAAAACCCCCGGCTCTGCCGGGGGACTCACAGAGTTTGACAGTTCCGGGAATACGTCAGCCATACTTGCGCCAGTTGAAGCATACGCAGTTCCTCTTCACGGAGAATACCGCCCAATGATGAATCACCTATTCGCATGGCTGAACGTTTTGAATTCTTCCGATTGCGGTTAGGCCCCTTTGAGGGGCCAGCAATCGTAATACCTCCGGCTTTGCCGGAGGATATTTATTACTTCTTCCTGCCCTGTTGCCAGATTCTTTACGGTTATCCTGACGCCCGTGAATCCGCTTGTCTTGACGGTCACAGGAAGGGTCTCCCCCGGCGTGATGGACATGCCGTCCTTGGGGGAGACTAGATCGAGGGACAAATTATACTGTCCTATGATTTGTCCGGTTGCATAAGCGGTTGTCGAAAAACCGCAGACAAGCAGCAGCAAGACAGCGAAATACATGACGAAATTGCCGATACAGCGAGTGAGTGCCATTTGCTCTGTCCTCCAAAAGGATTATTGCCTGCTGGTCATGCAAAAAACGTGTCACCTGCTGTGGAAATCGGCGTTGCGGGCTGGATGGATTTTCTCGGGGTGGGTCGTGAGGTCGGGGTATTTTCTCCGCGAAATGCTCCGGAGGGGTGGCGTCGAAGCTCTCTGCTAGGCTTTTCCCTGCTGCAGCTTCAGGATTCTTGCCCTCAGTTCCTCGGGGAAGGGAACCCTGCTGCTGTCCCCCACCTTCAGGGCCACGATCGTCGCCTCGCCGAGCGCGGCGACCTGGTTCGTGCCGGCGTTGACGACGATGTACTGCATGAGGATCTGCTCGTCGTTCATCTCCGTCACCCGTGCGCCGATGGAGATCCGGTCGGGGCAGGAGAGGGGCGCAATGTAGCGGCAGCTTGTCGATTTGACGACGAGCGTGATCCCCGTCCTCTCCTCGAATTCGTACTTGCCGATCCGCCTGTAAAATTCGACGCGCGCATTCTCCATGTACCGGAAGTAGACGACGTTGTTGACGTGGCCGTGGGCGTCCATGTCTCCCCAGGTGACGGCCTGTTCAATGATCAGGGGATAGTGCTCGAGTCTGTATCTCATAGGGTCCGGTCCGTAGAAAATGTTACGAAGGCGGGTACCGCCCGGTTTCGATTAAGGACTATTTCGGCGGCGTTGTGCAAGGTTTTTTTCCATTGCTTTCTTTACTCTTTTCTCTGTAATAGACGGGCGGGAAAGAGAAAGGACCGCTTCGATGCAGGACTTGAACGGGGAAGAGATCGACGTCGTGGCGCAGGACGGGGTCGCTTCAAAGATTACCGCGTTTACGGGGGCTCATGGGCCTTCTGCGCCCGTCCTGATCTGCATGCCGGCCATGGGTGTGGCGGCGAAATACTACGAGCCCCTTGCCGGGAAGATTCTCCAGGAGGGCTGGCGTTTCGTCACGGCCGACCTGCGGGGAAACGGTCTCAGCACGCTCCGGGTGCGACGGGGCATCTCCTTTGGCTACCGTGAGATGGTCGGCTTCGACTGGCCGGCCGTTGTCGGCAAGGTGAAAGAGCTCTTTCCCGGCGCCCCTGTCTACCTGCTCGGGCACAGCCTGGGCGGCCAATTGAGCGCCCTCTACCTGGCCGCCAATCCCGATGCGGCCTCGGGCCTCATCCTCGTCGCTGCTCCCTCGGTCCACTTCAGGGGATGGGACTTTCCCCTCGGCCTCGGCGTTCTCGCGGGGACCCAGGCAGCCTGTGCCACGGCGACCCTGCTGGGATATTTCCCAGGCAGGAAGATCGGTTTCGGCGGGACGGAGGCCAAAGGGGTGATCTGCGACTGGGCCCGGCAGGCCCGTACGGGGCGCTACGAGCCCGCGGGAAGCGGCCTGGAGTTTGAAAGAATGCTGGGCGAGATGGAGATCCCCGTGCTTGCCTTTTCCTTCGAGGGCGATTTCCTGTCACCCGAACGGGCCGTCGCGAACCTTTTGGCCAAGATGCGCCGGGCGCGAGTAACCCACGTCGACCTCGCGGGCGATGAACTCGATCACTTCCGGTGGGTCAAAAACCCGGCCCCCCTCATCGAAAAGATGAGGAGTGGCTTGCCGACCTCCGTTGAACCGCCCGCGGCCATCAGACAATGTCCTATGGAAGAATCAGACTCCGTCTGATGGACCATTTTTGTAACTTCGTGTTAGGGACGCGGTAGAAACGTTCCCGGTGGTATGCTGCCGGGGCTCGGCAAAGATGGCCCTGCTGGAAAACGGCGGGGCCACGCCATTTTAGAGCACCTTTTGTCATGCTCACCCGATAGTCATCTCTTCCTTCCCCGCACTCCATAATTCCCGGATCCGCAGAAACGCAGAGCTTGCCGCGCTCCCTTCGGTCGCTCCTAAGAAACAGCTTTCTCCAGCGGCTTGAGTTCGAGTGTAAATCCAAGCTCTTTGGCTTTTCTCTTCATATTGGAGAGGATCCGTTCTTTGTACATCCGTTCGTAGTAGTCGGCTCCGGGGTCCTGATAGGCATCCCCCGTTTTCCAGAGTCGGTAGAACAGGCGTGCCAGCTTGTGGGCCGTGGCGGTGATCGCCTTGGGGGCGCCAAGGCGGGCCCGCATCCGTCGGTAATAGCCTCCCAGAGCACTGGCACTGTTGGCCAGGGTCTGGGCGGCCAACCGGAAGGCGTCGGCGGCCCGATTGGACACCTTGCGGGTGGATCGCTTTTTGACCTTTCCGCCTGTGATGCGATGGTCCGGACACAGGCCCATCCAAGAGCAGAAGTGCTTCTCCGAGGGGAACCGCGTCGGATCGAGTCCCACCTCGGACAGAAGGGTCTGCACGGTGGAGGTGTCCAGTCCCTTGATCTGCGTGAAGTCCACCCCGGTCACCCGGTACAGATGTCCGCGCAGGTCGAAGTAAGGTTCGTTCTTTCTGCGCTTTCGAGGCGTGGCCGGCACACAGGGTTCGCCCTCGACCCGGGACTCGAAGCTGCCCAGCAAGGCTTCGATCCGACCATCGCAGTCAGCGATCTTCTGCTGATAGGTGTCGTAGAGCTCCACCGTCTGCTGAAGAGAGAACAGGTGCTCCGCGCGGCAGTCGCCCTCGAGGGCCTTGGCGATCTCGTCCTCGGCGCTCTTGACCCGGTAGTTGCGCAGGGCCGCCAGGGCCGCCGGATTGCGCTCCCCGGCCAGGATGGCCCGAATGATCCGCATCCCGGTCACTCCCGTGATATCGGAGAGCACCTTGTGCAGCTGCAGGTTCATCTCCCCGAGCGCCTTCTGCATGTGCTGGATGTGCGCCGAGGCATAGCGGACGAGGTTGTCGCGCTG
Organism: Syntrophaceae bacterium UBA2192; assembly: GCA_002327315.1. GTDB lineage: Bacteria > Desulfobacterota > Syntrophia > Syntrophales > UBA2192 > UBA2192. The sequence goes on along the minus strand of DCVI01000114.1, from coordinate 715 downwards.
GCGCAGAGAGCCGCGCAGCACACAGACCTGGGCCTCCGGGCGGAAGGAGCCGCTCAGAAGCCCGTAGCTGTGCAGCCGCTGCAGCCACCGGCAGTCCTGAACATCGCTCTTGCGGCCCGGCACGTTCTTGACATGGCGGGCATTGACCAGCTTCACCTCGAAGCCCCGGTCCTCGAGGATCCGATACAGCGGGATCCAGTAGATCCCCGTGGACTCCATGGCCACCGTCTCAACGCCGCAGCTTCAGCCGGTCGGCCAGGGCATACAGATCCGCCGTAAAGCAGCCGAACCGGCGCACGGGGTGCTCGTCCCGCTCTTCGGGAACGGCCACCCAGTGCTCGCGAGAGCCGATGTCGATGCCCGCGGCATGCGGGTGGATCATCGAAAACGAGGACGAGGACACGGCTGCACACCCTTTTTTCGGTTGAATCGAACGCGCTCTTTTCATACAGTGTCACCACCTGTGGGGGATGTCGATGCGCATCCGGCCCGGGGGTGGTTTGTTGCTACACTCTCCTAAACGGGATCATGCACCACATGCATGTCGCCAATGGGATAACCGATCACTCCCGGGACCAGGCTCGCAAACGGGTTTAAAACACCATTGCATCCTCGGTCTTTGCTGCCGGTGCGCATCGGCTCCTCTGTATCAAAAAGAACCTGTTTCTTCCATCGATAACCCCGTTCCCAAACGGGGTCCGTGGCTCGCAATGAC
>DCVI01000035.1 GCA_002327315.1 Syntrophaceae bacterium UBA2192 | reverse complement strand
ATCGAGCGGATCGTCGCCGAGGCCGACGCGATCCAGAAAAAAATGGCCGTGGCGTTGGCACAATGACGCGAGGCAGAGGGAGATCAAAGGGCTTCAGAGGCGTCAGATGGATGACCTGGCTTTTCATCTGGAAAGATGCCGTCAGCAGCACGCAGATGCCCCTACCTCGGTACGGGGAGCCCATCCATTGCATGTGCGCTCCTGAGAATGGTTTCCATAATGAAGGTCTTCATACGGCCCGCGTATTCGTTAAAATCGAATGCCGTATCATCGATGAGATGCTGAATAATCGTATGCTGGACGATTGAAACACACAAGGTGGTCGTGTACTGAATGTCCATTTCCGCAAATATTTTTTCTTCAATGCCTTTCTCGAGGATAATGGACAATTCCGCTCGATACGCTTGGTAAAGTCGCCGAACCATTTTCTTGATGGCTTCGTTACGGTTAATCTCCGTCCAAAACTCGAAGAGCAGGGAGAAGTAGTCCTTCTCCCTCTGGAACAATAGAAAACTCTGGTCAATAAAGATTTCCAGCTTTCCCCGTGGGTCCGAGGCCTTTTCCAATTCCGCAGCAAGATTTCTTCGAACGTTTTTCTGTGTTTCCTTAAAGACGTGGAGCAGGAGCTCCTGCTTGTTCTTGAAGTAGTAATGAACGAGGCCGACGGACAGTCCGGCTTCGCTGGCTATGTCCGCGATGGTAAAATTGTTATATCCCTTCTGGCTGACGACCTTGTACGCTGCCGCGGTCAGCTGCTCGCGACGAATGTCCGTCAGGATTCGCTTGTTTCTGTCCCGTTTCAACTGCGCGTCTTTTTCCATGCATGTACGCCTTTTCCTTTACATTATCGAAGCCTTCAATGTAACTTTCACCCACCGTTGTCAAGCAATTATTCGTCCTCGGGCACAAAAGAGAAACGGGCATGGTCACCGGCCCGTTTTCAGGGGTGGCGATCATACCCGTTCAATAACTTGACCTCTACTTGTTTATAGAGTCTTTTTGAAGCGTTGTTTGCCTGCTCTTCCTATTTCTTTGCCTCTTCCGAATATTCCCGCCGCAATTCCCGCTTCAGGATCTTGCCCGTGGGCGTGAGGGGCAGCGCCGAGCGGACAAAAACCTTTTTGGGAACTTTGTATCCGGCCATGGCCTCTTTGCTGAAGGCGATGATCTCTTCTGAAGAGACTTCCATTCCGGGTTTCGGAACAACTACGGCCGTAACAAGTTCCATCCAGTAAGGATCCGGCAAACCGATGACCGCTGCCATGGCCAGTTTCGGGTGCCGGAGAAGAGCGCCTTCAACTTCCTGGGATGAGACATTTTCTCCTCCCGTCTTGATCATGTCCTTCTTGCGGTCGACGAAATAGATCCAGCCGTCTTCGTCCATATAGCCCAAATCTCCGGTATGGAGCCAGCCGTTGGCCAAGGTCTTCGCCGTCAGGTCATCCTTTTTCCAGTATCCTTTCATCACGGCGGCCGAACGTATCACAAGTTCTCCAATCTGCCCGGTCGGCACTTCTTGATCGTTGTCGTCAAAAACCCTTACGGCAGTGCCGGTATCGGGAATCCCGATGGCATTCCGTTTTTGGTCAAAAGACTCCGGACTGGAGGTTGTTCCCACGGGCGAGCTTTCCGTCTGTCCCCAGTAATTTCGCCATTGAATGTCCGGATTGATGCTTTTCCAGCGCTCAATGACCACATTGGGGATGACTGCGCCGAAGGAAACGAACTTTTTCAGTGAGGATAGATCATACTTCTCGAATCCCGGAATCGTGGGAATGGCGGCATAGAGGGTAGGCGGATATACCCAGTAGGTAAGCTTCTCCTCCTGGGTGAACTTCAGGGTCTGGAATGGGTCCGGGGCATAAGTGATTACTGCCCGGGCTCCCGTCGCCAACGCGCCCAACAGGACGGTGTTTCCCGCGACATGGAACATCGGGATGTCGATAATGAATGCGTCGTCACGGGTGAAGTTGGCATCCGGGATGAGGTGAAAGAGCGACATGTAGTAATTCAGATGCGTGGTCATGACCCCCTTGGGAAAGCTCTCCGTCCCGGTCGTATAAATAAGGGTTGCCACGTCGTCGGAATGGATGACTTCTTCCGGCTCCGTTGCTGGATAGGTGCCGTTGAAAAATTCACCGGTATCGAGCCAGCCGTCAGGCTTGGGTTTCTTGCCGAAATCGAGCCAGCCGAAATGTTCAACACCCTTCAATTCCTTTTTCACTGCCAGGACGTATTCCGTCAGAATGTCCTCCACAAAAAAGGCCTTGGGTTCGGCATCGCCGATGATGTAGCTGATCTCCTCACCTCGCAGCATAAAGTTCAGAGGAACCGTGATCGCGCCGATTTTGGCCAGACCGAAGCAGCAGTAGAGATAGTTCATGCAATTGTGGGTCATGAAGGCAACGCGGTCACCCCGCTTGATTCCGAGTTTTTTGAAGGCGTTGGCCGCCATGCAGCTTTTTTCGTTGAGCGCCTGGAAGCTGATCCGTTCCCCCCCGTAAATGAATACGGTTCTGTCCCGGAATCGTGCCGCCGAACGGCTGACCAAATCGCCGATAACCGCCCGCCGCAAAAGATTCTCGTGCAATGGATCTAAAATCATAGTTCTCCTCCTTTCTTGATGGTTGCCTATTCTAATTCTTGTCTACCCTCTAACCGGTCTGAAACCTTATCCCCTGAGAAAGGGACGGAAGCTCCTAACGGTGAGAGACCTTTCCGTACGTACCCAAGACGCGAGACTATGGTGTGATCCCGCAGAGACGCTTGGCCGATTCAATGGCCTCCTGACGGTAAGGAGCGTATTGGGAGAACTCGTAGAGGAGCAGTTTGCAGGCCTGCCCGGATCCTCCCCCGTGTGTGGCGGAGTGAAGAATGGAACAGAGTCCCCAGGAGATATTTTCGATAAGGCGGACGATCCGAACCCGATGCTCCGCCGGCTGACCATCAACACCCCTGAGGTAACGAGCCAGATAGGGGGCAATCTCCGGGTTTGTCAGTTCCTTCTCTCCGGGACAGCAAGCGAGGATGCCACCCGTGATATCTTCGGCCAGACGGATCAAATCGTAGACGGCCTTGGAGATGTAATACTTGGCGTTGTTCGCGAGGATCGGATCGGGCAGGTAACCGGCATCTCCGATTTTGAACCCTTTTGCGGCGGCAGCCACGCCGCAGGAGAAAATCGTTTCGGACAGGGAGTACATGTCCGTAAGTTTGTCCTTAACATGCGACGCGTTGCGGATGCCGTTATTGGCCGCCATCAGGTCGGTCGCGGCAATCAGGACATCGGCCCAGCCGGACTTGCACCCCCCCGTGGTCGGCCGGTGGCAGGCCCCGAACATGTTGTTGAATTCATCCAAATACTCCACTTCGCCGCACATGAACACGCGTTCCCAGGGGACGAAGACGTTGTTGAAAATCACCACGCATTCATGAACGCCGTATTTGATGTTCCCAAGGTCGATCTCTGCGCCCGGGATGCGCCGGTCATCCTGGGGTTGTCGAACGGAAATATTGATGATCCCGGGGGCGTTCCCGGGAACGGCGCAGACGACAACATAATCCTCGTCGCCCTTGCGGTGCGTTGTACAGGGCAACACAATTTTTTCGTGGGCCAGGATGGCGCCGGTCTGACAGAGTTTCGCGCCTTTCAGGACAATCCCGTCCTTGTTCTTCTCAACGACCTTTAAGTACATTTCCGGATCGCTCTGTTTGCACGCCTGAATGCGCCGATCTCCCTTTGGATCCGTAATGGCAGGACAACCGAGGAGATCCTCCTTCTGCATCATCTTGATCCAGTTCAGGGCATTGTCGTGGTACCGGGTGCCCTTGTCATGGTCGATCTTCTTTGTGATGTAGAGCAGAGGCGCAAAAATGTTTTGGGCACAGCGGAACGAACAACAGCCCAGATGGCGATTGGCGTACCGGGTAATACTGACCTTCCGGATGAGGTCATCCGTACTCTGCGGGACATGCTGGAAGCGCGAGATCGTCTCACCGGTGAGGTGTGAGGTCGTGACGAACTGTTCCTGAAGCTCCGCGTTGAAAGCGAAATCATACGACTCCGCCACGGCATCGATCGCCGGACGGATCTTGGGATGATCGTAAAGGTTCTTGATCTTACCGCCGTCGATGTACAACTCGAAGTTCATCGCCTTGATGC
>DCVI01000218.1:17563-18538 GCA_002327315.1 Syntrophaceae bacterium UBA2192 | reverse complement strand
CCCGATGGGCCGTCGAGAAAAAGATTCCTTTCCTCTACGCCTCGAGCGGCGCCACCTACGGCGACGGCTCCCTGGGGTTTGCCGACGACGACAAGACGATTCCGAAGCTCCAGCCCATCAACATGTACGGATACTCCAAGCAGCTCTTCGACCTCTGGGTCATGCGCAACAAACTCCTCGGCAAGGTTGTGGGGATCAAGTTCTTCAACGTCTTCGGGCCCAACGAGTACCACAAGGGCGAGATGCAAAGCGTCGTCCGCAAGTCCTTTTTCCAGATCCGGGACACGGGAAAAGTGAGACTGTTCAAGTCTCACCGGAGCGGTTTCGGCCACGGCGAGCAGATCCGCGACTTCGTCTACGTGAAGGACTGCGTCGAGGTCATGTGGTGGTTCCTCAAGAACCCCAAGGCCCGGGGCATCTTCAACCTCGGCACGGGCAAGGCCCGCACGTGGAACGATCTCGTGAAGGCCGTGTTCAAGGCCTCGGGCGTAAAACAAAAGATCGAGTACATCGACATGCCCGTCGAGATCCGCGACCAGTACCAGTACGTGACGGAGGCAAAAATGGACAAGCTCCGAAAGGCCGGATGCCCCGTCCGGTGCCGGTCGCTCGAGGATGCCATAACCGATTACGTGACAAAGCATCTGCAGCAGAATGATCCCTACCTTTGATAGTGACCAGTGGCCAGTGATCAGTGACCAGTGAAGAGACAAAGAAAGAGAAAGCGATAAGGAGCAATCCGGGACCAGTGACCAAGGTAGTCGTCATCATTCCTTCGAGATATCAGTCTTCCCGTTTTATGGGGAAGCCGCTGGCCGACGTGCTCGGCAAGCCCATGATCCAGCACGTCTACGAACGAGTATTGAAATCGAAGACTGCAACGCTGGCCGCCGTGGCGACGGACGATAAAAGGATTTTCGAGGCCGTGGAGAAATTCGGCGGGCGCGTCATCCTGACATCGGCGGATCATCCCTC
>DCVI01000218.1:0-17521 GCA_002327315.1 Syntrophaceae bacterium UBA2192 | reverse complement strand
TTCTCGACCCTGATCTACCGGATCCGCAGGGACGAGGAGATCACCGACCCCAACGCCGTCAAGGTTGCCTTCGACAAAGACCACTTTGCCCTCTACTTCTCACGCTCGACGATCCCCTTCGTGCGCGACCGCGGGAAGAAGGCCGACTACTGGAAGCACCACGGTATCTATGCCTACCGCAAATCCTTCCTCGTTGCCTTCACACAGCTCCCCCAGGGAGTTCTGGAGAAGCTGGAGGCCCTGGAGCAGCTCCGGGCCCTGGAGCACGGCTACCGGATCAAGGTGGTGGAGACGGACTTCGATTCCATCGAAGTGGACACACCGCACGACCTGGAGCGCGTGAAGGCGCTCATCGCCGGAAAGAAATCCTGAGGGGGCCATGAAGATCATCGACTCCCACATGCACTGCGGCATCCAGAACTCGGATCAGCCCATCGAACTGATCCGGGCTTACCTGGATCGGGCGGGGATCCAGGGGGCCTGCCTCTACCCCCCGGTTGAAGACATCTACGACCGTTACAACGATCGCTTCGAGGACAACGCCCGCTGGGTCGCCTGCCGGCAGATGGCAAACGAGTACCTCCTCGAGATCCAGGGCCGGGAGCCCGACATCCACGCCTACTACTTCGTCTGGAACGATTTCCGCAAGGGCGAGCTGAAGAAGGGCTACCGGGGGATCAAATGGCACCGCCACGACTGCGAGCCGGTTTATCACTACGATGACCCCGGCTGCGAGGCCTTTATCGAAGAAGCCGTTCGGCTTCGTCTGCCCATCGTCCTGGAGGAATCTTTCCGAAACACCCTGTATTTCATCAAACGTATCGCCGGGCGCACCCCCATCATCATCCCGCACCTCGGGGGCCTCAACGGCGGATTCCATGCGCTCTTCGAGGCTCACGTCTGGGACGGAGAGACGGTTTATGCCGACACGGCCCTGGCCTCGACAGGGGAGATGGAAATCTTCCTGAAGCGCTACGGGAGCCGGAAGCTTCTCTTCGGGAGCGACTTCCCTTTCGGTATCCCGTCAAGCGAGCTTTCAAAAGTCCGTCACCTGGGGTTGAAGGACGAAGATTTTGAGAACATCGTGAACAGGAACATTTTGCGGCTCATCCAACAGGATTAGCAGGCTGTTGACCGGGGGCGCATCCCGCTGCGTGAATAGCGTTTATCCGTCAGCTTCATGCAAGCGAACATCGGAAGATCAGAAGTGAGGAAGAGCGGACAAGAAGAATTCCTCCATCCACTCCAAGCTTCCGCTCTTCATAGCTTCTTAGCTTCCCTCTTTTCAGGGCGCCTTGCATCTGGGCATTTTTGAACAGCCTGGGAAAACCACGAAAGAAAGGGAATGAGGTATGAAGATCATCGAGGGCCTCTACGGGTTCATCTGGCAGAGCCCGAGCGAAAACAACTGCAACAGCTACCTCATCGACGGCGCGAAAAAAATCCTCGTCGACCCGGGTCACCGTCACCTCTTCCAGCATGTAAAACGCGGCCTGGCGCAGATCGAGACGACGCCCGAGCAGATCGACGTCGTTCTCGTGACCCACGGGCACCCCGATCACCTCGAGACGGTGGGCTCCTTCGGCCCCGCGACCCGGTGGGCCATGAGCCGTATCGACTACGAGTTCGTCATGAAGTACATCGGCTCCCGCGTGGATTTTCCCGCGCCTGCGTTTTTTCTCCAGGAGGGGGATCTGGTCCTCGGCGACAAGTCCTTTCGGGTAATCCTGACGCCCGGCCATTCGCCGGGATCGGTCTGTCTGTACTGGCCCGAAAAAAAGGCCCTCTTCACGGGCGATGTGGTTTTCAGCCAGAGCATCGGTCGGACGGACCTTCCGGGCGGATCGGGAAAGCAGTTGAAGGAAAGTATCTCGAGGCTTGCAGAACTCGATGTGGAAGTCCTCTGCCCGGGTCACGGCGATGTCGTGGCCGGGCGCGAGAACGTGAAGAAGAACTTCAAGACGATCAAGGACTTCTGGTTCAACCAGTTATAACCGCAAAAAAGCGCTTGGCACAGGCCGCCTGCATTTCCTCCCTGCGGGCCTTCCATAGAGGGTCTGCCTCCGGGTTGGGCAGGACGGCGGACCCTGTGATCCCTTTCGAATCCAGCTCCTTCCTCTGACGCTCGGCAAGTACGGCCTTTCGGGAGGTTGCTTCCTCCCGGCAGGCCGCGAGTGTTTCGCGCAGCCTGTCCCCGGGCGTCCCCACCAGTTCGTTGACGTATCGGAAAAGCCGCTCGTTGTCCGCCTCGGGATCGACGTGTCCCGCAAGGGCATCCTTCACGACCTCCGCCACTTCCGCCGCGGAGCTGTTTTTCTTCTCTTTTGCAAGCTCGTCCTTGACGCCGTCGAGGGTGAGGTTGTCGTCGAGGAGCTTCTGGATGAGGCCCCTGAGGCGCTTTTCGCGTTCCTGCCTCTGATAGGCCTCGCGCTCCTCCGCGCTTGCGGAGAGGTTTTTCGTCCGTTCCATGATGAGGTCGATCGTACTTTTTATCTCAGCCATGGTTTTCTCCTCGATCGTTGACAGGGCTGTCTCCAGCCTTCTCACCTCAAACCCTCTTCCCTTCTGTATCGTTCAGCCTCGCCGTCAGGCTTTCTGCAATAAGCTCAGGTGAAGGCGCTTGCCTGCGCTCCCCGAGCGGGCCCGAAGCATAATCCCTCCCAAATAAAATGTCCACGAAAAAGGCAGCGGTGCGGGTTGACCCTCTCCTTCCGGGCTATGCGCGTCGAGTTTTCTTGTTTTTTCCGGAGGCCGGAATCCCGAAGCCCGAATCCAGCCGCGGGAGCGGCTACGTGCGGATGATGTCGACAGGCTCGAACTGGGTTGCCTTTTTCGACGGGTAGATGCCGGCCAGGATCCCGACGAGGACGGAGGCGCCGAAGGCGACGAGAAGGCCGGTGAGGGACAACGCGAAGGGATATTTCAGGACACGGAGCAAAATGACGCTGAGCAGCGCTCCCGAGAAGACGCCGATCGTCCCGCCGGCCAGCGAGATGATGGACGACTCGATGAGAAACTGCAGGATGATGTCGCGCTTGCGGGAGCCCACGGCGCGCCGGATGCCGATCTCGAGCTTGCGCTCGTTCACGATGAGAATCATGATGGAGAGAATGCCGAGCCCGCCGATGATGAAGGACACCGCCGCGGCGATCCGCCCCAGGACCGTGATGAGATCCATGGCCTGCGTCTTGAGGGCCAGAACGTCCTTCATGTCGATGACGGCAAAGTCGTCATTTTGGCCTGGCCCGATTTTGTGGCGCTTGCGCAGGAGGCTTTCGATGTCGGCCTTTGCCGCGGGGATGAACTCGCTGCCGGTGACCTGGATATAGACGTTGTTGACGTTGGTCTTGTTGACCAGGGTCTTGAGGAACGTCTGCAGCGGGATGAATACCTGGCTGTCCTGGTCGGCGCCGGACACATCGGTCCCCTTCTCTTCCATGATCCCGATCACCTGGAATGGCACACGCGAGATCAGGACATATTTCCCGATCGGGTCTTCATCGCCGAAGAGCTTCTCCACGATCGTGCGCCCCACGACGGCGACCTTGTTGCGGTCGAGGTTGTCCTGCGCGGAGACGAAGTTCCCCTCCTGGGCGTGAAAATTCCGGATGTCCTGGAAATTCGGCTCAACCCCGTTGACGAGAATGCCCTTCAGAACCGTGTTCCCGTAGCGGACGGGAAAGGTCTTGTAGCCGGCTGCGGAAAGGTCGGCGACCGAGGAGACCGCATCCATGATGGCACGGGCATCCTCCGGGGTGAGGTTTGTCGCTCCGCTCATCAGGGGCGTTCCGGCCCCCACGCGCCGCACGATGCCGCTGCGGACGATGAGAAGGTCCTTTCCGAGGCTGTCGATTTCCTGTTCGGTCTTGATGGCGAGCGAGCCCGAGAGATTCGAGACGATGATGAGCGAAAAGGTCCCGAAGAAGACGCCCAGCACCGCGAGCGCGGTGCGCCACTTGAACTGCACCAGCGAGCGGCGAGCGATCTTCAGATTGAGCAGAATGCGTCTCAGGTCCATCGTACCATCGCTTCTGTCGCCACGGTTCAAAGGGCCCGGCTGACAGGCGCCTTCGAGTGAACGAAGTTAGGAAGTTATGAAGAGCGGAAGCGCGGAGTGGATGGGAGAATTCTTCTTATCCGCTCATCCTCACTTCTGCTCTTCCGATCTTCACGGGCTCGAAGCCCTCGACTGAACGCAATCGATCACTGCACCCAGTGCTTCGTTCAGTCAGGTCCTAGGTCCGGATCGCCTCGATCGGCACCAGGTTCGCCGCCTGCCTCGCAGGGTGCAGCCCGAAGCCCACGCCGACGACCCAGGACAGCACGAGGCCGATGGCAAAGGCCTTCCAGGAAAAGTAGACGGGAAACTCGGCCACGTACGTGAGCAGCTGCGCCGAGACCACACCGAGGATGAAACCGACAACACCCCCGGCCGTCGTGATCATCACGGCCTCCGTCAGAAACTGCATCAGGATATCTTTCTTGCGGGCGCCCACGGCGCGGCGGATCCCGATTTCCTTGACCCGTTCCTTCACGGAAAGCAGAAACAGGTTCGCCAGGACGAAGCCGGCAACAATGAGGGAAATGACGCCCACGATTCCGATGAAGACGACGAGCGACCCCGTGAGGGCCACGAGGAACTTGACGATGTCCTTGGAGGTGAAGATCCGGAAGTCATCGGGCTGCCTGTCGGGGATCCGGTGAACGTAGCGGAGCAGCGTCTTGAGCTCTTCGACACGGCCGTCGATATTTTCCAGATCGGTGAAGCGCAGGCGCATGCCCACGACGTACCGCGACTCGTTCTGGAGTTTTTTCATCACCGTCGTGTAGGGCATGATGATCCGGTTGTCGAGACTTCCGCCTCCCGGCGAGGTGCCGCGCTCGGTGAGCACGCCGACGATCTGGACGGGGAGATTGCGGACCTGGATAAACTTGCCCACGGGGCTCTGGTCGCCGAAGAGCTCCCGGGCGACCTCCTGGCCGATGATCCCCACGTTCGCGTAGCGCCGGATGTCCTCGTCCGTGAAGTCGGAGCCCTCCGCGACGGGCCACGTCCAGGCACGGCTGTAATCGCTCGAGGAGCCCACGATCTGGGTCTGATAGCGGTTTCCCCTGTAGGAGACGATGACGCTGCCCGCCCATGTCGTGGGGACGACGATATAGGCCGTGGGGAAGGCCTGGCGAACGGCCTCCACGTCGCTCAGGGTGATGGTCTTCTCCCGCTGGCCGATGGCGCGGGCCTCGTCGCTTCCGCTCATGACCATGACGGAATCGGGGCCGAAGCTGGCCACGATGTCGAAGGCCTTCTTGTAGGCGCCTTCCGTGGCGGCCACGATGATCGTGATGGCCGCGATTCCCAGGGCAACGCTCACCAGGCAGAAAAGGGTCCTGAGCTTGAAGGCCTTGACGGCCTCGTAGGATTGGATGAGCAGCAGGGAGAATCGTTCCATAATGAAAACCGGGAATCAGGCTTCGGGCTTCAGGAATCAGGATAGAAGAAGTTCCTTCTTCGGGAATCCGGAATCCCGAGGCCGGAAGCCTATTCTTTGATGATCCCGTCCCGGATGTGGATGATCCGGCGGGCGTAGGCGGCGATGTCGGCGTCGTGGGTAATGACGACGACGGTCTTGCCCCGTTCGTTCGTCCGGGTCAGGACGTTCATGATCTCTTCGGCGGTGCGGCTGTCGAGCTGGCCCGTGGGCTCGTCGGCCAGCAGGAGCTCCGGGTCGTTAATGAGCGCCCTGCAGATGGCCACGCGCTGCTGCTCGCCGCCCGAGAGCTGGGTCGGGCGGAACTTCATCCGCTCCTCGAGCCCGACGAGCTTCAGCAGTTCGGCGGCCCGGTCGCGGACGTGGTCCTTCTTCTTTTCCCGGTAGAGCGTGGGCACGAGGACGTTTTCGAGCACGGTGGCGTAAGGCAGGAGGTAGAAGCTCTGAAAGACGAAGCCGATGTGTTCATTGCGCAGCTCCGAGAGCTCGTCGTCGTTGAGCTGCATCACGTCCCGGCCGGCGAGGATGAAACGGCCCGAGGTGGGGACGTCCAGGCAGCCCATGAGGTTCATCAGCGTCGATTTCCCGGACCCGGAGGTCCCCATGATGGCCGTGAATTCGCCCTGCTCGATCGTGAGGTTGACCCCCTTGAGGACCTGCAGATCCTGGTCCCCCACGTGGAAGCTCTTGGTGATATTCTCCATGATGCAGACGGGGGCGGCCATTACTTGAGGGCCCCCTTCTGCTGGGCCTGCGGGTCCGTCGTCACGGGCAGGACGATTTTCGTCGCGAGCGTATCGCCTTCGTTTGCCCCGGAGAGGATCTCCGTCTTGTCCTCGCCCCGGATCCCGATCTTGATCGCCAGCTTCTCCACCTTGTTCTTTCCCGTGACCCGGTAGGCGACCTGTTTTCCCCGCTCGAACTTGATGGCGGCGTTGGGCGCCGTGAGGATGTTCGCCTTCTCCTCCGTGATGATCCGCACGTGGGTGGTCATCTCCGGTTTGAGGAAGACGGCGTCTTCCGGGGAGACCTTCATGGTGGAGAGGTAGTAGACGATGTTCTCCTTGACGACGGGCTGGGGGTAGATCTTCTCGACCTTGCCCTTGAAGGTCTTTGCGGGAAAGGTGTCGACGTAATATTCCACGTCCTGTCCCACGGCGGCCTTTCCGATGTCCGTTTCGTCGACGTAGATCCACATCTCGAGCCTCGTGGGGTCCAGAACGGTCACCAGGTTTGCCACCTGGAGCCCCGCCACGATCGTCTCACCCTCCTGGGCCGTCACGTCGGAAACGATGCCGTCGATGGGGGCGAAAATCTTCGTGTAGGTCATCCGGACTTCCTGCTGTCGAAGCCTTGCCTGGATCTCCTCGACGGTGGATTTCGAAATCGTCAGCTGCGTCCTGTACTCGTCCTGGAGGCGTTTCATGACGGCCTCGGCGGCGGTGAACTGGCTCTCGGCCTTGTCGACGGAGTCCTTCGTCGTGTACTCGTGTTTCAAGAGCTCGCGCTCCCGCTCCACGTTCACCTTGGCATAATCGTGGTTCGCACGGGCTTCCCGGATCCGCTCGGGGTAGGTCTGTTCGACCTGGGTGAGCGTGTTGCGCGCCGACAGGAGCGCGGCCTGCTGCTGCCCGATCTGCTGCTGGATCTCGCGGTCGTCGACCAGCGCGATGAGCTCGCCCGCCTTGACCCGGTCGCCCACCTTGACCTTCATTTTCTGGATCCGGCCCGTCGCCTGGGCGCCGATCTTGACGACGGCCCCCACCTGGGATTTGATGATCCCGGTCTCCACGAGGACCCCGCGGATACTGCCTTTTTCGACGGTTCCGGTGTCCAGGACCTGGGTGGCCGGTTTGACCAGGAAGACTCGCCAGACCACAACGGCCGCCAGCAGAAGCATGACGGCGATACCGGCGAGAAGGATTAATTTTTTCTTCGTTGGGAGCGCTTTGATCGTTGTGAGATTCATGGGCGAATGCTTCCGTCCTTCGAGGTGTTTGTCGGGGCCTGGCGGGGCCCGGTTTCAAGGGGGTGTGCCGGTTCATCCTGAAAGGATTCGAGGCGCTCAATGCCGGAAACCCTCTCCAGTAGAGCTTTTGCCAGGTAGAGGTTGAGCTTCGCCACGACATCCTGCTCCCGCGCCTGGGCAAGCAGGGTCTCGGCAAACACGACCGACAGGATGTCCCCCTTGCCGACCTTGTATTCGCCGAAGGCCTGGTCGTAGTTCTGGAGGGCCTGCTTGAGCTGCTCGTCGGCGACTTTCACGTTGCGCGAGGCGGTCAGGAAGTCCTCGTAGCTCTTGCGCAACTCGAGCCTCAGCGCGCGCTCGGTCTCCTTGAAGTTCTTTGCCGCCGTCACGGTGTCGATCGAGGCGGCCTTTCTACGGTAGAACTTCCCCAGCTCGAAGAGGTTCCAGGTGGCCAGAAGCGCGGCCGAGCGGTCCTCGTAAGGGTTTCCGTAGATCGGCACGCCGGTCGATGCGGGGTTGCTGGTGTCCGTCCGGGTATAGTTCAGGTTTCCCGACAGGACCGGCAGAAAGTCCCCTGTCGACAGCCCTTCGGCGCTTTCGGCGCGCTTGACGGCAAGCTCGGCCTGGAGGATCTCGGGCCGCCTGAGCAGGGTCTGTTCCAGGCGCTTCACGTCCGGCATGGGGAGATCGAAGGTCAGGACCCCCTGGAGATCGGCGGCGTCGGTAACGGGTGTGCCGATCAGGGAGCCCAGCTCGGAGAGGCTCTTCTGGAGGCTGCCTTCCGACTGAACCAGGTTGTAGCGGGCCTGCTCCAATCTCACGGAGACCTGGAGAACGTCGGAGAGCTTTGCCACGCCGAACTTTCGCCGCCCTTCGGCCACCTCGTAGTTTTTCCGGGCATTCTCGAGCTGGATTTTTCGCTGCTCGAGGATGCCCCGGGTTGCCAGGGTCGTGTAGAAAGATGACTTCACGCTGAACTCGAGGTCCAGGAGGCTCCTTCGGAGGCCTTCCTGTTCGGAGTTGAAGCTGTAGCGGGCGATATCCCGTGTGTGACCCCGCTTGTAGTCGAAGAGCTTGAGGGAGGCGGTCAGATCGAAGCTGTTGGAAGAGGAGTCGTAGCCGGCAACGTCGCGCCGGATAGCGGTCCCGGCGGCATCGATACTGGGGACATAGGCCCCGAAGGAGGCCTTGTAAAGGGCCTCCGAGGACTGGACACGTGTTGCCTGTGCCTGGTAGGCGGGCAGGGTCGATTTGGCCAGCGCGATTGCCTCCTCGAGCGTGAGAGCCGGCGAGGGGACGGGAAGCAGAGAAACGGCTGCCGGCGCAAGCAAAAGAGCCAACGCAATCTTTTTGACCGCTATGCGAACCATAAAGGTACCCTCGATGACAGGGGGCCAGCGCGATAACGATGACACCCCTGTTATTACAACGACTTTTTTAATGTATGAGGTTTTTCTCCACTTTCGCAAGCATATTTTCTTGACCGGATCGGCCATGTGTTTCCGGCAATGCATGCAGGCATGAATCGTGCCACGGACAGAAAAATTGCAAGCAGCTGAAATAATACAATAATCTATTTTTTCGACGATACGGTCCGTATCTGGAAAGCGGGAAGTGGATATTTTTTATCCGGACAGGGCATCCGGTTGGATAAATAATATTCATCATATCGTGGTCGTATTCACCAATGTTGATTAATCGGGAAATCGCAAACTTTCATTTTATATGGACTGCGGTTATAGTATAAAAAGGTGACGCATGGATTTTGTTCCGGCCCGGGGTTACGCAGGTTGCGCAGAAGGGGCCGATGAGCGCAAACAGGCACGATGAAAGGACATAACGCATGAAAATAATTCATTTTATTTCTGACAAGGCGGAGCGGCTATACGGCGCCTTCGAGCCGGCAGCGCCAGGAAAGGCACGTGTCATTGAAGGAGACATCCTGGGGCGGTTCTCGCTGACGGATCGGTCGGCTGTCATCAAGAAGATCCTGCCGCCGATCAACCCCCCGAACATTCTGGCCCTGGGGTTCAGCTACGGAAAGCATGCGGGGGAAGCGGAAAGCCGCGCCCCCGAAAGCCCCGTGCTCTTCATCAAGGGCACCAACAGCCTCACCGGCCCGGGGGACACGATCCTTCTTCCGAAGGCGGGGCCCGACGAGGTGGATTACGAGGCGGAGCTCGCCATTGTCATCGGAAGGCAGGCGAAGAACGTTTCGGCAAAAGAGGCCATGGCGTATGTCTTTGGATATACCTGCGCCAATGATGTGAGCGCACGGGACTGGCAGATGGAGAAGCAGAAAAAGCAGTGGGCCCGGGGAAAGAGTTTTGACACCTTCTGCCCCCTGGGTCCGTATATGGCCACAAAGGATGAGATCCCCGATCCCGACAACCTGCGGATTCAGTCCATCCTCAACGGAAAGGTGATGCAGGATTCGAACACCTCGGACATGCTCTTCAGTGTCGCAGAGATGGTGAGCGATCTGAGCCGCTCCATGACCCTGCTGCCGGGAACCTTGATCCTGACGGGCACCCCGGAGGGCGTGGGCTTTGTCCGCAAGCCGCCGGTCTTCATGAGGCACGGCGATGTGATCAGCATTGTCATCGAAAAGATCGGGGAGCTGACGAATCCCGTAGAAAATGAGGCGTGAGGCCTTGGGGCTGGCTTCCGAGGCACGAAACAGTGGCAAAACGGGCCTGCTTATGTTATGAGCCAGACAATGGGGGCCTGTGAGGAACAAGCCCCTTTTTTATCGCGAATTTGCATAGAAGCCCGATTCCTGCCCGGCATGCGGGGGTTGCGGTGCATGCAGGAGGTCGAAATGAGCGGCGGCGCCGGCGAAAGAAAACAATTTTTTACAATCCTCGTTGTCTGCCTGGTGGGTTTCTTCATCCTCTCCGTCGTGGGGGTATTACGGTTCTCCCTGGCGCCAGGCCTGCGGTCATCCTATGCCGGGGCCGATGGTGCGAGCGCGCCGGCGGCAACGGCAGCCGCCTCCAGGCCGGTCTTCCCCTCGGTCCTGGGCGGATCGGGAGCCCCGGGGTCGCTTGCCGACCTCGTGGAAAAGCTGAGCCCCGCCGTCGTGAACATCAGCACGACAAAGGTCGTCAAGATGGACGGGAAACGGTCCCCCTTCAACGAGATGTTCCCCTTTGACCGGTTCTTCGGCGGCGAGGAAGATTTCTACAAACGCTATTTCGGAGACAATCCCGAGAAAGAATTCCGGCAGCGCAGCCTCGGTTCGGGGTTCATCATCAGCAAGGACGGATACATCTTCACGAACAATCACGTCATCGAGAAGGCCGACAAGATCAAGGTGCGCCTCTCGACGGGGAAAGAATACGACGCAACCGTCAAGGGCAGGGACCCTCGCACGGACCTTGCCCTTATCAAGATCACCCCCGAAAACAGCCTGCCAACGGTCAGCCTGGGAGATTCGGACAGGCTGCGCGTGGGCGACTGGGTCATGGCCATCGGGAATCCCTTCGGGCTCGATCACACGGTGACTGCGGGTATCGTGAGCGCCAAGGGCCGTGTCATCGGGGCCGGGCCCTATGACAATTTTATCCAGACCGATGCCTCCATCAACCCCGGAAACAGCGGCGGCCCGCTTTTCAACATGGCGGGCGAGGTCGTGGGGATCAACACGGCCATCGTGGCGCAGGGGCAGGGCATCGGGTTTGCCATCCCCGTGAACATGGCCAAGGAGATCCTCGAAGATCTCAAGGCAAAGGGCAAGGTCACACGGGGCTGGCTGGGCGTGTCGGTCCAGGATATCACCGAGGATCTGGCAAAGAGCCTGAAACTCCAGGACCGCAGCGGCGCTTTGGTGACGGAGGTCTTCGAGGGAGACCCGGCGGATAAGGCCGGCATCAAGCAGGGCGACATCATCATCGAGGTCGACGGCAAAAAGGTCAAGGATACCCATGAGTTGCTCCGTGCCGTGGCGGTTCTGCCCGTAGGGAAAAAGGCTGCCCTGAAGGTCCTCCGGGAAGGCCAGGTGAAGGAACTTCAGCTCACCGTGGCGGAACGGGAGGACAAGAAAGAACTGGCTGCCGCCAAAGGGGACTCGAAAGACACCTATGGGATGTCCGTTCAGGACATCACGCCGGAGGTCGCAAAGCAGCTGGGACTTCAGTCGGCGAGCGGCGTCATCGTGACGAGGGTCCGCGAAGGCAGCGCGTCCGACGAGGCGGGACTTCAGCCCTATGACGTGGTCCTCCAGGTCAACAGGGTGAAGGTGGCCTCCGTAAAAGACTTCATGCGCGAGATCTCGAAAAAGACCGCCGAGGACCGGGTATTGTTGCTGATCAAGCGGGGCAAGGGAACCTATTACGTGGCCCTGCGCAAGGAGTAGGGAAGGGACAGGCCGAAAACCGGTGGACAGGGGGAAGCGGCTGCTCCGCCTCTATGAAACGCTGGAGAGATTCTTCGGAGACCTTCACTGGTGGCCGGGGGAGACCCCCTTCGAGGTTGCCGTCGGGGCGATCCTGACGCAGAACACGAACTGGGCCAACGTGGAAAAGGCCATCGGGCAGCTCAAGGCGCAAGGGGTCCTGGAACCTCGGGCTCTTTACGGCCTGGACGACGAGGTCCTGGCCGATCTGATCCGGCCGTCGGGGTATTTCCGGGTCAAGACGAAACGGCTGAAAGCGTTTCTCGAGGTGCTTTGCGACGATTTCAGGGGCGACCTCGGGTTGATGCTCTCGGGGGAGCTTCCGCAGGCGCGGCAGAGGCTCCTCGGGATATCGGGGATCGGGGAGGAAACCGCCGACAGCATGCTCCTCTATGCGGGGGGCAGGCCGGTGTTCGTCATCGATGCCTACACGAGGAGGATTCTCACAAGGCATGGGATTATCGATGGAAAGCCGACCTATGGGGATATCCAGTGCCTGTTCATGAACCATGTGCCTCGTGATGCAGGCCTGTACAACCAGTACCATGCAATGATTGTCGAGACAGGGAAGCGTTATTGCCGCACGGAGCCCCGTTGCGGCGACTGTCCGCTCCGGAAGGATTGCGGGACGGGACGGGGGCGGGAAGACCGGGACGGTCCCCGCTGAGCCGGCGGCAGGGCGAAGGGGTAGGGCGACGTGTTTGTCCGGGAAGAAATTCTGATAGAGAGGCTCAAGGAAGACCGGCACACCTTTATCCTGAAGCTCAATGACTATGCCGGCGTCATCCACCTCCATTCCGACTACTCCCATGACGGGCGGACGTCAATCTTGGAAATAGTCGAGGCGGCGCGGGCCAACGGCATCGACTTCGTCATGCTCACCGATCATGACTGGCTCCAGGCCAAGCATGACGGTTACGAGAGATCCTACGACGGCGTCCATCTCTTCATCGGCATTGAGGTGACGCCCCGATACAATCATTACCTCGCCTTCGGGATCGACGAACCCCTCATCACCTGTGACCTCTCCTGGATCTTCCCTTATGAGGACGAACAGGACATCTCCCCGCAGTTCTACATCGACTGGGTCCGGAGCAAGGGGGGCCTGGGCTTTATTGCCCACCCCGACCACGAAGGGGCACCCAGGTTTCACGTGAAACAATTTTCCTGGAATGACTGGACCGTCACGGGCTACACGGGGATCGGGATCTGGGACTTCATGACGGACTGGCAGAGCCGGCTGAAGGGATACCCGAGCGCCCTGCTCAGTTATTATTTTCCTGCCTATATGCTTTGCGGGCCGAAGAAAGAGACGCTCAAGCGCTGGGACGAACTGAATCGGACCCGCAAGGTCGTCGGGATCGGCGAGCTCGACAATCATTCGACTATCAAGAAGCTCCTGGGGATCCAATTCCACATTTTTCCGTTCAGCAAGGCCTTTCGGTTCATCCGGACCCACATCCTCTCGGAGGCGAAATTTCTGGAGGAAGACAAGCTGGACCGGGCGATGATTCTCTCGGCCCTGAGACGCGGCAGGGCCTATATCGCCTTCGAGTATTTCGAGTCTGCCCGTGGGTTCTCCTTCGTGATCATGGATGAGTCGGAAGTGGCCACCATGGGGGACGAATTCTTCCTTGACGACCTGGCCATAGTGCAGATCGAATTGCCCGCGAAGGGAAAGATCCGCCTCATCAAGGACGGCGAGCTGTTCCGGGAGGAGGTGGGGATGGAGCTGACCTGCGGTATCGATGAGACGGGTATCTACCGGGTCGAAGTCTACCTCTGGAGAGCGTTCAAATACCGGCCCTGGATCTTCTCGAATCCGATCTACGCCCGCTAAGAATGGCTAAAGGCGAAGGGCTTAGGGCCATGATGAACGGACATCTGACCTGGGTCTCTTTCTTTTTCCTGCCTTACGCCTTAAGCCCTTCGCCTTAAGCCCGAATCATGCATATTTCGCCGCATGGTAGGAACTGCGTACGAGCGGCCCCGACACGACGCTTTTGAAGCCCCGCTGCAAGGCCTCTAGCCGTAATCCCTCAAATTCCTCAGGCCTGTAGAATTTCGCAACAGGCCAGTGACCGGCCGATGGCTGAAGGTACTGGCCGATGGTGAGGCTTGTGCAGGAGACGGCCGCAAGATCGTCCAGGAGCGATAGGATCTCGCCCCGCGCTTCCCCGAGGCCGATCATGAAGCCCGACTTCGTGATCGCGTTGCGCCTGTCCGCTCCAGCGCGGCGGAGGAGCCCCAGCGACAGGGCGTAGTCGCCCTGGGGGCGAAGCTCGCCAAAGAGCCTCGGGGCCACCTCGACGTTGTGGTTCAAGACGTGGGGCCCGGCCGCGAGGACCCTCTCCAGGGAGCCCCAGTTTCCCTGCAGGTCGGGGATCAGGACCTCCACCCTGCAGTCCGGGATCTCATTCCGTAAAAGCTCTATGCATCGGGCAAAGATCGCCGCACCTCCATCCGGCAGGTCATCCCTCGTCACGGATGTGATGACGATGTAGCGCAGCCCCATCGCCCTTACCGCCTCGACGAGGCGTTCGGGCTCCGCCTCGTCGACCGGGGCGGGCCGCCCGTGGGCGACGTTGCAATAGCGGCAGTTGCGGGTGCAGGTGTTCCCCAGGATGAGAAAGGTCGCCGTGCCGGCCCGGAAGCACTCCCCCATGTTGGGGCAGCGGGCTTCCTGGCAGACGGAGTGGAGATCCAGTCGGCCGAGAAGCCCCCGCATCTCGGCAAACTCACGGGAGTTCGGCAGGGGGACCTTGAGCCAGTCGGGTTTTCTTTGAAGCATGGGGATTCCGGATTCAGGCTTCCGGATTCGGGATCGAAACGAAGAATCTTTTTTAGCCGGAATCCCGATTCCTGATTCCGGAAGCCCTTTCGTTAGAAATAGTACCAGATTGAGCTGTAATCGTTCACATTTTCGCCGTCTTCAGCGAGCCGCTTGAGGTAGTCGTAAATGGATACGTCGGTGTGCAGGTAGTCAAGCGCTGTGACGAGACGGACCTCCCAGGAGTAAAACCGGTACATCCGGCGGCCGTCGGGGAGGATATTGACGATCTCGTGATCCTGCCAGGCCCGCAGGTTGACTTTGCCCAGCCGCGGAACGTTGAAAACGGGCTCATCGGTACGCACCAGTCCCGGCAGCAGCCGGGCCTCCTCGAGTTGTTCCTGCTCCATCCGTGCAATGGGGACGCGGAAATCGATGGTCTCCTCCTTGCCTTTTGCGCTGAAGGAGTAGTAGGGGTCCACTCCGGAGAGCTTCAATGTCCTCCGGAGGAGCGCCGTCTCGTATCTGCGGCTGTTGTAGTAGGTGAAGACCTGCTGATTGTAGACGTTCATCCCGACGCTTTTGATCTTCCGGATGCACTCCAGAGAATCGGGCGTCATCTCCGTGGGGTGCTCGAAGTGAGTGACGATGGCGATCTCGCGCTTTCCCCACTCATGGTACTTCCTGAAGACCTCTAGGAGCCCCTCGTCGATGCGGAAGGGAAGGGTGACGGGGATCCGGGTGCCGATGCGGATCCTTTCAACGTGCTTGATGGCGGCCACTTCGCCGATCAGCCAGTCCAGGTAGTCGTTGTTGAGGGTGAGCGGATCTCCCCCCGTGATGAGCACCTCGGAGATGCTCTCGTTTTCGTCGATCCAGTGCAGGGCCTCCTTCACCTTCTTGCGGGCCATCATCACCGTGTCGTCCATGCCCTTGATCTCCCAGTTACGCTGGCAATATACGCAGATCTGGGGGCAGGAATTGTAGGGCTTGAGAATCAGGATCTCGGGGTAGCGGCGGGTGATTCCGTCGATGGGACTCGTGGATCTCTCCCCCATGAAGTCCAGATCGATCCCCTTGCGGCGGCTTTCGGCCACCTGTTCGCAGTAGAGGGTGCTCGGGATGACCTGCGCGCGGATGGCCCGGTCGTAGTCGGAGCGGCCTTCCTTGCGGAAGAGCGACAGGTAGTAGGGGGTGATTTCGAAGGGAATGTCGTTCTTCTTTGCGCTGGCAAGGCCTTGGGCTTCGCCCTTGTCGAGCTTCACCAGGGCGCGGATTGTCTCAATGTCCTTGATGACGTGACGCAGATGCCAACGGTGATCCTGCCAGTCTTCTTCCGAGGCATTGAAGAAGTTCAGGATTTCGCGCTTGAGATTCTTCCGCTCGCGAAGCAGGGGTTTGTCATAGCCTGTATGGTAGCGGCGGAAGAACCGGCGGATGTTGCAGGCGTAGTCGTCGAGCTGCGTCGAGCGTGCGAGGGCCGCTTCGCGGCCATCCTTCATCTGGAAGACCTCCTTGCGTTTGAGGTGCTTTCCCCCCCTGCCCGTGATGCCCAGAAACAGGGCCAGGTACTCGCAGAGGAAGGCCTCGGAGACCTGATCCAGGGCCTCCTTCTTCCCCTGCGCGAGATCGTAGAGGATCTGCATCGGAGAGAAGTGCGTCACGTATTCATTCTCCGTCCGCATCGTGTTCGAGAGCACCCGGATGCATTCCTTGGCGTTTCGCTTCTCCACGATGTTGAGATTGACGAAGTAGGTGTCCGAACGCATGTTGAAAAGGTCACGCTCGAGGCGGTTGAGGTAGTCGAAAAGAAGATGCCGGGCCTCTTCCATGTGCCTTGAATTCCTGAATATTTGACGAATCCGAGGCTCCGTCACCCATAGTTGCTCCGCCAGATCTTCTTTGGACCAGTTCAGCCAGTTCTTCATGCTTTCTCTCGCCGTTTGTTGATAAGATGTTTATACACAGGCGTCTCTCCCCTGAGCTGTCATTGCGGCCTCCGGGCCTAGCACAGGGTCCAGCAGACATCCGGTTTTCTAGCCGCCAGGACATCGTCGAGTCGCTTGACCGGGGTCGTGAGGGGCGCCGACTTCACGAGCTCGGGGCTTTCTTTCGCCTCTTTTGCAATGGCTATCATGGCCGTGCAGAACTCGTCCAGTGTTTCCTTGCTTTCCGTTTCCGTGGGCTCGATCATGATGGCCTCCCGGACGATCAGGGGGAAATAGATCGTGGGGGGGTGGAACCCGTAATCGAGCAGGCGTTTGGCGATGTCCGTTGTGTGCACGCCGCTTTCCTGCACCTGCCGATCCCCCGAGAAGACGCACTCGTGCATGCAGATCCGATCGTAGGGTAGTTGATAGTAGGGCCTGAGCCGTTCCTTGACGTAGTTTGCGTTGAGGACGGCGCTTTCACTGACCCGCTTCAACCCGGCGGCGCCGATCGAGCGGATGTAGGTGTAGGCCTTTACCATCACGTTGAAGTTACCGTAAAACGATCGAATCCGCCCGATCGTGTCGGGGAACTCCTCGGACCACCGGTACAGGCCCCCCTCTTTCAGAACCCGCGGCACAGGCAGGAAAGGCACCAGGTGGGCCTTCACGCCGACGGGACCGCTGCCGGGGCCTCCACAGCCATGGGGAGTGGAGAACGTCTTGTGGAGGTTGAGCTGGATGATGTCGAAACCCATATCCCCCGGCCTTGTGACCCCGACGAGCGCGTTGGCGTTGGCGCCGTCGCAGTAAAGAAGTCCGCCCTTGCCGTGCACGATGGCGGACACCTCATCGATGTTTCGCTCGAAGAGCCCCAGGGTGTTGGGGTTCGTGAGCATGAGCCCCGCCACGTCCGGGCTCATCAATGCCCGAAGGTGCTCCAGGTCGACGCCCCCTTCGGCGTTGGAT
>DCVI01000226.1 GCA_002327315.1 Syntrophaceae bacterium UBA2192 | reverse complement strand
CCGCAAACAGCGCACAGTGGTGATCCTTCTCGGCCATCCCGCCCAGTTCCGCGATGATCGCGCTCTGGGTGATCTTGAGGCATTCGCGGATCGGGCGCCCCTTTGCCAACGCCACGGCCGCCGCGACGGATGCGTAGGTTGGCAGACAGCCCGTCGTCTGGAACGTGGCCTCCTCGACCCTGCCGTCTCTCACACGCAGCCAGATCTCCACGACATCTCCGCAATCGTCGGCCGTGAGCCTCCCATAGCCGTCATGCTTTTCGAGGGGCCTTGCGTTGTCGAGGCTTGTCCCGTAATCGATCAGCTTCTCCGAATAGCTCTGGCCGGTTACCGCGAAGAGCTTTTTCAGGATTTCGAGGGTGATGTCCCGATCCTCTTTCATGTCCTTTCGACCTCTAAGGCGTCTTTACGGCCTCCAGGCGCCGCCCGTCCGACTAATCACAAAACGGAGGCAAATGCAACAAGGCGGGTGCAGGGACGAGCGCTGCGGAAAGGCTTACGTCTGCGAGAGTTCTATGGTACCATTTTTTCAACAACGGCAGGAGGTCAAGGGCCATGGCGAAGGAACGTCTCGTGGTCATCGGGGCAGATGCGGCAGGGATGAGCGCTGCCGCCCAGGCAAAGCGGCTGAACAAGGATCTCGACGTCATTGCCTTCGAGAAAGGCCCCCATACATCCTACTCGGCCTGAAGCATTCCCTACTACGTCGGCAAGGTTGTCGACGATGTCAAGACGCTGATCGCGGTGACACCGGAGGAATTCAAAACCGATTACGGTATCGACGCCCGGGTGCTCCATGAGGTCGAGGAGATCGACCCGAAAAACGGGCGCGTCCTCGTGAATTGCCTGGAGAGCAAGAAAGGATGGTGGGAGCCCTACGATCGTCTCCTGATCGCAACGGGAGCCCTTCCGTTCTGCCCCAGGGTCCCTGGAAGCGACGCCCGGGGGATTTACGGTCTCCACTCCCTCCAGAGCGGCATCACGGTGCGCAACGTCGTGGATGCGGAACAGCCGAAGACGGCCGTCGTCATCGGCGGGGGCTATATCGGCCTCGAGATGGCCGAGGCGCTCATCATGAGGGGCCTCGATGTCTCACTCATCGACCGGGGCGTCCAGGTCATGAACACGCTGGACCCCGACATGGGAGCCCTTGTTTCCGATGCCCTCATCGAGGCCGGCGTCAGGCTCTATCGCGAAGAGGCCCTCGAGGCCTTCGAGGTGGCCGGCGGCCGTGTAAGGGCCGTCGTGACCGGTAAGAGGACCCTCCCCGCCGACATGGTCATCCTCGGCCTCGGCGTGCGCCCGAATACGGAACTGGCGGCCAAGGCAGGGATTCCTCTCGGTGTCCGCAATGCCATCCCCGTCAACGACCGGATGCAGACGGCGATTCATGGGATCTGGGCGGCAGGGGACTGCGTCGAGTCCCGTCACCTCGTGAGCCGCCGGCCCGTGAACATCGCCCTGGGGACCATCGCAAACAAGCAAGGCCGCGTGGCGGGCATCAACCTGGGGGGCGGCTATGCCACGTTCCCGGGGGTGCTCGGAACGGCCGCCAGCAAGATCTGTAAATGGGAGGTGGCCCGGACGGGCCTCAACGAGGCCGAGATCCGTGAGACGGGTCTCGAATTTGTGTCGGCCCGGATCAAGAGCACGACACGGGCCAGCTACTACCCGCATTCGGGCGAGATCACGGTAAAGGTGCTTGCCGAGCGGGGGAGCGGGCGCCTCCTGGGCGCCCAGATCGTGGGGATCGAGGGGGCGGCCAAGCGGATCGACATCTTCGCCACGGCCCTGCATGCCGGCATGTCCGTCCAGGAGATGATCAACCTGGATCTCAGCTATGCCCCGCCTTACTCTAATGCCTGGGACCCCGTCCTCATCGCCGTGCGCCAGGCGGATAAAACCGTCAAGCAGGCCTCCTGAAAAGAAAGCACACCGGTTCCGCAAAACCCGGGGAGACTCGATCCCCCGGGTTTTTGTCGTCCGGACACTCTTGCTCAAGCACAGATTTCCACGGGCCGGGCCGGCTGCTTTCTGACGTGCCGCAGCGGCGGATGAAAAAGTTCTTGACAGCTTCCATTATTTCTGATTAGTCTGATTTAACTGATTAATCAGAATATATCCATCGATTGCGAGGTGCCTGACGCATGGTGAAAAAGAAGAAGGACGAAGCCTGCTGTCTCACGGCGGAAAAGTTCACGAGCCGCTGCCGCATGGAGTCCCTCATCGGCATCGACGAGAGGGGGCAGATGGTCCTCCCCAAGGAGCTCCGCGATCGGGCGAAGATCGGCACGGGGGACAAGCTCGCCCTGATGAGCTGGGAAAAAGACGGGGAGATCTGCTGCTTCACCCTCGTCAAGGCGGATTTCCTGGCCGACAAGGTGAAGGACTTCCTCGAACCCATCATGATGACCCGCTGAAAACATCGGAGGCTGACATGGAAGAAACGGACATCAAAAGCGTCGTTCGCGAAAAATACGGAAACATCGCCGCCACGTCCGGCACCTGCTGCCCGTCGGCGTCGTGCTGCGGCGGGCCCGCCGTCGTCACGGAGATCGGCAAGAAGATCGGCTACGCCGATTCCGATCTGGCGGCAGCCCCCGAGGGGGCCAACCTGGGGCTGGGATGCGGCAACCCCATTGCCCTGGCGTCGCTCAAGCAAGGCGAGACAGTCCTCGACCTGGGCAGCGGCGCGGGATTCGACTGTTTCCTGGCCGCCGACCGCGTCGGCAAGACGGGCAGGGTCATCGGTGTCGACATGACACCGGAGATGATCGAAAGGGCGCGGAAAAACGCCCGGAAGGATGGCGTTGAAAACGTCGAGTTCCGGCTCGGGGACATCGAACACCTTCCCGTCGAGGAGGGGAGCGTCGACGTCATCATTTCCAATTGCGTCATCAACCTGGCCCCCGACAAGGGCCGCGTCTTCGGCGAAGCCTTCCGGGTCCTGAAACCGGGGGGCAGGCTCATGGTCTCCGACATCGTCCTGACGAGGCCGCTGCCGGATTTTGTGAAGAACTCCGTTGCGGCCTACATCGGCTGTGTCGCCGGCGCCGCCCTTAAGGAGGATTACCTGGGGGCGATGAAACAGGCGGGTTTCGAGGACGTAACGGTCCAGAGCGAGACGCCCTTTCCCGTGGACTGCGTCACAACGGACCCCATGCTTGCGGCACTCGCCGAATCCCTGAATCTCTCCATGGAGGAACTGGCGCGGCAGGCCACCGAGACCGTCGTGAGTGTCCGCGTCTCGGGGATCAAGAGAGGAGATTGAACGATGACACCCGATGAGATGCGCGAAAAAGCGATCCAGATGTTCGAGAAGGGCTACCATTGAAGCCAGGCCGTTCTTGCGGTCGGGCAGGAAAAGCTGGGCAGGGGGAACGAAGAGCTGATCCGGGCCGTGGGCGCCTACGGCGGCGGTCTGGGTGCAGGCGAAGTCTGCGGCGCCGTATTTGGGGCACTGGCCGTCTTCGGCCTGCAGTTCAGCCGCGGGAAGGACGAAGAGGAGGAAAACCTTCGGATTTGGGCTTTTGTCCGCGAGTTCCTCAAACGGTTCAGGGAGGAGATCGGCCAGGGGAAAATCTATTGCCGCGACATTGCCGGTGTGGACTGGTCGGACGTCAATGCGTTAAAGGCCTTTTACAAGAGCGAGAAGATCCTGGTCTGCCGGGACCTGACCGGGGCGACGGCCCGGCTCCTGGGAGAATTCATGGAAAGCGAGAAGTTTTTGAAACAGGAGCGGAAGTAGGGAAGGGTAGCCCTTGGAAAGCCGGCAGTACTTCGACACCGTGGCACCACAGTGGGACAACCTGCGAAAAGGGTTCTTTTCGGAAGCCGTTCGTGAGAAGGCCTTTGATGTAGCCGGTGTTATGCCCGGCAAGCTCGCCGCCGACATCGGTGCGGCCTCGGGTTTCGTCACGGAGGGGCTTCTCAAGCGCG
>DCVI01000199.1:286-7919 GCA_002327315.1 Syntrophaceae bacterium UBA2192 | reverse complement strand
ACTAGCGACCTCGAACCCCTTAATCTTCCTCTCCCCTCCGCGGGAGAGGATTGAGGTGAGGGGGAACGTTCCCCCGTATCCACCGGGGGCGCTCCATCTACCCGTGAAACGGGCTGGGGAGCGCTTCATGTCCAACTCCTTTCCTTGCCGGGAGGCAACGCGGCGCGTTGCCTCAATTCCTCCTCCCACCAGGGGAGGAGAACAGAGGTATGCGGTCATTCATAACCCAGATTCGCCAGCTCCTCCTCCGTCATCCCGATAAAGTGGGCCACCTCGTGGACCACGGTGATCTCGATCTCCTCCTCGAGTTCCTCCAGGGTCTCGCACATCTCCTCCAGGGGCTCCTGGAAGATCTGGATCGTGTCGGGGTACTGCAGGGTGTCGAAGTGGGAGCGCTCCATGAGCGACGCCCCGGTGTAGACGCCCAGGAGAGGCTCATCGGGAGGCAGCCCCATTTCCTCGAGAAGCTCCGGGGAGGGCCATTTCTGAACGGAGATGACCATGTTGTCGAGGTGCTTCCGGATCTGCGGCGGGATGCGCCGGATTGCCCGCTGGACGGCCCGGTCGAACTCCCGGACGCTGAGTTTCAGCATGTCCCTACCCCTCCCTGCCCCCGTCCAGTTCCGCGAGGAAGGCCTCCAGCGTCATGACCCGCAGCAGAGGCTGGAGGGGGTTCTTGCGATAGATGTCGAGGCAGTTTTTGTGCATCTCGCGGCTGAAACTCGCGCAGCAGTCCTCGACGATGACCACGCGGAAGTCGTTCGAGAGGGCATCGAAGGCCGACGACAGGACGCACCAGTGGGTGGCGATGCCGCAGAGCACCACCGTGTCGGCCCCGTAGAGCCGCAGCGTCTGATCGATGTCCGTCTTGTAAAAGGCGCTGAAGCGCCGTTTGGGCGAATAGATATCCGTTGCGGCCTGCGTGAGCAGGTCCGTCACCTCGGCCCCCTTCGTCCCCCGGATGGAGTGGTTTTTCATCTTCCCCTGGAAGATGAAATCCCCCGGAAGGAAGCTGTCCATGGAGAAGATCACCGGAATGGAGCGGCCCCGGGCAAAATCCGTCAGGCGGTTGATGGCGGGCACGATTTCGCGGCCCAGTTCCTTGATGGGCATGGGATGGGCGCCCTCGAGGGTGTCCTTGAGCATGTCGACGATGACTACAGCGGGTTTCATGAGGTTCTTCCGTCAATCGGTAATATCGAACAGGATCCGTCTCACCTGCTTTTCGAAAGCCGGAACCTGGCTCCTTGCCACATCCCACAGTTCATCGTCGCCCGTCGGGCCGGCCCGGGACAAGGTCTCCCAGTCGATATCCGGATATCGTTTCTTGATTTTCCCGGGAAGCATTTCAATGGCCGTTCCAATCCGGAAGAGGTCCTCTTCCAGAGCGACTCGGACGGTCCGATCGCGCAAAAACTGGGCCTTGGTCAGCGCTCTCGTTTTCTCCTCGATCCGGACTGAGGCATTGAGGATGTCGGCAATCCTGTCCTTGTATCCTTCGCTCATGATGCGTCTCCCGGGAAGAACGATGCATCTATTTAACAGAGGCGCCCTTCTTTTTCACGGGAAATATCGGACATGCCGCCTGTGTTTGCGATTAAACCTCTCCGGGGTTTCTTCCGATAAGAGAACTGTGTAAGGGAGGTTTTCGATCAATCCCCAGATCATCGCCAGAAAGAACGGCACCCTTGGCCATGTCCTCATCCGGACGGCCTGCCACCCGAAGAAAGGCCGCATCGAGGACGATTACATCATCGCACGGTGCCTGGAGCATGCCTCGCAGCTCCATGCGATCTGTTTCTTTGCCGGTGTGCGCGTGAGCCACGCCGAGGCTTCCATTCGCGGAGAAGAGCAGTACATGGGCACCCCGATCAGGGGTGAAGGAATTCTCGTGGCCTACTCGGGACTGGAGGAGTTGAGGCCGGACGCAGTCATGACCGCCCGGGGAATTTGAGATGAGTCAGAAAGATCGATTTTTTCTCAACTTCTCAACTTCTCAACTTCTTACCTTCTTAACTTCCTAACTTCTGTCTTCTACAGGGCCGGGACCTGTACCCATCACGCACCTCCGCATGTTCTCAAGCAGGTCCCGGCCTTTTCTTTTCCCTCTCCTGAATCCCTGCCCCCTCTAGTCATCCCCGTTTTCCCCTTTATGTCATCCCCGCGCAGAGCCTGTCCCTGACTTGATCAGGGACGGGGATCCATTCCTTCCCCAACCCACGCCCCTGCGCGAGGGGCAACTTACACCACGCACCGCGTGGCGAATCTGCCGGTCGATTTTAACCCTGCCCGCCGCCGCGGACAATTCCGACGCAGCGCGTCGGATATTCAACAATGCATTTCAACCCACACCGGAGGCGACAGCAATGCCCGGAAATGCATTGACGGACAGGCCGCTCGTGTGTTATCATTAAACCATATTTGTAATCATAGAGGCTAACATGGTCAGAACGCAGATTCAACTGACGGAGGAGCAGGCCCAGGCACTCAAGGCAATCGCGGCCGCCCGCGGAGAATCCATGGCCGAGGTCATTCGGCGCGCCGTCGACGGAGTGATCCGATCGGGCATCGCGATGCCCTCCGACGAGAAGAGGAAGCGGGCCCTTGAAGTCGTCGGAAAATTCAAGTCTGGAAAACACGATGTATCGAAGCGCCACGATGCCTACCTGGCGGAGGCGTTCGACAAATGAGAATCTTTGTCGACACGTCGGCTTTTTACGCCCTTCTGGATCGTGATGACGACAACCATGCAAAGGCACGGGATGCCTGGACCGAACTCCTCGACTCCGGAGCCGTCGCGGTGACGAGCAACTATGTCCTCGTGGAAACCGTCGCACTTCTGCAAAGCCGCCTCGGCTTGGAAGCTGTGAGAGCCTTCGAGGATGCCATTGTCCCCACCCTTCACGTGGAGTACGTCACGGGCGAGCTACACAGGCTGGGAATGGCTGCCCTCCTGGTCGCATCCAGGCGACGGCTCAGCCTTGTAGACTGCATCAGCTTCGAGATTATGCGACGAAACGGCATCTCCTCATCATTTACCTTCGACAGCCATTTCAAGGAGCAGGGCTTCCGCGTCATCCCGTGATCCCATTGTTCTACGGAAGACCCGTGCCTCCCTTGATTTCCCGAAGTCGCTCCCGCACCACCCTCGATATAATCCCCGCTCAGAGCCCTCCCTCGACTTGATCGGGGGGGATCCATCCCTTTTACCATCCACACCCCGACGGCAGGCAGCACAACCAACGAACGGATGCTTGACAGCCTTACGTATTTAATGATATGGGTACCCATATGAAAACGACAGTCGAGATATCCAATGCTTTACTGGAAGAGACGCGCCGTACGGCGGCACAGGACGGGACAACCGTCAAAGCCTTGATCGAGGAAGGTCTCCGGCGCGTGCTCGTGGACCGGAAAAAGAAAGGCCGGTTTCAACTCCGCAAGGCCACGTTCAAGGGTAAGGGGCTTCAGCCTCATCTCGAGGGCGCTTCTTGGGATCGGATCCGCGACACGATCTATGAGGGACAGGGCGGATGATCGCGGTCGATACGAATCTTCTCGTTTACGCCCATCGCGAGGAGTCCCCCCGGCACCCGGCAGCCTATGGCTGCATCGCGGAGCTGGCGCAAGGCCGGGCTCCCTGGGGAATTCCCTGGCCCTGCATCCATGAATTTCTCGCCATCGCGACGCACCCGAGGATCTACGACCCCCCGACCCCGCTCCATCAGGCCATGGCACAAGTCGAGGCTTGGCTGGAGTCGCCCAGCCTCGTGCTGCTGGCGGAGACGGACGTCTATTGGAAGGAACTTCGCGACCTGGCCGGCAAGGCCAAGGTTTCCGGAGCACAGATCCACGATGCCCGGATTGCTGCGCTTTGCCATATCCACGGCGTCAAGGAACTGTGGACGGCCGACCGGGACTTCGGGCGCTTCGCGGGGCTGAAAGTCCGTAACCCCCTGATCAAATAATTCAATTCCATCAGCGAAGACCAACGTACAGCGAGCCATTATCACGCACTTGAGGCGAGCTATCCCGAGATCATCCACACCCCTGATCTCAAAGCCATCCCCGCCCCATCGTCATCCCCGCGGAGGCGGGGATCCATCCCTATTACCACCCACGCCCCTATACGAGGGGCGACGAACCGACAAGTAATCCTTGACAGTTGGGCCGGGTTTTAATCCACGCCCCTGCGCGAGGGGTGCCCCAGAGTTATAAAGATTTTCTTTACTACTGGATTGTTTCAATCCACGCCCCCCACGCGAGTGGCGACTCGGTAATTGTGCAAGCCGCCCTTGCACAATTCCAGTTCCAAGTTACTTCCCCGTGAGAGAGGGATGCGCTTCCATAAACAGACGCTATCCAAGCGGCTTGTCCTGCATTAGGGCGAATACCTTTCCGCCAGTCCCTGCAACGTCATGTTCTCCGCAATGGAATCGTGGGGAATCAGGAGGTACTTCCAGGGCTTGCCGCCGTGGCTCCTTGCGTAGTCCGATGCCTGCCCGCACCAGCGGACGGCAACTTCCTTCTTGGCAAGCACATCCGGCGCCTCCATCTCGTTCCGTGCTTTCGGTTCCATCATGTAGATGAAACTATCGGCCTCCGCCACGAAATCCGGCTGGTATTCCGGATGGTCCGAACCCGAGCGGTAGTAGATCTGGAATTGCCCCCTTGCCGGCCTGAACCACTTCACTGCATCCCGATCCAGGATTACTGCCATCTTCCGCTCCGAATCGGAATGGAATTTCTGCACCGGATACAGGCAGCGTGCAAAGCCGCCGAATAGATATTTCGCCATATTGCTTTTATCGACGGGTGACTGCAGGAAATCGAGCGCGGGCTCCCGTTCGGAAGCCGTGTAAGCACACTCCTTTAATCGTTCGAAGCCCCTGGTGATGATTACCTCGTAGTCTACTGCATCTTCCCAGTAATGGTTCTGCATCTGCGCGTAAATGTAGCGGGCGATATCCCGCTGATGAAGGCGCAGAACTTTTCGCGCGTCGCCTTCGGAAAGATAATTGCGGAAATGAGCCACAACCTGCCCGGCAAGGTCATAAAGCAGATCAGCATGGGCATCGTAGGCTACGTCGTCGAAGTCCACCAGTCCGCCAACGATGTAATCTTCCAGCCGCGCTTCTTCCGCTCCGCCTTTGCCCAGCCCCAGCACTTCGAGCTGATGGGTCCGAAGGTGCTGGATCCAGAGTTCGTCCGAAGGGGCAGGATAATTGATCGTGGTGAGCTCCAGTTTGAAAGGCTTGAATCCCGACCGGACTTCCCCCCTTGGAACGACGATGATACGCGGAATGCTTATCGACGTCTCAACGACCTGCTCCGCCGTTTTCGTTACGACCATCGGAATATCCGGCTTTTCCGCAATGCCTTCCAGCTCCGATTGCAGGGAGCGATACTGCTTTTCGACCTCAGCGATGACTTCCTTCTGAATCTCCTCATTCTGGAGGAAGGTCACGCACGGCACTTTCCGGGGCTGACTCTCGAGTTTGCGGATGACATCGTAGGCCAGCCGGGCCACTTTCTGCTCCTCCGGTTTCTCAAACACAGACGGCCCAACGCTGCCGGCCATGATAGCGCCCGTCGTCAACTGCGGAGGCTGCAGGCCAAGTCTGGCATCGAGGATCGGCGTCGATATGACGGTAACGGTCTTTTGCCGCAGATCGTCCGGTTCGAGCACGACCTGCTGCAGGCGGATCGCCGAATCGGGCTTGTTGGCTTCATCGATGATCTCCTGGAACTTGTCGTGGGCAACGATGTTGAGCCGATCGACCGAAGTCACTCCGGTTCGCCTGCCGTAGGGCAGCCTCAAACCGCGGCCGATGGATTGCTCGATGAGAATGCGCGCATTGGCCGCCCGCAGCGGTACGATGGTGTAAAGATTCGTCACGTCCCAGCCTTCCTTGAGCATGTTGACGTGAATCACGATCTCCGTCGGCTCTTCCCTGCTCTCCACCGCCAGAAGCCGCTGGATCATCTGATCCTCTTCGACACCCGTCCTGCTGGAGTCGACCTGAATGACCTTGGTCTTGTAGCGGCCTTCGAAAAAGCTCTCCGATCCGATTAATTCCGTCAACTGTCCTGCGTGCGTCGTGTCGCGGGCAATGACCAGCAGGAAAGGCTTTACGATCGGATTGTCCGTTTCGCGGGCATAGGTTTCCAATTCCACTTTCAGGCTCTCGTGAAGGCGGATCCCGTCTTCCAGTTTCAGGCGCTCGATTTCCTCGGTGGACATGCCGGCCGGGTTGAAGTCCTTGCGGGTGACGACGGCGGGCTCTTTCACGAAGCCGTCGGCCATTGCCTGCCCGAGCGGATAATCATAGATGATATTTCGGAACGGCAGGGGACCCCGACTCGTTTCCACGAATGGCGTGGCCGTGAGTTCCAGACCGAGGACCGGTTTCAACTCATTAATGGCTCGGATGCCGGCCGAGGCCCGGTAGCGGTGCGATTCGTCCATGATCAGCACCAGGTCTTTGAGCCCGGCCAGGTAGTCGAAGTAGCTCTCGCCTATGTATTCCGAGAGGCGCTTGATCCGAGGGGATTTGCCGCCGCGGACTTCCGTATTGATTTTCGAGATGTTGAAGATGTTGACCTTGCACCGGATCAGCTCATCGAACACGGTGCTTGCGGTCGACTCGTAATTGTCGCCGGTGACGATCTGCGGGGCGTCGACGGCAAACTCGGCGATCCCTTTGAAGACGTACTTGGGGGTATTCGGGGTAAAGTCGGTGATGAGCTTGTTGTAAATCGTCAGATTGGGCGCCATGACGAAGAAATTGTTCATGCCGTGCGCCAGGTGCAGATAACTTATGAAGGCGCCCATCAGACGAGTCTTGCCCACGCCCGTAGCAAGCGCAAAGCAGAGGGACGGAAACTCCCGCTCGAAATCGGTAACCGTCGGGTACTCGCTGCGGATGGCCGTGAGGACAGCCTCGACGTCGCCGTTTTTCCGGGGAGGCGAGATTTCCGTTATGCGGTCGAGGATCTCCAGGGAACGGCGTTGCGGGTGGCGCAGGCTCAATCGCCCCGCAATGGCATTAACATGACGGGTCATTCTGCCTCTTCCTTATGATTCCTGAATTTTGAATTTCGGTTGCTCAGCCCACGAACGTCCCCTTCTCGTTATTAATCTCCCTTAAGTCCATCCTTCATCGCTGGATTAAATAATACCCGCATAAAATCAACGGGATGCGGGACACGCATCCCGTCTATCTGCAATTAATCGGTTTTTCTTTTAGTCTCATCCGCCTTCTTTGCAGGGAACTCGGGTATAGGTTGCTCCTTGCCTGTTCAATACGAGTCATTTGCTGTCTTCCACGGTGAACGACAGCTCCTGCTGCCCCGGTTTCGGTGGCGCTTTCGGCAAGTTTTCTACTTTGAGGCTGTAGTCATCATGACCCCACTCGCAGCGCGACAGAATCTGCTTCGGGATCTTCTTCACCGTGAGATTGGGGTAACGGTCGGCCTTTCCCCGGAAGGCGAAGCACATGACCAGCAGCGAGCGCTCCGACCCAACCTCCTCGCTCAGTTGCTGAAGCTGGTCGTGGCTGAGGCTCTGTGTCGTGATATAAATGAAGTCTCGCTCCGTCGAGTGGCCGTGTTGCCAGTAGATGGAATCGCT
>DCVI01000199.1:0-223 GCA_002327315.1 Syntrophaceae bacterium UBA2192 | reverse complement strand
GGCAGTGCTCGCCCAGCTCCACCATTATCCACCGCCTGCCCATTTTGTGAGCCACAGCGCCGGTCGTCCCGGAACCGGCGAATGAGTCGAGGACCCAGTCGCCGGGATTTGTTGATAGATCCAAGATACGTTTAATAAGCCGCTCGGGCTTTGTTGTCTGAAATACGTCTGGTACTTCTGGTACAACAGCTATGATTTCTTTTTTTGCTTCTTGTGTGTTGCC
>DCVI01000082.1:3032-5415 GCA_002327315.1 Syntrophaceae bacterium UBA2192 | reverse complement strand
GGCGGAACTTTTTTATGGAGACGAATATGGATGAATTGATCAAGACGATCATGGAAAAGGCGGGTATCACCGAGGAGGCTGCCCGCGGCATCATCGACGAGGTGGTGGCCTATACCAAGTCAAAGGTCCCCGGCCCCTTCCAGCACTTCGTGGACCAGATCTTCGAGAGGGACGAATAGAAAAATCCCCCTCTTTCCCCCTTTTATAAAGGGGGATGACCGGGGGCGCATCCTGCCAGGGTGCGCAACCATGTCTGATTATTTCCTTACCGGGCCGCCCCGCGAAGCGGGCCAGGGCGGCAAAGGGGGATTTTGTTGCCTTGTTGCTTGTGGCTTGCGGCTTGTGGCTTATTCAGTCCATCATGCTGCCCCACGGATTCACCCACGGATTCGTCGCGCAGGCCACGCAGAAAACCTTCGTCGGGATGGAGCCGCAGCCCTGCTGCCACATGTCGAATTTCCGGCAGGTGCGGCACAGGGGCTTTTCGCAAGAATCGCAGTATATGATGGAAGGGACCTTCCCACAGATCCGGCAGATTTCCGTTCCGTCGGTAATGCGCATGTCCATACTCCCGGCTGTGAGGATAAAGCATAACAGAAATCGCTGAAGGGGGGAATCCTGTCAACTCACCATGCCCGATAACCGTTACTGGGTTGTGGGAGCCTTCGCCGGCGATGCCTGGGAGGCGGGAAAGGGAGTCAAGCAGCGATAGACCTGCGGGTGCCGGAGGGCAGGGATCGGTACGGTCGAAGATCGGAATCCGGCATTGGAAAAGGGGGCTTTAACTGCCCTTGTATTTTATGGTAGACTTCCCGCGTTTGATTTTTTGGGACGAAGCATTTCTGACCTCAATATGACCCGGGAAAGAGGAAAACGTGACATGACGCCAGAATCCAACCCCGAGATTGAATCCCGACGGCCCCCAGGCAGGTGGCTGACGGATCCCTTCGCTGCGGCGGGGCGGAAGGCGATCAGCTGGGTCAACAACCTCGGCGCCTCGACCATCTTTATGTCTTTGGGCTTTCTGAGGATCTTCCGGCCCAAGCAGCTTATGAAGGTCCTCGAGCAACTCTGGCTGATCGGGGCGGGTTCCGTGTCGATTATCATTCTGGTGGGGCTCTTCACGGGCATGGTCCTGGGCCTGCAGTCCTACCACGCGCTGGTCAAGTTCGGTTCGCAGGGCGCCCTCGGCACCCTGGTGGCCCTCTCGCTCATCCGGGAACTGGGCCCGGTGCTCACGGCCATCATGATCACGGCCCGGGCGGGGTCGGCCATCACGGCCGAGATCGGCAGCCAGCGGATCTCGGAGCAGATCGACGCGCTGGGGACGATGCGCATCGACCCGCTGCGGTACCTGATCAGCCCGAGGGTCGCCGCCTCCATCATCAGCTTTCCCCTGCTCACGGCCATCTTCGACGTCGTCGGGATCATCGGCGGGTACATCTCGGGGGTGATGCTGCTGGGCGTAAACGCCGGCACGTACCTGTACCGCGTCGAGTCCAGCGTGGACTTGAAGGACGTCACCGACGGCTTCGTCAAGGCGATTGTGTTTGCGGTGATCGTCACCACCGTGTGCTGCTACCAGGGCTACTTCGCGCACATGCGGGCCGACAGCTACGGCGCGAGGGCCATCGGCCGCTCGACGACCGCGGCGGTCGTGATCTCCTGCGTGCTGATCCTGATCGCGGATTATATCGTTACGTCATTGCTCATCTAAAAGAAAGTGACCGGTGACCAGTGACCGGTGAAAGAGGCAGTAGACAGCAGAAAGATTTCACCCTCACCCCGACCCTCTCCCCTCAAGGGAGAGGGAGATTACGGAAAGGGTCTTCGTAGACAGGAGTGACATGGCAACCCCTCTGATCGAATTCAAGGACGTCTCGAAGCGCTTCTACGACAAGACGGTGCTCGAGCGCATCAACCTGCAGATCTACGAGGGGGAAATCACGACCATCATCGGGCTGAGCGGCACGGGCAAGACGGTGCTGCTCAAGCACATCATCGGGTTGATCAAGCCCGACGAAGGGACCATCCTCATCCGGGGAACGCCCCTGGACCGGATCCGGCGGCGCGATCTG
The DNA here is from genome assembly GCA_002327315.1 of Syntrophaceae bacterium UBA2192. GTDB lineage: Bacteria > Desulfobacterota > Syntrophia > Syntrophales > UBA2192 > UBA2192. The sequence goes on along the minus strand of DCVI01000082.1, from coordinate 3,337 downwards.
CCCATGAGTTACATGTTCCAGGGCAACGCGCTGTTCGACTCCATGACGGTGTTCGAAAACATCGCCCTGCCTCTCCAGGAGACGACGAACCTGGGCCATGCCGAGATCCGGCAGCGGGTCATGACCCGGATCGAGCAGATGGAGCTTGTCGACGCGATCGGCAAGTACCCCTCGGAGATCTCCGGGGGCATGCAGAAGCGCGTGGCCCTGGCGAGGGCCCTGGTGACGGACCCCCAGATCGTGCTCTTCGACGAGCCGACCACCGGCCAGGACCCCGTCCGCAAGAACGCGATCCTGGGGATGAT
>DCVI01000082.1:0-2976 GCA_002327315.1 Syntrophaceae bacterium UBA2192 | reverse complement strand
GAGGTCGTGCACAGCCTCGAGGGGCTGCAGAAGGAGCTGACGGGCCTTCACTCCAGGCGGCAGTTCAAGCTCAGGTATCAGGGGCAGATGCGGGGGGGGTCCATGGGGGAGAGCTATGCCATCGTCGTGTTTTCACTCGATGGACTGGACGCCGTTGCGGAGCGCCTGGGCCACGATGCGGTGCAGGAGGCCCTCCGGAGTATGGGCGTGTTCCTGGGCAAACATTGCGGGGCGATCGGCGGCTTTTCCACGCGCCACAGCATGAATGAATACGTCACGGTCCTGCCCACGACGGACCAGGCGGAGGCGGAGGGCATCGTGGGGGAATACATCCATGACCTCCAGACCCAGGAGCAGGCGATTCTCGACATCTGGTCCGCGGCTCAGAAGCAGTCTGCTTCGCAGGAGTGTGTGGAGCTTACCATGCTGGCCGGGCTGGCCCAGGGCCAACCCGACCAGGACATCGATTCCGTGATCGAGCGCGCAAAGCAGGGGCAGAAAGTCGTTTCCCGGATCCGATGCATCAACCAGGGAGAAGGCAGATGAAAAAGTACGCGATGGAAACGGCCGTCGGCATCTTCGTTGCAGTAGGGATTCTGTGTGTGGGCTACCTGACCGTGAAGCTCGGCAACGTCGCCTTTTTCGAAGGCGATCAGTACCGCGTCAAGGCACGCTTCACCTCCGTCTCGGGCCTGCGGCCCGGGAGCTCCGTGCAGATGTATGGCATCGAAGTGGGGCGGGTGGAAAAGCTCGGCATGGATGCGGAGGTCCAGCAGGCTCAGGTGGAAATGCTTCTCCGCAAGGACATCAAGATCTACGAAGACGCCATCGCGTCCATCAAGACGGAGGGGCTCATCGGCGACAAGTATGTCAGCATCGACCCCGGCGGCATGGGCGACCCCCTCAAGCCGGGCGATTCGATTATCCAGACACAGGCAGCCGTGGACGTGGGCGACCTGATCAGCAAGTATGCCTTTGGAGACGTCAAGAAGGAGGATCCGGAAAAGAAATGACAATGACAGGGAAGACTATGATGAAACGGTTGGTGGTTGGACTGAGTCTGCTTCTGCTCGTAATGGGCGCCGCGCCGGTCTATGCCGCAACCCCCCTCGAAACAGTGCGCACCGAGGTCAACAAGGTGCTCGAGGTGCTGCGCAACAAGTCGCTCAAGGAAGATGCCAAGCGGGAGAAACTGCGGGTGCTCTATGCTGAGATGTTCGACCAGGAGGAACTCTCGAAGTGGTGCCTGGGGCGAAACTGGAACAAGCTCAGCGAGGCCCAGCGCAAGGAGTTCCTGCCGCTCTTCCAACAAGTTTTGGAAAAAACCTACGGCGACCGGATCCTCTCCTATTCCGACGAGAAGATCCTCTTCGACAGGGAAGTGCCGATCTCGAAGGGCCGGGTCGAGGTTCAGACGCGGGTCATGACGACGAAGTCGAAGGAAGTCCCCTTCAACTACAGGGTCTTCCAGAACAAGAGCGGCACGTGGAAGGTCTATGACGTCGTCGTGGAGAACGTGAGCCTCGTGATGAACTACCGCTCACAGTTCAACGAGATCCTCGCCAAGGGAACGCCCGATGAGCTGCTAGAGATCCTCCGGAAAAAGGTGAAAGGACAGAAAGCCTGAGCCATGAAGTTCCTATCGCTTGCCCTCGCGCTTTGCGCATTCGTCATGATGGGCTGCGCCCACGGCCCGCAGGCCGTGTCCGCCCCGATGGCCGGCGGGGAGACACTACCGCCCGCGACACCGGCTGTGGCCTCCTATTCGCTCGATCAGCATCCGGCATCCCTTCAACTGGCCAAGGATGAGGCCGCCCCGCCCGCGACTGCGGATGAGCCCGAAGAGAAGGCCGAAGGCGGCGAGGATGATTTCGACTACGGGATGGAGGATGTCCCCGCTGCAGAGCAGGTGACGATCGCAGACCCGTGGGAGCCTTTCAACCGGGCCATGTTCACCTTCAACGACCGGCTTTACTTCTGGGTCCTGAAGCCCGTGGCGGAGGGCTACAGCGCCGTTGTGCCCGAGCCCGCGCGCGTGAGCGTCAGCAATTTCTTCTCCAACCTCCGGGCGCCTGTCCGTTTTGTCAACTGCCTGCTGCAGGCCAATGTCATTGGCGCCTCCACGGAGCTGTTCCGCTTCATGCTCAACAGCACGATCGGGCTCGCGGGCCTGTTCGATCCGGCAGGAGGCGAGGAGATCGGCCTCCTGAGGCAGGACGAAGACTTCGGCCAGACCCTTGGCTCCTACGGGACGGGCCAGGGGTTCTACATCGTCTGGCCGTTCCTCGGGCCTTCCAGCCCCAGGGACACCTTGGGGATGGTGGGGGATTTCTTTGCCTACCCGATTTCCTACCTCGATCCCTGGTATGTGTGGACCGCCGTCCGGGGTTACCAGACGATCAACGACACCTCTCTTTCGATCGGTGACTACGAGGCGATCAAGGACGCCGCCATCGACCCCTACCTGTCCGTCCGCAATGCCTACATCCAGTACCGGCAGAAAAAGGTAGAAGAGAAGGGCGCGACGATCGGCAAGTCCCAACCTGACATCCCGGGCGCGGGCACCCCGGCACGCGGCGTGGGGCATTAAGCCGCTGCGCGGCTGTGAAAAAGTGGCAGAAGTGACAGAAGAATAAAGTCATCGCGAGCCGAGCCCCTAGCAAACCCTTTCCTTAATCTCCCTCTCCTTGAGGGGAGAGGGTCGGGGTGAGGGTGGATTTTCCGAGGCGTGGCGATCTACGATTGAGAAAAATCCCCCTATGGCAACCACCTGAACGCTGCCCCGCGCAACCTGCCAGAATAGAAAAGGCGCAATGTAATGAAGTTGCGCCTTCTTCTTGTGCGCCCAGCATGGGCGCAATCTTGGAGGTGCAAGTCCTCCCGTGAGTTGACCACAGCGAACGAAGCGAAGCGCAACTGCGTGAGGGTAACCGAGCGTGGGGAGGAAGCGTGGAGCGAAACCGCGGGCCGACGAAC
>DCVI01000209.1 GCA_002327315.1 Syntrophaceae bacterium UBA2192 | reverse complement strand
CGGTCGCGCAGCGGATGCACGTGAATGGGCACGACCATGAGCCTGTAATAGAGGTCCTCGCGGAAGGTTCCCTCGCGGAGCATCTTCGCGAGGTCGCGGTTCGTGGCGGCGATGATCCGGACGTTGACGGGAATGGCCTTCGTGGCGCCCACCCGGGCGATTGCCTTGTCCTGGATGGCCCGCAGCAGTTTCACCTGGAGGGTGAGGGGCAGCTCCGCCACCTCGTCGAGAAAAAGGGTCCCGTTGTGGGCCAGCTCGAAGAGGCCCGGCTTGCCCTCCTTCTTCGCCCCCGTGAAGGCGCCCCCCTCGTAGCCGAAGAGCTCGCTCTCGAGGAGCTGCTCCGGGATGGCGGCGCAGTTGATGCTGATGAAGGGGCTCGCGTCGCCCAGGCCCTGCCGGTGGATGAGCTTGGCGACAAGCTCTTTTCCCGTGCCGGACTCGCCCGTGATCAGCAGCGTGGAGTCCACCTCGGCCATTTTGCCGCAGAGTTCGACGATCTGCGTCATCGGCTTGCTGCGGAACACGAGGCAGGTGTCCCGGACCTGCAGGGATCGCAGGTGCGTCAGCTCCGTCTTGTACTTCAGGGTCTGCTCCTTTTCCTCTTTGAGCTGTTCCTGGAGGCTCACCAGCTCCGTGATGTCGCGGACATTGGTGACGACGCGAAAGAGCTTGCCGTCCTCGTCGAAGATCGGGTTGCCGGTGACGAGGATCTGCTTCTTGCCCTTGACGGTCTGATTGATGGTGATGCTCCTGAGCTCCTTCATGACCAGGACCGTCACGGACTGGTCGAAGTAGCCATCCTCGACGAGTTCGTGCATCGTGCGGCCGATGACCTCTTTGGCCCGGATCCCCGTGATCCGCTCGTAGGCCTCGTTGATATCGAGCACGCGACCCTCGCTGTCGGTGATCCAGATGCCGTCATAGGAGGAGTGGATGACGGACTCGAGCTCGCGGTTGAGTCCCTTGACCACACCCAGTTCGTGGGAGATCTCCTCGACGCGGGAAAAGTCCTGGAAGACGCTCACGGCGCCCACCACCTGGCCGTCGCGGATGATGGGCGCGTAGTTGACCATGAGGGGTGCGCGGAGCCCCTGGAATTTCTGGCCGGTCAGGGGCTTGCCCGACTTCATGATATCCATCAGGCGCGTGTGGGGGATTACGTCCAGGATATGGCGGCCGATGGATTCGACCGCGCGGATGCCGAGCAGGTCCTCCGCCAGCCGGTTGGCCATGACGACGATCCCGTCCTCGTCGATCGCGATGATGCCGCTCTCGGCGGAGTTCATGATCGACGAGACCTGCTCGCGGAATTCCTTGATGCAGGCCTGAAGCGCCTCCGCATAGGCATCCTGGGAGACGACACCGGCGAGTTCGCCGTCCTCGTCCAGAACGAGGGCGGGGATGACCGAACCGGGGATCCCCGCAACTTCGTCGTCGGTCGACAGGCGGAAATCGCGGCCCTCCGTGAGGCCGTCAATCGACCCGCTGACAAGGGCCCCGTTGCCGAGCGCCGACAGCAGCCCCCTGCGGGTGACCGCGCCGACGGCTCCGTTTTGCCGATCGGCGACGGGGGCGATGTCCACGTTCCTTGCGTGCATGACCGTGAGGGCCGTGCCGATCGTGTCATTCGGGGACAGGAGCGGGACGGAAATGACGATATTGGATACTTTCATGAAAAAACCTCGCTGTGCTGCCAGGCAATAAAAAAACGCCTCCCCCCGGAAGCGCCTCTCCCCCCTTCATGTGTACGGCCGAAGCCGCCGGAAACCGGATCGGCCGGTTCGCGGTATTCGAACCCGCCCCGGATCCATCCGGAACCCGGCATTCTCTCTGCCGGAATGCAATACCCGAGAACTCGAACGCTGTCAAGCGGTTACAAAATTGCAACCACGCTTACTTTCCGTCTTTCCCGGCTTTGCCCTTCTCAAAGGCCCGGGCGAAGGGGTTGTTGAAGGGGGCGGGCTCGGGTTTCTTTTTCTCCTGCCTCTGTTTCTCCTGTCGCGGTCTGTCCGGCCGGCGCTGATCCCGGGGAGCTCTTTCCGCCGCTTCCTTCCTCTCGCCCGTTGCGCCCTGCTTCATGGACAGCGAGATCCGCTTGCGATCCAGATCCACCTCGAGGACGGTCACCTCGACTCGCTGGGCGACCTTCACGACCTGGTTGGGGTCGGAGACGTAACGGTCGGCAAGCTGGCTGATGTGGACGAGGCCGTCCTGATGGACGCCGATGTCCACAAAGGCCCCGAAGGCCGTCACGTTCGTCACCACGCCGGGCAGTTTCATCCCGGGCCTCAGATCCTCGAGCTTCTCGATGCCGTCGGTGAAGGTGACGGACTCGAACTGCTCGCGGGGGTCGCGGCCGGGCTTGGCCAGTTCGTCCATGATGTCCTTCAGCGTGGGGATGCCCACCTTCTCCGTCACGTATTTCGCGATGTCGATGACTTTTCGCTTCGACTCGTCCTTCATGAGATCCGCGACGGAACAGGAGAGGTCTTTGGCCATGGCCTCGACAACGCGGTAGCTCTCGGGGTGGACGGCGCTGGCGTCAAGCGGGTTTGCCCCGCCGCGGACGCGCAGAAAGCCTGCCGCCTGCTCGAAGGCCTTGGGACCCAGGCGCGGGACTTTCCGGAGGCCCTCCCTCGCGGCAAAGGGGCCGTGTTCGTTGCGATACGCCACGATGTTCGAGGCAAGCTGGGGCCCGAGGCCCGAGACGTAGGTCAGAAGCTGGGCGCTTGCCGTGTTGACCTCGACGCCCACGGCGTTGACGCAGCTCGACACGACGTCGTCGAGACTTCGCTTCAGGGCCCCCTGGTCGACGTCGTGCTGGTACTGCCCCACNNGCGAGGCGGAATAGACCGAGGCGCCGCTTTCGTTGACCATGATGACCTGGAGGTTCGGAAGGCCGAGTGCCCGGACGAAGGCCTCCGTCTCGCGGCCCGCCGTGCCGTTGCCCACGGCGACGGCCTCGATGTGAAAGCGCTCGGCGAGAAGGCGAAGCGTCTCGGCGGCCTTGACCTTTCCCTCCTCGGAGAAGTGGGGGAAGATCGTGTCGTTGTAAAGAAGCTTTCCCTGCCGGTCGAGGCATACCACCTTGCAGCCCGTGCGGAAGCCGGGGTCGATGGCCAGGACGCTTTTCTGCCCCAGCGGGGGCGCCAGCAGCAGCTGCCGCAGGTTGTCGGCAAACACCCGGATGGCCGCTTCGTCGGCGCGTTTCTTGGTCTCGAGACGGGTCTCCGTCTCCATGGACCAGCACAGCAGGCGCTTGTAACTGTCGTGGACGGCTTCCCGCACTTGATCCGAAGCGGGGCCCTTGCCCTGGATGAACTGCGCTTCGAGGAGCTTGAGGGCTTCTTCTTCCGGCGGCGCGATGAGCAGGGTGAGGACCTTCTCGTTTTCGCCGCGGCGCATGGCGAGCACCCGGTGCGAGGGCGCCGAGGCAACGGGCTCCTCCCACTCGAAGTAGTCGCGGAACTTCGCCCCCTCGGCCTCCTTGTCGGCGATGACTTTCGATTTGAACACGCCCTTTGCGGCGAAGAGATCTCGCATCCTCGCGCGGGCCTCCTGGTTTTCGTTGACCCACTCGGCGATGATGTCCCGGGCGCCGGCCAGGGCGTCCCCGGCGGTTTCGACGCCTTTTTCGGCATCGACGAAACCCGCGGCCGCGGCGGCGGGGTCCGTATTTTTGTCCTGGGCAAAGAGAAGAACGGCCAGGGGCTCGAGGCCCTTTTCCTTTGCGATAGTGGCCCGGGTGCGGCGCTTGGGCCGGAAGGGCAGATAGATGTCTTCGAGAACCGCCATCGTTTCGGCGGCGTGAACCTTCGCCTCCAGCTCTTCCGTCAGGAGCTGGCGCTCGCTCAGGGACTTGACGATGGCCTCGCGGCGCTTGTCGAGCTCGGCGAGTTGCTCCAGGCGGTCCCGGATCGAGGTGATGGCCACCTCGTCGAGAGTGCCCGTGGCCTCTTTTCGATAACGGGCAATGAAGGGGACCGTGCCCCCCTCGTCGAGCAGGCCGGCCACGGCCTTCACCTGGCCGGGTGTCAGGCTCAGTTCAACGGCAATCTTTGCGACATGGGCATCCTGCATGATGATCTCCTGTGAAACAGTCCCGATTCCCCTCCCTCGACGGGAGGGGATGAAGGGGAGGGTGAACGATTTCAAGACCCCCTCACCCCTGCCCTCTCCCGCGATGGGGAGAGGGTGTTTCTTACATCGAGAACCCCGTCTCCGGACGGAGACCGCGGCTCGTAAAGAATGGTATCAACAGAAAAACGCTCCGGCCGGAAACCGGAGCGCCGTTTGGACAAATTGGCGGAAGTGCATGGGAATCGAACCCACCTGGGAGGGTATCAGCCCCCCACACTGGATTTGAAGTCCAGGAGGCCCACCAGTGACCTGCGCACTTCCGAGATCAGTAAGATATCGAAGGGACTGATGAATGTCAAGATGATCCCGCAACGCGTCTCCGTGTCAGGATCGTCTGAATCTCGAAATTGCGCCCGCCGTGCACCCATTTCACTCCATGAAACGTCCTCGCACCCAGGCGCCAGGACTGCAGTACTCAGGGAGGTGGTTGAGAGGATCAGATCAGTTTCTTATCGCGAAGGGTCTTCACCACCAGGCTGACGAACCGGGAGATCTGGTCGTCGCTCCCGGTCGGGTTGACGGCATCGACGGTGGATCGCCAGACGATGCCCGTCGTTTTCCCCTCGTAGAGCCTCGACTCGATGGTTACCGCTTCGCGCTGCCTCGTCATCGGCTTCCCGGGGCCGAACCATGGCATGTACGTCATCTTATCCATGGTGGTGTCTGAAGGCCCGGAGGTCAGGACATCGGTTCCCGTCTCCAGGACCCGCATGATCAGGTAGGCCTCGATTCCCATCCCCTGGCTCACCTTGATCAGATCCTCACGTGTTGCCTTGTCGGGGTCGGGGAAGTATTCATGGCAAGTGGCCACCTCGACGCCCCGCGACTTGAGCTGCTTGGCGAACTCGGCCTCGATAGGCTGCCGCAAGTCGACATGCTTCGTCAGGGCGACGATCATGATCTTCTTGAAGGCCGGTCCGGTATAGGTCGAGTTCCTCCAGTTGTCCGTCAGACGCATGGGGGAGGCACAGGACAGGGTCATCAATGCCGCGGCACAAAGCACGATGCCCGATATTGCGATTCTCGTCTTGCCCATATCGATCTTCCTTTCGTTTCGTTCTGCAGACCGGTAATGAGGCCGGAAAATAAAAAACCCTGCCGCATTGTAATGGGCAGGGCATCGAAGTCAAGTTCAATTCGCAATCATCAGTGTCTTTTGATCAAGCCTCGCGAAGAGGAAAAGCAAGTGGACGGACGGCACATATGACACTAATCCGGAACCCCTTCGCGCCGCACTTCAGATCAGCAGATACAGCATGCTGATATGACCTTCGATCCAGGCGGAGGCTTCGAGTCGGTTCCTGACCCCGATTTTCCCAAAGCTATTATACAGATGCGTGCGCACTGTGTGGCTGCTGATCCCGGTCCGGCTCGCGATCTCCCGGTTCCGAAGCCCCTCGGTCATCAGCATCAGGAGCTGCAGTTCCCTCCCCGTCAGCGGGCATGCGGTTGCTGTCTCGCTGGCGGTTTCCATGGACTCGGCCACAGCGTTATCCGGGATGTGGGCACTATTGAAAAGACGGCACATCCAGTTAAGCAAGGCCGCGGCGGAATCGCACCCGTAGAGAATCCCGCAGGCGCCTACCGAGAGCTTTCCGTTTGCGGCGTCTCTGCTCTTTCCCGAGTTGAACAGCGAGATCAGACGCCGGCCCAGAGGCGAGCCGTTCCCGTTGAGTGAACCTTGTTTGAGAATCTCCCGGAGTCGTGGCTCGCGGTAGTCAATCAGGAAGAGTCGAGTCGGCTCCTGAGCGGCATCGAAGATATACCCTTCGATCCTGTCGAAGTCGGTCACAAAGCAGTCCGCACCGGTCTCTTTCCCGATAAAGCTCACCAGCAGATCATTTTCCAGCCGGCGAGGGCCAACGACGTGAATGGTTTTTCCGATCAGTCTTTTCTTCATCTCACACGCCCATTCAGTGGTGATGCCCGAGTCGTTCGCTTCGGCAAGATGTCCCATGTGTCGCTCCATCGCCTTGAGAGGATCCCCGGGGATCCGCGTTGATAACCATAGGGATCTCAGTGCCGGGAAAATGTCCCGCCATCTAGAATCTCCCTGACTTTCATCATCAATTCCATATTCCCGAACGGCTTCTGCAGGAAGGCGCAGCAGCCGTTTCGCATCATGTTCCGGATCTGGTCGTTGGTGCTGTACCCGCTGGCCAGGATGACCTTCACCCCCGGATCGATCCGCCTGAGAAGGTCAAAGGTCTCCTCGCCGTTGATTCCGGGCATGACCATGTCCAGGAGCACAAGGGCGATTTCGTCATGGCGATGCCTGTAGATCTCCAGGCCCTCTTTTCCGTTCCGAGCCGTAAGCACCTTGTAACCCTGGCTCTCCAGGATCTCCCGATTCACGTCGAGCACTACGTCCTCGTCGTCCACGAGCAGAACGGTCTCCGTACCCTTGAGAATCCCCGCAGGAGATTCGCCTTCTCCGGGCCGTGCCCCCCCCGAGGCAGGCAGGTAGACCCGGAACGACGTTCCGACACCCTCTTCTCCCCCGACCGTGAGTACACCGCCATGGCTGCGAACGATCCCATAGGCGGAGGTCAGGTCAAAGCCCTGGCCGATACCGCCCGCTTCGAGAGTGGGCTCAAAGATTTTTCCGGCCGCAGCGTCGTCGAGAACCCTCCCGCCGTGCGTGACCGTCACAAGAACATATGCCCCGGTTTGCAGTCCGTAAGCTTCCGCTTCTTCCTCCCCGAGCCGGATATTGCGTGATTCGAGAAGGAGCTCGCCGCCCCTCGGCATGGACTGACGCGCCTTGACGTACAGAATGATCAGCGCCTTCTCGATCTGGCCCCGGTCCGCCTCCACCCTCGAAAGGTTGTCCTGGAGTTTTCTTCGGATGGCGATGTCGCGTCGGGTGTTGCCGAAGATCGTCGAGGTCTTCCGGACGATTTCGTTGAGATCGGCAGGAAGAAACTCACCCATGCCGCTGCGGGAAAAGGTCAGGATGCGACCTGTAAGCTCCGAGCCGGCGCGCACCTGTTCCTCGATCGCCTTAAGGTGTTTGTAATCGTTGTCATTGGGGCCTTTCCTCATGAGGAGCAGTGACGTGTAGCCCTGAATGCCCATGAGGATGTTGTTGACGGTATGGGCGATCCCACCGGCGAGGTTTCCTATCGCCTCCATTTTGCCGGTGTTGACACGCTCCGCCTCGAGCTTCGAGCGATCCGTAATATTCTCGTAGACAACAAGATGCTCTCCCGTGGGCAGCGCCTGAACGCGGACTTCGCAAAAGAGGCTCCGACCGTCGCGGGTTCGAATCGTCATGGCCCGGGGCCGGGAAGACAGGGTTTCGAGAGAGGCCACCGCATCCTCCTGATAGCTTCGCTCCATCCTGTCGCGCTCGGACGGATCGACGAAGGCCTTCTCGAACCAGGTTGCCCTGTCCGGCAGATCCGCCTTGTCATAGCCGAAAAGAGATGTAAACACAGGGTTGACATATTCGAGCGTCCCATCGGGGTTCGTGACCGCAAGACCGAAGGGAACATGAGCCATCAGCCTCGCGGAAAGAGACGCGGTCTGTCCCCTGCGCCCCTCACGGCTCGTTGCGCCACTCCGGTATCTTGCTCTGTTCCTGGTTTCCTTCTCCGGTGTCTGCCCGTGCATGGTGTCACTCCCTGATGTGCCGTGTCTTGTTGACCGGCATATAGAGCACCGAACATGCCGTGAAGCAAAAATGAATATTTCCGTTGTAATTCATATGGTTACAAATCATTGCCTTGTCGGCATCGTGTGATCGTCTTATGCCGGAACGGACTCATGGAAAAAATAATATCGATAAAACAGGATGTTGGAAATTCCGGTCCCTTTTGGCATGGTCGTTTATAGAGGCGGGGAACGCTGCCGTCGCGGCTCCGGACCACTGCAAAATGGCACCGATATTAAAGAATTGTTTTATTTCGGACAGTTGACCTCACTGCCACCTGAAATGGCCCTGCATTCCTTCAATTTCAGGACGGCAAGCGATCCGTTACATTTCTAATAGTCTAATTTTATTACATTTAATTTAGTGTCGGGCCGTTCAGACCGGCACGGATCTTGTTCTTTGTAAAAGGTGAGCAGGGAGGAGGCATCGATGTACAAACTCATACAAGTTCGATACTGGAACAATCGCGAAGGCCTGATAGACGATGTCACCTTGAACGAGCTGATCCCGGAAAGAAAGATCAGGCAGTTCTTCCGCCCCTCGGAGAGCCGATGGGTGGACGTGGGAAAGGATCCGGTCAGGGTGAAGTCCAACGGGTTCATGGGGCCGGAGAGGCGGGAAGCGCTCCGGCCGACGAAAAAGGAAAAGCCGCCCGGGTTGATCTCGAAACTCCTGCGACGCAAAGAAGTCAAGGCGTTGCCGAGCGCCGAGGAGTGGTTCGAGCAGGGGTTTGTGCTGCTGCACACGACCGATCGGTATCGGGAGGCCCTGCGGGCTTTCGCATCGGCCATCGCGCTCAACCCCGGCGATGCCAGGGCCTATCTGAACCGCGGCATGGCCTTCGAGCGACTGGACAATATCGAGCAGGCCATCGCCGATTACACCCGGGCGCTGGAGCTTTCACCCCGGGACGCGAAAATCCATTATATCCGTGGTATCGCCTCTTGGAGGCAGGGTCGGACGGAGGAGGCCCTGAAGGATATCCGCGTCGCGGCGGAACTGGGCTATCTGTCGGCAAGATATTTCCTGAAAGCAAAGAAGCTGGACGTGTGAACGAGTGAAGGGGGAATGGACCCTGGACTCACCAGAACGAGAGCCTGTCCATAAGATCGAAAATGTAAAATAAATGGCTCCCCGGCATCGGCCTCTCGACAAGCCCGGAAGAGAACAGAATGTATTTCGTCGCGAAAAACAGGATGAAGAGCCCCGTAAGTAGCAGGGCCGCGCCCTTCGCCGAGTCGTTTCTTGTTATGGATTCTGTCGAGGTTGTCGACGGCATGGCTCTCCCAGGCATTTCATCCGCCCGAAGAGAATATCGGTTGTCTTCCGATTTTTCTTAAGTCCGGGGATCGGCACAGATGCCCCCATGTGCAACCGGGTAATCGACATCTCCTGCCGCCGTATCCTCAATCCTCCGTTTGCGCCCAGACGACATAGTCCTTGTTGACGATCACAACCTTCTGGGCCCCGTCCATTTCCTCGGACAGCACGGTGATAAACTTGTCCGTCGAGTGCTTCATCAGATCCGAGAGCCTGGCGAAACTCATGATGTTGATCCTGCCTTTCACTTCGGAGCCGTCCGACATCTTCACGGCGATGTTCTTGTAATTTTTCACATAATCGATCACTTGCGCCGCCATGATTTCCTCCTTTAACGGGTCAGGCCCACACAGCGTCCCCGTCGTTGATATGTCTCTTTTGCTCTTTTGCGAATATCATGCCGTCACTGCCGCGATGCCATGAATCTTGCAAGTTACCTGGTTTTCCCAACTACCCGGAATGGGTCCCGAAATGACGAGTTTTCTCATATCCCTGATCCTGGGTCTGTGGCTCCTGGTCGTTGTTGCATTTTATGCCCTTATCGTGGGGGCCGCCTTGTGCCGCATCCTGGCCGGTTTGAGGCAGTCCTTCGGTGCTCTCGCCCGCATGCGCGGTCTGCGCCTTCTTTTCCCCACCGGTCGGAGACGCCTCCGCTTCCCGTCCCATTCCCTCAAAATGACAGCGGCACTGGCCTTGGCCTGCATTTTGACCTTGCCGGCAGCCGATTTCGTCCGGACGGAATCCTCTTTGATCCGTTATTGCGGACTGATTCTGATTATCATTGTACCGTCGGCATGGATCCTTGTCCGATATCCCAAGGAGTGACTCGCCCGAACCGTTACCGGATCCCATACAGTGAAAGCTTCCGGCGGAGGGTATTGACTCCGATCCCCAGAACCCTTGCCGCCTGGACCTTGTTCTTCCCGCTCTGATCGTAGGCAAGAAGCACGTGTTGGCGTTCGATCTCCTCAAGAGGTGCGATGACTCCTGAGGGTACGAACTTCCCTGCCGATCTTTTTCTGTGATGCTGCCGGAGGTATGCCGGCAGGGAACTCAGGGTGAGGCAACTGCCCTCCACGAGGTTCACCGCCGACTGGATGACGGCGCGCAGCTCCCTCACATTGCCGGGGTAGTCGTATCCCGCGAGCGCCCTCATGGCCTCCCCGTCGATCCTGTGAACCGCACGGCTGCGTCCGAACTCCGAGAGGAAATGATCGACAAGCAGCGGAATGTCCTCCCTGCGCTCCCTCAGCGGGGGCAGATGCAGCCTGACCCCTTTGAGGCGATAGTAGAGATCCTGCCTGAACGACCTCCTCGCGAGTTGCCGGTCGAGATCCGCATTGGTGGCCGAGATGAACCGCACGTCCGCCTTCTGCGCGGCGCTCGCGCCCAGCCGGATGAATTCGCCCTGTTCGAGCACGCGAAGCAGCTTTCCCTGAAAGTCGATGGGAAGGTCCGCCACCTCGTCGAGAAACAGGGTCCCGCCGTTGCTGTGCTCGAGATAACCGACCCGGTCGCGCTCGGCGCCCGTGAAGGCCCCCCGGGTGTGCCCGAAGAACTCCGAATCGAAGAGGCTTCCTGCAAGGGAGGCCATGTTGATCGACGAGAAGGGAGCCCCGGAACGGCCGCTCACCCGGTGAATCGCCCGGGCGAGCAGCTCCTTCCCCGTGCCGCTCTCGCCCGTTATGAGAACCGTCACGTCGCTCGGGGCGTGTAGCCGGGCTTCCTGGAGAATTCTTCGCATCTTCTCCGAACGGGTGACGATCGATTCGAAGGCATTCCCAGCCACGGAGGCATCCGTGGGTTCCGGCTGGGGGGAGAAGGCGGCCCTGGAGCGCTGCAGCCTGCCCATGGCCTGATTCACGGCAGCCAGGAGCCGGTCGTCGGACACGGGCTTTGCGAGGTAATCGCCGGCGCCTTTCTTGATGCACTCCACGGCAAGCCGGGCCTCGTTCAGGGCGCTCAGGACGATGCATTCCGTATCGGGGTCGGCCTCGTGAATGGCGTCCATCAGCCACAGCCCGTCCAGACCCTGCATGTCCAGGTCGATGAGGACGGCGTCGTAGAGAGCTCCCCGGTCGATCCGCTCCATGGCCTGCCCGGGGTCCGCCTCGGTCAGCACATCGTCATACCCGCCACGGTGCAGAAGGTGCTTCGCTTTTTCCAGAAATCCCGGATCCTCATCGACGATCAGAATGTTTTCCATGGTCCTTCATCCTTGGGTTTCGGGGGCCTGCGCCACCGGTTTATGGATTGCCTCCTCAGCGCCTTTCATGCCGTCAACGCCAACGGAGGTTGTCTGCGATCCCGCACAAACTTGCTGCCCGGCATCGACTTTGCGTACCGCTTCAGCTCGACGAGGGACTGGAAGGTTTTCGTGAGATCCAGTGCCTCCTCCGGGTAGATGTCGATGATCACCATCGACAGGGAAACGAAGGGGAACCATTTCTCGTTGCCCTCGCGGTCCTGGGCAAGCACCGTTCCCGCCTTGCGGTCCTCCGTATCGTAAAACTCCCGGATCAGCCGGTCGAAATAGCGGATCGTCTTGCCGCACAGTTTTTCCGCTTCGTGCTTTTCCGTAAACATATAGTAATCGTCGCCGCCGATGTGGCCCAGGAAATCACGGCCCGACCCGCACTTGTTCAGGACGCTTCGCATCAGGCGGGCCGCAAAGAGCAGGACCTGGTCGCCCCTTTCGAAGCCGTACTTGTCGTTGTAGGTCTTGAAGTGATCCAGGTCGACGAAGATGAAGCTGAAGGCTTTCCCGCCTCCACGCCTGCGGAAAAGCTCCTGCTCGAAGGCGTTGTTTCCCGGCAGCCCCGTCAGGGGGTTCGACCCCTTGGCCATCTCGAGGCGGACTTTCGTCAGGGCATCGAGGATGGTCTGCACCGAGACCACCCCCTTGAGATTTTCTCCCCTCTCGACAACGATGTAGTCGTTGTGTTTGAGCCGCTCCCGGTTCATGGCCAACTGGGCGACGGAGTCGATGGGGGTGTCCTCCTTGACGACCAGGGGCGACTCATCCATGAGCTTCCGGATGGGCTTGTCGAAGTAGAGGGCCACACCGTAGCGGGTCCCGAGATGGCGATCGAGATGATGGCGCATGATGAGCCCCAGGGGAAAGGCGTCACGGGTGACGACGAGACCGCTCACGTTTTCGTTTTTCTCGAAGTAATCCTTCACGTCGCGGACCTTCTCGTTCTCGTCGACGGTAACGGCCTCCTGGGCGATCTCGCCGATGATGAGGGGGTACTTCCAGAGGTTGTTCGGGGCGCCCCCGATGAGCCGGTTGATGGCCGCCTGGGCACCGCTTTCGACGGCCGGCTTCGGGCTGGCCGGGACGTGGAAGAAGTATCCCTGTCCGAGTTGGATGCCGATCTGGATCAGCGACTTGAGATCGGCCTCACCCTCGATGCCTTCGGCAATGATGGAACAGCCGATCTTCTCGGCGAAGTTTGCGAAGGTCTCCAGGAGAATGTAGCGCGCCCGGTCCTGGTGGATCCCCTGGACCAGGGAATTGCTCAGCTTGATGAAATCGGGCCGGATCTCGGCGATGGCCTGCAGGCAGGAGAACCCCGAGCCGACGTCGTCGATGGCAATCAGGAATCCCGCGTCGCGACAGGACTTGAGGATCTTCCGGAACTTCGCCAGGTCGGCGATGTCGTGGCGCTCGGTGATCTCGATCACGATCTTCTGCGGGGAGAGACCGGCGCGCTCGACAAGGCGGATGGCCTCCTCCATGAAGGCGGGGTTCTCGAACGAGCGGGGGTGGACGTTGAGAAACAGTTTCTGCTCCGGCCCCAGCTCGCCGGCATTGCGCATGGCCAGCCGCCAGCTGAGCGTCTCGATCTCATGGAGGAGCCCCGCATCCTCGGCGAAGCAGAAGATGGACTCGGGATCGTGGAAATAGCTGCCCTTCGGTCCGCGGATGAGCGACTCCCAGCCCAGGGTGTGGCCCGCTCGCAGGGAGACGATCGGCTGGTAGAGGATGTCGAAGGCGGACCGTCCGATCAGGTCGCCGAATTCCGCGGGCAGGTGGTTCGTCTTGAGATTGACGTAGTGCTTGATGAGCTTTCGCGCTTTGACGATGGCGTCGTGGATCTGGTTCTTCAGGTAGTCCGTCCGCCCGAGGATCGAGGAGTACCCGACCCGCACCGCAAAGGAGCTGCCGAAAGTCTTGGACACCTCGTCGTTGAGCCGCTTGTTGAGTTTCACGAGGGAGACGGAGTCGTAGCCCGTGAAGGCGGACAGATCGAGGGAGCGCCCCACCTCCAGGACCATCAGGAAGTCGTCCTCCCATAGAGACTCCCGGCAGAGCAGCGCGGCATCCCTGCAGACCGTGCCGATGCCCTGGTCGTTTGCCGCCCTGAACACGCCGAGGATCGTTTCAGCCAGTTGGCCGTAGTCCACCGGGTAGAGCTGCTGGTAGCGCTCGAGGCTGACATAGAGAATGATTGCGGCCTGGTTTCGCCGGAGACAGTCGTCGATATTCCGGACCAGCTCGCCTTCGATGTGCTTCAGGTGGTTGTAGAGGTAGACGCTGGCGCGGGTCGACGGCTTCGTATCGGCGTTCTTGATGGGATCCAGAAGCTGGCTGAGAATCGATCCGGTCATGGCTCACTCGTTTCCAGGGCTTTCATTGTGGCGAATTCTTAAGACCATTTCGTCGATCTCTCATTCACCCTCCCCTTCGTCCCCTCCCGTCGAGGGAGGGGAAACGAAAGGGCCGGACCGCTAGATCTCCATCACCCGGTCCCCGGAGATGATGTCATAGGGGATGGGAATGCTGTTGGCCTTGAACCGCTCCACGAAGCGCGGCATGATCCCCGACATCCGGAATCGGCCCTTGACCTTGCCGTTGGCGTGCAGGCCCGTCTGCTCGAAGGAGAAGATCTCCTGCATCGTGATGGTGTTGCCCTCCATCCCCGTGATCTCGGAGAGGCTTGTCACCTTGCGGCTGCCGTCCACTAGGCGGGACACCTGGATGACGATGTTGAGGGCCGAAGCGATGTAGCGGCGCACGGCCTCGTGGGGGATGTTAAGCCCCGACATCGCCACGAGGGTCTCGAGCCGCAGCAGGGCATCCCGCGTCGTGTTGGCGTGGATCGTGGCAAGCGAGCCGTCGTGGCCCGTGTTCATGGCCTGCAGCATGTCCACGACCTCCCCGCTTCGCACCTCGCCGACGATGATCCGGTCGGGCCGCATGCGCAGGCTGTTCCGCACGAGGTCGCGGGACACGATCTCCCCTTTGCCCTCGATGTTGGCCGGCCGCGTCTCGAGGCGCACCACGTGCTCCTGCTTGAGCTGCAGCTCCGCCGAATCCTCGATCGTCACGATGCGCTCGTTGCCGGGGATAAAGCGGGACAGGACGTTGAGCATCGTCGTCTTGCCGGTACCGGTGCCGCCGGAGATCAGCACGTTGAGCCTCGACTGCACGATCCCCTTGAGAAGCTCGCCGATCTCGGGCGTGAGCGTCTTCAGGGTGATCAGGTCTTCAATTTCCAACGGGTCAACGGAAAAGCGCCGGATCGACAGCGACGGGCCGTCAATGGCAACCGGCGGGATGATGGCATTGACGCGGGAGCCGTCGAGAAGGCGCGCATCCACCATGGGGTTGGACTCGTCGATGCGCCGGCCCACGGCCGAGACGATCCGGTCGATGATCTTGCGAAGGTGGGCATCGTCCTTGAAGCGGGCACTCGTCAGTTCGAGCTTTCCGTGGCGCTCCACGTAGATCTGCCGGTAGGAGTTCACCAGGATGTCCGAAACGGAGGGGTCCTGCATGAAAGGCTCGATGGGCCCCAGGCCCAGGATCTCGTCCTGAATCTCCCGGTAGAACCGTTCCCGCTCCTCGGCGTTGAGCGGCATCCGCGTACCCTCATTGGCGAGGATGTTCGACGTCAGCCGCCGGATCTCCTGCCTGAGCGATTGTTCCTCCAGCTTGTCGATGAGACTCAGGTCCAGGATCTCCACCAGGCGGTCGTGGACGCGGGACTTCAGTTCGTTGATTCTCTCCTGGACTGTGAAATCGGGCTTGAGCACCTGCGCTGCAGTCTGCATTATGAAAACCTCCCGTTCGTTTTGCGTCATGTCTCAATCGTTCTGCATATCCCTTTGAGCACCGAATGTGCCGCTGAGACGTCACGTCAAAATGTCTCATATTATTAAATACTTGCCGTGGCGAAGGACCTGGCGCGATGGTGGGCAGATCGGCGGAAGGGCATCTGAAACGGCCATGCGAAAAGCGGTTTATCCAGTGATTCCGGACGGATAAACAGATCATGCCATTTTGGACTGGTAGAATGAGGGAGGGTGCGAAATCGGGAATGATCGCTACATTGAAAGGCAAGGGGGTTCGTTCGGCGTCGAAACGGCTGGAGCCGAGAGGTAACAAGAAAGGGAACTTAAAGTTGCGCCGTCAAGATGCCGATAATAGGGTCAATACAGGAATCGTTTGAAGACTTCTATGGATAGCATCGATACCCGTATAGCCATCGGGAGAATGGCCACCAGCATCGGGGCACAAACAAAATCGGAGCCTCATCGTGAAAAACTGCCTGCCAGGGACACCCCCGTAAAATCCGGCCCTGATCATAAACAACTCAATCCTGTACAGACAGATGTCTCCTACTCGACCTATGGATCTCATCACGAGCATATCGCCGTCGTGATCACGAACCGGGATACGGGAGAGGTCGTCCGTGAAATTCCTTCCGAAGAGATGCAGAAATTACATGTCCATCTCGACATGCTGATCTAAGTTATAACGGCTGCACAGTCAACGCATCCATTGTTAGCGCGTTTATAACAAGCAATGAACTACCCCGCAGCGAGCTACGGGGTATCAAACAAGAATGTCATGCCCGTGAAAACGGGCATCCATCTTGGATTCCCTCTTTCGAGGGAATGACAAATTCGAAGCAAGCTTCGGGGAATTGCACCCGTAGTGATTAAACGGACTCTTGAAACTGAAATCGTCAAAGAGAAACTGAAAGCATACGGTCTCACATCCGATGAGATCAACGCCAGGTTGCAGGATCTGACGGGCGATCGGATTCATCTGCTCGCTCAGGCCTCCACAGAAAAATACAAAGATGATTTTTACAAGAATAATCGATATAGTAATCGCATTGATAACGCTGCAGCGGGGATGCAAGAGAAGGAGGCAATAAAATGAAAAAGTTACTTTTAGGGGCAATCCTTTTAACACTGGTGAGTGTTTCCCCTGTCACGGCGATGGCAGAAGTAAATGTCGGTATTGGAATTTCATTACCGCCCATTGTGATCGGCGGGCCGCCGGAAGTAGTCGTATTGCCGGATACCAACGGTGTTTACGTTGTCCCGTATGTAGAGGTAGACCTGTTTTTCTGGAATGGCTGGTGGTGGCGCCCATACGGGGGCGGCTGGTATCGCTCACGTTATTATGATCGTGGTTGGGGGTATTACAGCAGGGTACCGAGTTTCTATTATGATGTGGACCCACATTGGAGAGGATATTATTCAAATCGTCATTGGAGTGGACGTCCTTGGAATTATCGCCCGATTCCACATTCACAACTTCAATCGAATTGGCGAGGATGGCAGAATGACCGATATTGGGAAAAACAAAGAAAATGGGATGTTCAGGGTTATTCAGCTAAACCGCAACCACAGAGACAACAACTCAGACAAGAACGGCAAGTAGAATATCAACAGAGACCGGAAGTTAAGCAACATCAACAACAGAGACGAGAGCGACAGCAACAACAAGCTCAGCAGCCTCAGAAACAGAGGCAGGAACAACAAAGGCAACAGCAGCAGGTCCAACAACAGCGACAGCAGCAACATCAACCACAGGTTCAGCAACATCAGGGGCAGCAGCAACCCCCGAAAGGGCAGTCTCGACCTCAGGATCAGCAAAAGAAGGGGAAATCGCAACACCAGGAGTCTCAAGGAAAACCCGAGAAAGGGGATGCAGAACATAGAAAGTAGGAACGCAGGAAGTTCTAAAACGTGACCCGTCCATAATCAATTGTTCAGGGGGAGCTTTTATCGGCTCCCCCTTTTATGTATTTGTGTGAGGGTAATGACCATCCGGCACGTCTTGAGGCTGAAAAAAAAGAAGGGATCCCGGTTGATGTGGGATCCCTTTATGATAACATGGTGGCTAACTGGCAATTTCCGACCGCATCTCAGGCATCCTGATTATGAGAGAATCAAATGGGCAAGAATGAACTACCCCGCAGCAAGCTACGGGGTATCAAACAAGAATGTCATGCCCGTGAAAACGGGCATCCATCTTGGATTCCCTCTTTCGAGGGAATGACAAATGAAAATTCCTGGCACCAAGGGGCCAGAAATTTAGAAACTCAGGGAAGGGATTTTCCTGTTATTATGCGCGCTACCCCGCAGCAGGCTGCAGGTCGCGTGCAAACGTTTTCGAAGCAAGCTTCGGGGAATTTACCCGGAGTGATTAAATTATTTCTTTTAGCATTGCTTTTGACGCTATCATTGGCCAGTTCAGTTATGGCTCTAGGCGACGGGATTGCGATCGTCAAAGTTGGCAATGGCACCTATGCCTCGGGGGTTGAGATTCAGAAAGACGGAAAGATACTCGTATCGGCAGCTTCTTTTTTTGCTAATCAGGGCCGGTCGATCCTCATCCGCCGAAATGCAGATGGAAGTCCCGATCAATCCTTTGGCCATGACGGAATGATTACCACGGGATTGCCTGACAATTATATTGAATCCGAGGGCATGGCACTTCAGGGAGATGGAAAAGCGGTTATTGCCGGACGTGTCATTCCCATAAACGAAAAGAATGAGTTTTCGGGTCGTACAAATGATGATTTTGTGGTCATTCGTTATACCCCTGAGGGACAACTGGATAAAGAATTCAACCATTCAGGATGGGTTAAGACGGACATCGATGGAGCTATAGACGTTGCCCATGGTGTTGCCGTTCAGAAAGACCGTAAGATCGTTGTTATCGGCAATGCTCTCAGCCGCTGTATGGTCGTATCATCCTGCTATCATTTCGCACTGCTTCGCTACAATGAGGATGGGTCGCTGGACAGAGGCTTCGGGAAGCGGGGGAAAGTGATCACCCGTGTAGGAAGTGCATCGGAAGACTCTGCAAGGGCAATAGCTATCCAGGCAGACGGCAAGATTTTGGTCGCAGGCAAGGCGCACAGACGATACGAGGGCGACGTGGCAATCGTCCGATACAAGCCGGACGGAACGGTTGATCGCTCATTCGGTGTCAAAGGAAAGGTCCGCAAGCAATTCGGAAAGGATGAAGAGCGGATTGGCTCTGCCGTCAAATCGATGGCTATACAGCCGGATGGAAAAATCGTCGCAGGAATAAATCTTTACCAACACGGAACGAACTGGGTGGAAGGCAGGCTGATGCGTTACAACCCCGATGGCAGTCTTGACCGTACATTCGGAACCGGCGGTTTGACAGCCGTGAACAAGGACGTGGGCAGTGTGGCATTGCAGGAAGACGGCAAAATTCTTTATTGCGGCGGCGCCTACGATGAGTCAAGGTCCAGTCATGTCATTATTGTAGGAAGAAGAAACCGGGATGGCAGTCCGGACACTTCGTTCGGCAGTCATGGGATCACACGGGTTGCGATGGGTAAATCGTTTGCGACAGGGAGAAGGATTGCAATACAGCAAGACGGAAGGATCGTGGTCGCTGGAGATGTGGGAACAAAGGCCACCGGCATACACAGCCGATCATCCCGCTATCCATCCGATCTTGTACTTTTCCGTCTTACCACAAATGGCCAGCTAGATGAGAAATTTGGTTCAGCTGTTAGATAATATCTGCACTTCTGAACCGTACTCAATAGCCTAGCTCTAGTAAATCTTCAATTCTTCAACCTGGCAAGATGCGAAGAATTGCCGCGGGATGCGCGTGCAATCGTTTTCAATGATCCCGGC
>DCVI01000064.1 GCA_002327315.1 Syntrophaceae bacterium UBA2192 | reverse complement strand
TCACTTCTCCCGGAAGCCCCCCGCAAAGGTGATGGCGCAGGTGGTGCCGTAGGTGGAGTGGGGGCCGCAGTCGACGCCCATCACGTGGAATGCCGTATTGTACAGGTTCTTCCGGTGCCCGCGGCCGGGCACGCCGTCATCGACGATGAAGGCGGCCACCACGTCCCGGGCCGTACGCTGTCCGTAGGCGACGTTTTCTCCGATCACGGACTCCCATTGGCCGTGCCGCTCGATCCGCTCCGAGGGCGTGCTCCCGTCGGGTCCCGTATGACCGAATCCGCCCGATGCCCCCTGGGGCGCCACGAGGTCCCGGGCGGCAAGCGACAGGCCCCGCGAATAACCGAGGGCGCCCACGGGCCGCTGCTTCTCGAGCCAGCGGATTGCCTCGTCCACGGCCGCAAGCCCCTCCTTCGTCCGGATGGGAACCTCACCGGGCCGTCTCAACTGCGTCCCCCGGTAGTATTGCCGCTGGCCCCGCAGCCGGGAGGCATATGCCCCGGGGTTTGTCCGCGCCAGGTTGGCCTCGTTGACGATTTCCTTTTCGAGGGCCTCGAAATCCTCTTTCCCGGCAGCCAGCGCAGTCCCGATACACAAAAGCACGATGGCGGCGCTGAGGCCGAGGCAGGCGAGCCGGAGTAGCGCGCCGCCCGATGCCACCTTGTTGTGCATACCGCCCTCCTACCAGTCCTTCAACATCATGCCGACGCCGATGCGGTTGGTGTAGTGGTTGTAGTCGATGAGGCTCTCGCCGTATCCGACGAAATACTGCACGTAGCCGTTGATGTGTTCGATCAGGGGGAAGCTCAGTTCGAACTGAAGGGCGCCGCGGTTATCGTCGAATCGCAGATTGTTGCGGAGCATGAGACCCAGGTGGTAATCCTTCCAGACGGTGCCCAGCCACAGCTCCCCATAGCCCATGTAGGACGTGATGTCCGGGTTGTCGTCCTTGTCGTCGCTCTCGGGGATGCGAAGCCAGGTCTTGATCTGGGCGTTGAAGACGTCGCGCTCGAAGCCGAAATTGGCCACGATCCGGTTCCAGCTCCTAGAGAGGGGTTCGCTGCGGCCGTTGGACTGGTGATTGAAGCCCACCTGAACGTACCGGCTCCTCATGAGACCGAAGATGTCCGTGTTGGTCCGGTAGTTGAGGAGAACCTCCGGTTCGTAATTCGTCTCCCGGAAATACGAGGAGGATTCCGTGTTGTAGACCTGCCAGAGGGACATCTGCGTGTAGCCGAACCAGAGGTCCATGGGCGTCCCGAGGATGTCCTGCCAGAGTTTCACCTTGAGGCTGATCTGGTACTTGGCCTCGGCGTCATCGACATCCGAGTTGGGGCTGATCGACTCGTAGGTCTCTTTTTCCTGGTGGAAGTTGTACGTGAAAGGCAGGAGGTAATTCTGCCGGTGGGACATGATGGCGAAGCGTTTCTTGCGACTCTCCTCGTCCAGCTGCCATCGCTTGGACATAAAGCTCGGCTCCTCGCGCCGGGAATCCGCGGGGGGCGCGGGCGCCGCGGTCACGGCCGGGGCTTTCGGCTTTCGGCCCGCGATCTCGTCGTAGCAGCGAAGCCGCGCGGCATCGTCATCGATGCCGGAACAGTCGTCGAGGCTGCCGGCCGCTTCGGCGGCCGCCGGGAATCCCTGTGAGCCGAAGAGGCAGACGAGCAACATACCCGCCATCACCAGAGTACGGATCATACCCCCCCCCTTTTTCCTTACCCCGACCCTCATGCGGATCAGCCGCGATGGGGTGTCAGGACTGCAGGTTCTTCTCGAGGAACTTCATCATCTGCCGGAAAACCCCCTCGAGGATGTCCGCCGAGATGAAGTAGTCCGGGCACTCCTGGTAGAACAGGACATTCATGGCCTTCGCGGCCTCGTCGACGTTTCCCTTTTCCTTGAGAATCCCCTCCATCATGGCGCGGAGTTTCTTCCCCTCGCGCAGGGTCAGGTCGATGAAGCCCCGTGCATCCTCGCCTGTCACATAGCCGTAGTGGTCGGCGCAGAGGTAGTCCACGGCAAGGGGTTTCATCTTCTCGAGGCTCTCCATGTACTGGGTGAAGTTGGTGTTTGCCGAGGCGAAGGAGCCGTCCCGATAGGGGATGCCGCCGCCGTCGGAGGCAAAGAGGGCCTTGCGATCGGGCTCGTAGGCCGTGATCGAGCAGTTCGTGTGACCGGGCGTGAACAGGACGTTCAGAGCGGTCCCGCCCAGGTCGATCCGGTCCCCCTCGCCGACGGTCTTTCCCTGGATGTCGTCGCGCCAGGCGAAATCGACGTCTTGGAGAGCCGCCCCGAGCCCCATCTTGTCCGCCACGATCTTGCTGAACTGGTTGGCGATGTCGATGGCCTTCTGCATCTGGAGGATCCTCCAGGTCTCCGCCGAGCCGCAGATCTCGATGGCCGGCCAGCTGCGCTTGAACCAGGGGATGACCCCGATGTGGTCGAAGTGCGAGTGCAGGATCAGGATCTTTGCGATCTTCGCCGGGTCGATCGCGAATTCCTTCATCTGCTTCCGGACGTCGGGGAGGATGTGCGCAAGCCCCCCGTTGATCATGATCGAGCCGTCCTTGCCCTCGAGGAGATAAACCCCCGACTCCTCGCGGCCCAGGTACCACAGATGGTCCGTGATCTTTCCCGCCGTGCGATGCCTCATCGAGCGACCCTCCTTGAAAAGATGGAAGTTAGGAAGTTAAGAAGCCAAGAAGCCAAGAAGCCAAGAAGATCGGAACCGGCCATCGCACGCACTGTCTCGAGTGAACGAATGGATCTTGATGAGCTCGGACTCTTGACCCCTTGACGTACCACGCCCCAAACTCTTATATCCAACAGACAGGGGATTCGCAAGAGGAAAGGCGAATGAGTATCGACAGGTCTTCTCGTGGGGGTATCCGTTGAAATCCCGGTATCGGGAGCCCCTGAACGGACAGAAGTTAGGAAGTTAGGAAGAGCAGAAGAGCGGAGTGGATGAAAGATGAGGTTTGTTTCTTGTCCGCTCTTCCTCACTTCTGCTCTTCCGAGCTTCGCGTGCTTTACGGTGCATGATGGACGAGGTGGTTTTCGGCGAGAGGGGTATCGGATCCGAAGGCCTCAGCGTTTCCGGTCCTGGTAATGAGTGGGGATATTGACCTCGTCGGGGTTGAGGTTGCCCAGAAGATCGCTGGCGATGAGCTGGTCGCGCAGCTTCCGGATCTTCGTGTCGTACAGGGAGAGGGCTTTCTTGAACTGCTCACGCTGATCCGGCTTCAGGATGGCCGATTTGAGGGCCTTGACGATCTGGTCCCGGGTACCGCCGAGGCGCAGGAGTTCCTTCTTCTTCTCGCGAAGCTCGTCGGGGTTCAGGACGTATTGGGACAGGTCACGCTGCGAGTGCACGTTGCCGCCTCCGCTTGGATTCTGGATGAAAGGTTCCCTGAATGCAGCCGGATCGTCTCGGCCTCTCCTAGATATCGGCTCAACGGTCCCGGCGCTTAAATGAAAAAAGCAGCCGGATCGGGAGGTTCCCGTTCCGGCTGCCGAAGTTGTTTCATTTGCCGTTACGCCGACGAGAGTGAAATCAGCGCCTCTGGCAAGCACTACCCTGATCTCCCTCTCCCCTGCGAGGGAGAGCGGTGTCGTGAGCCTGTCGAACGGGGTCGGGGTGAGGGGGAATAATCCCCTTCCGCATGGTACGTCCCAGTTGGGAAGCTTGCCCTGCGAGCGGGGTGCTTCACAACAAACTCAACGCCTCTTCCCCTTCTCGATGATGGATACGGATCCCGCCGTCGACGAGGTCCCCGTTGCGGTAATACCGATCGATGTCGTCCTCATGGTGTTGGTTAAATTGGCGTCGACGGAGTAGGTGACAGTCCCACTGCCGGTTTTCGAGGCGCCCGACGTGAATTTCACCCAGTCAGAGCCTGGCGAGGCCTTCCAGGAGCAGCCGGCGCCCGTCGTCACGCTGACATTTCCCTTGCCTCCCTTGTCGGTGAAGGTCTTCGAGGTGGGCGAGATGGTGAAGGTGCAGGCTGTCGGCTGCGGAGCAGGCGCAGGCGGAGGAGGTTGAGGGGCGGCGCCGTTGTAGGCAATGGTGAACTCGCCGAAATAGACGGGGTTTCCCACGGCCGAGTACGCGATCCGGAAGAACCCACCCTCGCCCCAGCCGGCGCCCCAGCTGTTCTTCACCTTGAAGCACTGTAGCGTGTCATCATAGCCCACGATGAGGATTGCATGTCCGCCCTGGTAGGCGCCGGAGACGTAAGAGTATATGCCGCTGTGATAGCTGAAGAAGTCCGCGTAGATATCCATCGTCGTGACCAGCGGGCCGTAGGTCACGAGCGCGTTCTTGATGGCCTCCACGCTCACCGAGGTCGTCGCCACATAGGCCCAGCTCTGGACCCGGTCGGACTCCGTCTGGTAGGTGTAGCAGGCCGTTGAACAGGTGTTGTTCGTCGCTGTGTAGGGGAAGCAGCCCTCCAGCGGGAGGCCCTTGTCCCTGATGTAGTTCGAGGCCGATCCGATCGATCCGCCGCCGCAGCTCCCGGCGCCGCTGCACGAGACCAGGACCTGCTCCGAGAGGTCGATCTCCTGCCCCGTCAGGCCATTTTTGATCAGCGTGTAGGACTCCAGGGCGGCCGTCGCGGCAAAGGCCCAGCAGCTCCCGCAGCTTGCCTGGTTGCGGACCGCCGTCACGTATTTCTTCGTCGGGTCCGCCCAGTCGAAGCTGGTGTAAGCCGCCGCCGCACCTCCCGATCCTGTCGATTCCGCTGAAAGGATGGGCTCCGCCCCCGTCAGCCTGGGTTTGACATGGCCCAGGCGGAGTTTTCGCTCCTGTTCCGGGAGCTTGGACATGGTGGTCTCGCCGGCTTCCCAGTGAGCGCCTTTCTCCTTGATAGCTGCCCGGATCTGCTCGAGATCACGGGCAAATACCGTTGAACCTGCAAAGACAACCGCCAGCAGAATGACGAGTCCAGCAAGGACGTACCTTCCGAATAAACCCTTTTTCATGGCCCTGGTTACCCCCGAAGACAGGTTTGACGCCCGGTTGCAAGACACGCACCACCCCGCGGTACCGGGATGGACGCAAAACATGCCTGTGCAGTCCGGTCAGTGGGACAAAAAGAAGGCGATGAATGAGATATCGGCTGTTCGGGGAGAAACCGGATACGAAGAAAGTATGATTTTTAGGGGCCACTTGCTCATAGAAAATGCAGGGGCTCTGTGATAGGATTCGGCCGTTCTGTCAGGGGGACCCGCCGTTCTTTTCACCGCAACGCACGACAAAAGGAGGACCTATGGAACCGATCCGTCAGCTGGATGCCATTTTCAAGCCGGCAAGCGTGGCCCTCATCGGCGCCTCGAGCACACCGGGAAAGCTCAGTTACGACATCCTCTACAACCTGATTCACGCCGGCTTTGCGGGGCCCATCTATCCCGTCAACCCAAAGGCCGACGAGATCCTGGGGCTCAAGGCCTACCCGGCAATCGGTGCGACTCCGGCGCCTGCGGACATGGCCGTCGTCGTCATCCCCGCCCGGATGGTCACGGGGGCCATCGAGGAGTGCGGCAAGGCCGGCGTGAAGTCCGCCGTTGTCATCACGGGGGGCTTTGCCGAGGCGGGCGAGGACGGCGAGAAGCTTCAGGCGCAGCTGGCCCGGGCCGGCAGGGAGTTCAACGTCCGCATCATCGGCCCCAACTGCCAGGGGGTGAACATCCCCTACAGCAGCCTCTGCGCGTCCTGGCCGCTCATCACCACGCGGGGCCGGATCGCCTTCGTCTCCCAGAGCGGAACGGTGGGCGCGGCCCTCATCGACTGGGCAAGCGTCGAGCACCTGGGGTTCAGCGGCTTCGTGAGCCTCGGCAACCGCGCCGACGTGGACGAGTCGGACTGCATCCGCTACTTCAACGACGACCCCAATACAAAGGTGATTGCCTGCTACATCGAGGGTGTGAAACGGCCTGCCGAATTCCTCGAATCGTTGGCTCAGGCGACCAAACCCGTCGTGATCCTCAAGTCGGGCAGGACGGCGAGGGGACGGGTGGCGGCCGAGAGCCACACGAAATCCCTTGCCGGAAGCGACGAGGTCTACCAGGCCATATTCCGGAAATATGGAGTCTGCCGGGCCGACAACCTGGAGGAGCTCTACGACTTCGCCAAGGGCCTCGCCTACATGAACAAGCCCAAAGGCAGGCGCCTGCTCATGATCTCGAGCTCTGGCGGCGCCGCAATTCTCGGCATCGACGAGGCCGAGAAGTACGGTCTCGAGGTCCCCTTCCCGACGGAGGAGCTCAAGGCCCGCCTCCGGGCGTTTCTGCCCTCGCACTGCGGCCTCACGAACCCCATCGACCTCACGGGCGACGCCATCACGGACCCCAGCCTCTACTCGAAGACGATCGCCGAGGCAAAATCAGACTACGACACAAGCGTCGTCATCTTTGGCGACCCCGTCCACGGCGCATCGGACATCGTGACGGGCGAGGGCGAGCTCGTCGTCTACTGCGGCGGCGCCGAGGTGGAGCGCGAGGAGGCCCTCAAGATGCACGAGAAGGGCATCCCCGTCTATCCCACGCCCGAGCGGGGCGTGAGGGCCCTGGGCCAGTTCTTCGCCTACGACGACGTGAAGGCCAAAAAGGCCGATACCCACAGGAAGGCCGAAACGCACGATGAGGGGCCGAGGCTCAGGCTCATGCCCGCCCCTGGGGCGGTGCGCGTGCTGCGATCGTACCGGATCCCTGCCGTGACGTCGGCCCCCGCGAAAAACGCAGCCGAGGCGGTGAAGCTTGCTAAACGGTTCACCCGGCCCGTGGCCCTCAAGATCTCATCGCCCGACATCTCCCATAAGACTGACGTGGGGGGCGTGGCGCTCGACATCAAGCCCTCCGGGGTCCGAAAGGCCTGGGAGGCGATGATGGCGGCGGTCGGCAGGAAGGCCGCAGGCGCCTGGATCGAAGGGGTCACGCTCTCGCCCATGGCAAAGCCCGGCGGCATCGAGGTCATCCTCGGTGTGATCCGCGATGAGCAGTACGGGCCTTCGATGATGTTCGGTCTCGGCGGGATCTTCACGGAGATCTACAAGGACGTGCAGTTCTGCCTGCTTCCGGCAGGACCGGACGAGTTCGAGAGGATGATCCGGGGAATCAAGGGCTACCCGCTGCTGGCCGGAACCCGCGGAAAGGCCCCGAAGGACATCGAGGCACTCATCGACTTGATGCAGAAGCTCTCGAAACTCGTCGAGGACTACCCGGGATTCGACCAGATCGATCTCAACCCGGTGCTGGTCTATGAAAAGGGTGTATCCGTGGTGGACTACAGGATCCTGCACAAGTAGGGACCGGTTGTCATTGCGAGTCGAGCCTCTGGAGACCTCTTCCATAGTCTCCCTCTCCCCTGGGCCATTGCGAGAAGCGCTCTCCCCTGGGTCATTGCGAGGAGCGGCAGCGACGAAGCAATCCCTTCCCCCTGCGGGTGAAGGTTCTTCAGTTCCCCCTCTCCCCTCCGCGGGAGAGGGTTCTTTCCATATTTTCCCTCTCCCCTTCGTGGGAGAGGGCAGGGTGAGGGGGAATAATCCCCTTCCTTATCGAGGCAGGATTTGGCCGGCCGGCCTCTCACGACGTAATCACTCCGGTGCCCCTCGCCGCGATCGGCAGGGGCATCGCTTATCCGTACACAGCTTTGTCTGGATGGTGATCGTTTATGGCAGCGACAAAAGGCAAGGCGGACAGAAAGCCCGCGGCGAAAAAGACGGGGGCAAAACTCCGCAAGAGAGAACCCGCGATCACGAAGCAGGATGCCCTGCAGATCGCCCAGGCCTATCTTGCGGACAAGGGAGGAGCCTTCGGGGTGAGCGGCGTCAGCGACCGGGTTCCTGAGGAACTCGTGCCGTTCTTTGCCTCGGACAGCAAAGGGAGAGACGTGCTGAACGACTGCTGGATCGTCGAGTGCAGCCTGGACCCCTTCCTGGTCGTCGACGGCGGCACGATGCTGATCGGCATCTCGAAAAAGACCGGCGACATCCTCTACGCAGGCATCCTGAACCTGGCGTAATTTGTATGGCATTGACATACAAATGTATGGTATAAGCATACACCATGAATGCCTTGGCAAAGGTCCTTTCTTCACAAATTCGAGCAGGAATCTTCGAAATCCTCTTTGGGTTGAGGGATCGACCCGCACACATGAGAGAAATCGAAAGACTGTCGGGGTTCGCCATAGGGACCATTCAGCAGGACCTCAAGAAACTGGAGGCTCTGGACCTCGTGACGAGGCGCAAAGACGGAAACCGTGTCTACTACGAAGCCAACAAGCGCCATCCCCTGTATCCGGAGATCCGCAAGATGGTCCTGAAAACGGTCGGGCTCGCCGATGTCTTGAAGAAAGCACTCGAAAAGAACCCGGACATCCGCGTTGCCTTTGTCTACGGATCTATTGCCAGAGGGGAGGAGAAGGCCGCAAGCGATCTGGATCTCATGGTCGTAGGAGACCTCGGTCTTCGGAAACTGACGGCTTTACTCGCCGGTACGTCGGAAAGAATCGGCAGAGAGGTGAATCCCCATAGTCTTCTTCCCTCGGAGTTCCGTCGGAGGAAAAAAGAAGGCGATCATTTTCTGACGAGCGTTCTCCGGGAACCGAAGCTCTTCATCATAGGTGGCGAAGATGAGCTTGAAGCAGTGGGCCGATAACGGCTGGCTCAAACCTCACAAGACGAGCAGGGAAGAAATAGCCAATCTCCTGGCGATCGTTGAACGCGATCTGGCCGATGCGGCGAATGAGGCAGTCTCCCCGGACTCGCGATTCGGAATTGCCTATAATGCCGCGCTCAAGCTATGCACGATTCTGTTGTTAGTATCGGGCTATCGTGCCGAAAGGACGCGCCATCACTACGTCACCATACAAGCCATGCCTCTGATTCTGGGGAACAGCCGAAAGGATGATGCACAATACCTGGATACCTGCCGAAATAAGAGAAACATTGCCGAGTATCAATATGTGGGAAACGTCACGGCGCGCGATGTTGAGGAACTGACCGGTTTTGTTAAAGAGCTGAAAAGGATTGTGCAGGACTGGCTGAATGAAACGCGGTCCGATCTGATTTGAAACGGCGTAAGGCACTGTAAGCGATCGTCGAACATGAAAGACCTGATGAACTATAAGGACTGCTTCGGTTCCGTGCATTACAACGACGATGACCGGGTCTTCCACGGCAAGGTGGAATTCATCCGTGCGTTGGTCAGTTACGAAGGTACGGATGTGGCATCGTTGAGGAAAGCCTTCGAGGAGGCCGTCGACGATTATCTGGAACTTTGCCGCGAGCAGGGACATGAGCCCGAAAAACCCCGGAAGGTAAGCGAATAGCAGATATCCTCAGTGCATTCAGGGCAAGACGGGTCTTGTCCACGGCGTGGACACGTGCCTGGAACGTGTCCAAAAAATGGCAATTAATGGACACGTCCAAGCGGTCCGGTCTAATATTTCCTTGACACAATGAAGCCTTAGACTTATCTCTTTCCCGACAACGGCGTCACCCGGATCCAGTCAACCAACCCTTTCCCGTCCACGATGCGAGAGGGAACCTTGCCGACCGGATAGAAACCAGAAAGCCCGTATAGGGAGTGCGTGTTCCTCATCGGGCTTTTTTATGGTAATTTGATACGCTCAGCCCTGAACTTTCTGAATCATATTGATCACAGGGTCATCCGGACGCATTTCCATGAAACAACCGACCTGGAATTTCCGCCAAATGTCCCGGGGCGAGATCAATGTAGACCCCATTGAGGGAGAATTTTTCTCCACCGAGATCTTGGGGAGTCTCTCCGATGCCGTAATAAGAGAGGCCATCCAGAATTCACTCGATGCGGGTACACCCGGTCAACAGGTTAAGATCGTTATTACCTTCTCTTCACCTGATCAAAGGCTTGATGCTGACGCGACGGAGCGCTACCTTCGCGGTCTTCGTGAGCATCTCGATGCTAAGGAAAGTGGACTCACAAATGGAATTGACTACGAGCGCCCGATGGACTTCCTCCTCATCGAGGACTTCGGCACCAGGGGCCTTGCCGGTGACTTCCGAGACGACGGCAACCAGGACGATGCAGAGACGAAAAACGATTTCTATTATTTCTGGCGCAACATCGGCCGAGCCGTGGAAGGCACTACAACCAGGGGGCGATGGGGTCTGGGGAAGACGGTCTTTCAAGCCGCATCCCGAATTAACTCTTTTTTTGGCCTGACCGTCCGGCAAAATGAAACCCGACGCCTCCTGATGGGCCAATCCGTCCTCAAAATTCACCGGGCTAACGGCCAACGATATGCACCATACGGCTATTTCGGCAGGTTCGAGGACGACTTTGCCCTTCCTGTCGAGGATCCCGAGCATATCGATCGGTTCTGCCGTGATTTCTCGATCCGCCGCAACGGTGAACCCGGCCTGTCGGTGATCATTCCCTATCCCGATGAGGAAATCGAGATCGAGTCCGTGATTCGCTCGGTCATCAATCAGTATTTTTTCCCCCTTCTCTCCGGTGATCTTGTCGTTATCGTAGCCGCCGGCGCCAATCAGCAGGTGCTGGATGAAAAAACCCTTCTCACCTATATTGACGGAACCGATTGGCACGATCGAAAGGCACTGATCCGGCGTCTTGAGTTTGCAAAGTGGTGCTTATCGCAGCCCGATGGGGCCTTTGAACGGCTCAAGGAGCCGTCTGAAGGCCGTGCGCCCAAGTGGGATGAAGCCCTCTTCGAAACCGCGCAGCTCCAAAACCTGCGAAGCAGATTCGAGGCGGGAGAGAGGCTTGCCTATTATCTGCCTCTCTGGGTAGAGCCGAAAAAGAAGGAGATCGAGCACTCCCACTTCAAGCTTTTCCTGGAACGAGATGCACTGATCGACAAAGGAGAAGACTATTTCATCCGCGATGGGATTACGGTCACCGGGGTATCTTCGCAGCGCCAGAAGGGAATGCGGGTGATCGTATCGGTTGCTGACAGGCCTTTGTCAAGGCTTCTCGGCGACTCTGAAAACCCTGCCCACACGGAATGGCAGGAGCGCTCCCCAAAATTTAAAAACCGCTACAATCTGGGACCGGCATGCCTTCGCTTCGTAAAGAACAGCCCCCGCGAAATGATCCGTATCCATTCCATGCCGGCCGAGGGCAGAGATACGAAACTACTCCGGGATCTATTTTACGTCGATCTTGACCTGGGAAAAGAGACGAAAACGGATCGCAAAGTACCGAAGGACGGCCCTGGTGTGGGCTCCTTGGGTGGCGCCGATACTCCGACAGGAACACCGCCTAGATTGCTGCTTAGTCGAGTCAAAGGCGGATTCCGGCTCTCCCTGCATCCCGAAGCAAAAGTCTATCCCCGAACCATAGAGATGGAAATGGCTTACGATGTTCGACAGGGGAATCCCTTCCGGCTTTACAGACCCTACGATTTTGATCTGGAGAAAGTTCCCATAAGCATTGAAGGGGTGGGGCTTACGTACCGCATCGTGCAACCGAACGGCATGAAGGTCACAACCGAACAGCCGGACTTTCAATTGACGATTACGGGGTTTGACTTGAATCGCGACTTGAAAATCAAGATCATAACGCCTCAGGATAAAAACCCATGATCCGCCGGTTTAATTTCACGGGCCGTAAAAGAATTTCACGTACTCGATTGAATATCTTCCTGTATGCAACGCCGGATGCAAGCCTCGCATTCGATGCAGGGCTTGATATGGAAAATCTGTCGCTTCCTTTCGATGCAAAGATATATATAGAGGCCTACCGAAGGACCTATCTGAGAAGATTCGCCTGCGGCACTGTGGCCCAGCCTCGTCTGCCCAGAGGGCAATCCCTCGAGGGGTTGGATTCCGGTGCCCATGTCATGTTTAGAGTAAAGATCGTCGACGGGAAGGGTCGTATTATTGCCGTAGCGGATCGCGTCATTGCCAGGCGTTCGGAAGATGAGGACGCGAGCAAGCAATGCCTGTTACCTGTCGAATTTGCCGACTTGGGGCACTCGATCTGGCGGCTGGATCTGGATAGCGAATGGCCAAGCCTACTTTTGAACAATCGGATCGACAATATCCGGGAAATCGCCCGTGCTGATGAATCTTTCCAGGCGTTAGTCTACCCCGAAGTGGTTCGACAGATTCTCCATCATATCGTTATCGAAGAAGATCACACGGATCCGGACACGGATCCCGATGACTGGATGAGCCTCTGGCTTAGGTTTGCCATCGGTCTCATGGTCCGAAAGACCCTGCCCCCATCGGGAGGGGAGGAACAGATCGTCCTGGATAAAGGGCGATGGATCGACGATGCCATAGAGGCGTTTTGTGCCTCGCAGCACGTTGTCGAACGTTTCATTCAAAACCACCAGTCGGCTGATTGACCATGAATAGTCAACTGAGAATACTCAACGACAAAGGAATTGCACTTTACCGGGACTATCTCGATGAACTGCGAAGCGGCGCCCAGCGCAAGCCCCCGCAGGAGTTGCTTGTCGACCCCTGGTGCTCCGCAAGAGTCCCTCTGGAAATATCTTTAGAGGCGAGGACCTTCCAGAACAAACTGGCTATTGGCAAGTATCTCAATGATTTACTCCGGCTTCTGCCCCACTCCCAGATCGAGCAGCAGGTGGGTCTCTGGAGTTGGCTCACTTTGTTTTATTTCGACTATACCTGTCCCGTGAATAAATACGGCAGGCGGGCGCCGGGGCCCCATTATCGATACATCCTTGACCTGGATTTTAGACGGTTCAATCGGCATCTTCTTCTGGGACCTTATTATGCCTACAAGCTGCATGGAGACAATGCGGCACTTCTCCTTTATGGTCCCATACACCAGACAAATCATTTCTTTATAGAGCTCACATCCCGCCAGGCCCTGTTCACGAACCGCGGCGTCATCGACGCGGCGACCATTCTCTATTACGACCCCAAAACGGGGCGGGCAAAAAGAGGCACCGGGACGACCGAACGAAAGCCCGGCGCCCTGATGCGCTTTATCGATGTCGTTCAACAGCTCGATTTGACCCATGATTTATTCAGCATGAAGGGTAATGATGTGGTGGCCCTGCTGCCGGAGGAATTCACGCCCTGGCGGGAGAAGGCAAAAGAACAAAGATCGTTTTTGCGAAAATTGTTCAAGAAGGCCGAATAGATCTTGAAACGACAGGCGGGATTCGCATTGCCCGCGTCTGTCGCAGAATTCCAAAACGCGCATATCTCTGAATCAGGAAAGTTATTGACGCATGGCCGACAAAAATAGACTCGAACTTACATGGATTGGTAAGGAAAACCGGCCGAGGCTGGAGCCGCGGATTCTGCTGGAGGATCCGGAGAAGACCTATCACGCGCCGCACAGAATGACGGATAAGGACATCTTCGACAACCGCCTCATCTTCGGCGACAACCTGCTTGCCCTCAAGTCGCTGGAGCAAGAGTTTACCGGGAAGATAAAATGTATTTATATTGATCCGCCCTACAATACCGGTTCTGCGTGGGATCACTACGAAGATGGCTTGGAGCATTCTATATGGCTATCTATGATGAGAGATAGATTGAGCCTTCTGCAGAGGCTGTTATGCGAAGATGGTGCAATTTGGGTATCCATTGACGATAATGAATGTCATTACCTTAAAGTTCTTATGGATGAGATTTATGGAAGGGAAAATTTTGTGGCAAACGTTATCTGGCAGAAGATCTTTTCACCGAAAAGTACGGCCCGACATCTGTCAGATATGCATGACCATATACTGCTATTTGCGAAAAACAAGGAGAAGTGGTCACGCAATCTGCTTCCGAGACAGGAAGGACATAATATAAGCTATAAAAATATCGATAATGACCCTAGAGGGCCGTGGACGTCTGGCGATCTATCTGCGAGGAACTACTATTCTGCAGGGACTTACGAGATTAAAACGCCGTCTGGACGCATTATAATAGGTCCGCCAAAGGGTATGTATTGGCGAGTATCTAAGAATAAATTCGAAGATCTGGACCGTGATAAAAGAATATGGTGGGGAAAAGAGGGCAAGAATCAACCTCGGCTTAAACGTTTCCTTTCTGAAGTAATGGAAGGAATTGTTCCACAGACAATGTGGTTTCACCAAGAAGTCGGCAACACACAAGAAGCAAAAAAAGGGTTCTTTCTCATTTCAAGTGGGTAACCC
>DCVI01000006.1 GCA_002327315.1 Syntrophaceae bacterium UBA2192 | reverse complement strand
TTCGTCTCCATAAAAAAGTTCCGCCTCGCAAGTGACTTTTCCCGTTACATTTGTCGAAAAAAGCAACACAGAGGCGGACCTGAAATACGCAGGAAGGATCAGCGGACCGTAATGGTGTCCTTGATCTTGTTGTATTCGCCCTGTTTGATGCCTTTGACTTTCATGATGTCCTCGGGCTTTGCGAAGGGCCGCCCGTCGATGATCGCCTGGGCCTTGACCGGTCCGATGCCGGGAAGCGCATCGAGCTTTTCTTTCGGGGCCGTGTTGATGTTCACCTTCTGTCCCGGGGCAAGCTTCGCCGGGGCCGCTTTTTCAGCTTTTGCCGCCTTCGCCGGAGTCGCCGCTGCCGGGGCAGTGGCGGCCGGTTTGGCTGCAGGGGTCGCCGCAGGGGCTGCTGCCGGTGCGGCGGTTGCCGGGGCAGGTTTGGCTGCAGGGGCTGCTGCCGGTGCGGCACCAACGGTGACGGAGGGGCCTATGGATTTGATCTGCTTGTCGGAAAGACCCATCTTCTTGAGCTCGTCGACGGATTTGTAGGGACGGCCGGCGATAATCTTCTTCGCCATCGCGGGGCCGACCCCCTTGACGTCCTCGAGTTACTTCTGGGTTGCCGTGTTCAGGTCCACCTTCTTGGCCTGACCGTAGGCCGCAGGGAGGCCGAACGCCAGCGACGCAGCAACGACGACAATCCACATCAGGGACCACTTCGATCGGGTTACGTTTCTCTGCTTCATGCCTTGCACGTCCTCCTTTCGTTTTCTGCGATCGTCTCATCCACCCGCCCGGTCCGTGTGGGCACCGGCGGCTTCAACGCCTGCATCATACAGGGATCACAGCGGACAGACAATCCCTTTCTGCTCCGTTCAGCAGCCTGCCGCTCTGGCCTTGGCGAGGAGGCATCATCCCGACTCCGATCGACCGGCACTCGGTCAGAGCGGGAATTCCTCCCCCATGGCAGGGACGCGCACCGTCCCCGGCAGACCTTCTGCCGACCAGAGCTTCGAAGCGCCCTCTTCCCACTGGCGGTCCGTCCAGCCCCAGCCGGGGTTGCCCTCGCCCTCCTCGTGGCCGCCCATGTGGACAAGAAGCGTCTCGGCAGGTCGAAGTACGCGAGCGTATTTTCGGGCGGTTGCGAAGGAAAGGTGTCCTGTGCTGAACCCGACCACCTCCTCGACGGTCCATGAAAAGCAGTCCAGGAAAAGTGTGTCGGCCCCGGAGAGAAGTTCCACGGTCTTTTTCTGCCCTTCCGTCCGGGGGTTCAGGATCCAGTCGTTTCTATTGTCCAGGTCCCAGAGAAGCACCGTTTTCCTGTTTTCGGTCTGGATGACGAAGCAGGCGCAGTTGTACTGGGTCTCCTTGAAATTTTCGGGGTTGAAGTCGGCACCGGAGTGAGACACCGATAATGGCGTGACCTTGATCCCTTCGGTCCCGAGTGGGATCGGGTCCAGGAGGGCCCCCGGCGGTTCCGATTCCTTCGAGGGTCGGCCGTCGAGGCAGCGGTACCACTCGTAGGAGTAATTCCTGGCGAGCCACTTGCCCGTGCCACTCCGGCACCAGGTGGGGATTCTCGAAAAGGTTTCGCCACGGCGCCGGGCCGTGCGCCGCATCGTCTCGCCGAGGCGGTTAAGTTCGAGACTGTGGTCCGGGTGCCAGTGGGTGAAGAGAAGCCAGTCCACGCGGGCCTCGTCGGGGCTGAAGGTATTGCGGAGGCTGTCCACGACGCCAAGTCCCACATCCACCAAGGCATGCCACCGTATTTCCCGATCGTTTCCGTCCCGCCCGATGATCGAAACAGAAACGTTGGCCACAGGTTCTTTCCGTGCGCAGCGAGGACAGGGGCAACCGAACTCCTGCAGGAAGGCATTGCCGAATCCGTTCACGACGAGCGAGTAATCCATGGAGCTCCTCCGGAGCAATTGGGTATTGGGATACTGGGATATTGGGTATTAAAGATAAGAGAGTAATCCCCTTGCCCTATGCCATTACCCATTACCCAGTACCCAATTCCCATTACCATTTTCTTGAGGGTTCTGGAAGGAACCAGACAAGCCCGACGAGCGCAAGCGGGATAAAGGCCACGGCGGCAAGCACCGGACGGATGGAGAAGGCATCGGCAAAGGCTCCCGCGATCGGGGTTATCGTGCCCCCCAGGCCGAAGGCAAACCCCATCATGAGGCTCGACACCATGGAGCGGCCCTTCGGGGCCAGCGTCTGGGCCAGCGTCACGCCCAGCGGCAGGGTAGCCATGACGAAAAATCCCGACAGGAAGGTCAGCAGGTAGACCCACGGGCCCTGGGCCACAACGAGCAGCAGCAGAAACGGCGTGGCCATGAGGAAGCTCGCGAAAAAGATCTTGCGGAAGCCGATCCGGTCGGAGAGATGTCCCGCAATCATCCCGCTTGCCGTCCCCGCAAGGGTGAAAAGCGTAACAACGGCCCCGACGGCAACGAGCGAGTAGCCTTCCCGGACAAGGAGGACGGGCAGGAAGGTCCGAAAGACATGGGCCACAAAGGCACGAAAAACCATGATCAGCCAGATCAGAACCATCCACTTCCAGATCGACCCGAACATCTCCTTGAGCGTCCCCAGGAAGGTGCGGCTCTCGATCTTTTCACGATCCGGCACGGGCACGACCAGGAACAGGTAGATGAAAATCAACAGCCCCGGGATCATGAGCCAGGGCATCTTTTCAAGTCCCTGGAGGGTGACAAACCAGGTGATGAAAAGCGGCCCGACGGCGAAGGCAAGGGTCCCGCCCATGTTGAAGATGGAATAGGCAAATCCCGGCCTCGACCCTGCATAGGTGTACACCATGCCCGCCACGGAAGGGTGGAACATAGACGATCCGATGGAGCCGAAGGCAACGCAGAGCAGGAGCAGCATGTAGGTTGGCGCGACTCCAGTGAAGGGCACAAAGATGACCGACAGGGCGATGCCGCCGAGGATGAAAAAACGGGTCTGATAGCGGTCCGCAAAGAACCCCACGTTGGGCTGGACGACGAAAGAGAGAAAGCGGCTCAGGCCGCCGATGAGGCCGATCTCGGTCAGGGTGAGGGCGAACCGATCCGCAAAGACAGGCAGCAGCGGTGTCACGAAGGAATTGTAGAAATCGCCGGTAAAGTGGATGAGCGTGAGCGCGAAGAGAACCCGGATGTCTGTTTTTTTCGACGGTTCGCTCATGGGGGTGCTTTAGTGGGAATCGGCCCCGTCCTGGACGAATTTGAAATCGAGTTTCATGGAGAGCTCCGCTCGGTCCAGTTCTTTTCCGAGATAGGCGGCGTGCGAGAGCTGAGTGACCCATCCGTTTGCGACAATGGTCCGATAGAGGCTCACGGCGTCCGTCCCCTCAATGATCCGGAGAAGCCGGTTGTCGTTGGAGTAATGCTCAACCGAT
>DCVI01000115.1 GCA_002327315.1 Syntrophaceae bacterium UBA2192 | reverse complement strand
CACGTCGAACGCGAACTTGCGCTCCATGGAAGAAATAGGGTCAGGTCTTGTATTTCAGCATTTTTTTCAGAGGTAGAGCGAGAATGCAAAAACCCCGGCACGTGTGTACCGGGGTTGCTTTTCTTCAGGGGGAGAATAGGGGACGCCCCTCGCATTTGCAGATTTGGAGGTGCATGAGAATTAAATGGGGTCCTGCTCGACCTTTACGCTATCGCGGCTAAGTGGAGTCTGTGTGGTGCTCGAAGAGCTGCGCCTCTTCCCTGGGCAGTAGTGCCTTCAACTCAGAGCAGTAGCATGCGCATTTGATATCCGGGGCTACGGAAGGGAAGTCCGCGGGCCTTGACAGGATGGTGATCCGATCCTGGATGGATTCCGGCAGCAATCGAAAGAAGGATTCATTGTTCCTGTAAATCTCGAAAGCCACAAAGATCAGGGTGTATCCCTTGAGCTGCTTCAGATCGACAGCCTCCGGCGACGGTCTGATGTCGATATGCCCGATCCCATGATCGCCGGCGATCCGGAATAGCGCGGGGATCAGATCCTGCTTCAGCTTTTCGAAGCTGCCAAGAATCAGCATAGAAGGCTTGTGTTTGCCCCGCAGCTCTTTTCTGGACAGGGTTGTTTCCTCGAGCATCATGCAGCTCCTTCCGACCAACTCATTATACCATTTTTCGAGGCTCCATACGAAACAGTCGGCATACTCATTTTATGGCAGATGACCCGGTTTGTCACCATCAGATTGGCAGTTGGGGAGAGTCATGTTATTATGCGTTAGAGGCAATAACCGGATCGTGTAATGAACAAGCCGCCCGCTCGAAACGAGGGGCGGCTTGTTGTTGTTTGATTGTCTTCCTCGATGCTCGGACCTCGGTCCTCGAGCCTTCCCTTCGCTATTCCGCCATGATCCGCTCGCTGTCGTTGATGTCGCGGTAGCGGTAGGGAACGGACTCGCGGATCGCCTCGGGGATCTTTCCGTATTTGCCTTCGAAGGCCTCCAGGAACTGCTCACGGCCGCGGAAGAAATCGGTGAGCTTCTTCTTGAGCAGCTCCTTGTCGGGGAAGAGCCGGTGGGCGATCATGAGATCGAGGTTTGCCCGGTCGCACTTGATCGGGTAGTGCAGCCCCAGGTAGTCCGGCTCGTAGCTGAAGCGAAGCTGGTAGCGCAGCAAATCGTTGTAGGTCGCCAGCGACTGCCGCAGCGTAACCTTCTGTTCGCCCTGGCCGATGGTACCCGTGTTGGCCAGATAGCACTTGATGCGGCTCTTCCTGAGAATTTCGTAGAAGATCATGGCGTGCTCGAGCCTGTCGCCCGCCACGAAGGGGTCGAGGAAGAACTCGCGCTTGAACTTGCCCGCCTCCTCGGGGTTGCCGCCCGAGCTCTCGATGGACTCGCCGTAGATGAACTGCATGGTGGCCTGCTCGGGCGTGAGTTTGCTGATCACGTTGGCCAGCGGGTTTCGCGTGAGCATGACGATGTAGTGCAGCCGGTCGGCGCGAATCCCCGCGCTTGCGATCTCGAGTTTCTCCCGCGTCACGATGGCCCTGCCGTTGCCGGTCTTGCGGAGGTCCTTGAAGTCGGGCATGTAGGGGTATCGGGTGATGGCCACGTTCTCCAGGAAGGCGTCCTTCGACTCGGCCGCCCGGAAGATCTCGGGCTGACTCTCGTCGAGACCCTCCGTTTTCACATAGAGCCCGCCGATCTCGAAGGCGGCATAGCTTCCGTCGGAGGCGAAGGTCCCGCCGTCATCGCCGATCATCTCGGAGCTCTCCCGGGGCAGGCGGGCAAGGCGGCGGCACAGCGTCGTCGTTTTCCCCGTGGCCGTGAGCCCCGAAATGGCCGTGACGACTTCCGTCAGCTCCGGCCGATCCGTCTCGAGATCGTGGATCCAGAGCCAGTCCCTGCGGGCGCCCGCGTGAAGGAAGATTCCCTCCTTGTCGATGGCCTTCACCCGCCAGTCCTCGAACATGAAGACGGCCTTCTTCCCCTCGCCGAGGTAGACGGTGTTGCGGCAGATCTTGACTTGCTCACCCCGTTTCTCGCCCATCCAGAGGCGCACGGTGATGTCCTTGTCCAGGAGTTTCTTCTTCTTGTTTGCCTCGAAGGCCTCGTCGGTGAAGAAGATGATGGTGTAGGTGGGCTCCTCGACGACCCTGGCCGCGGGGTAGTCCATGAGAAGCTTGAGCCCGTAGGCGATCTGGGCGTACTGCTCGGGCATGATGAAACGTGCCGTGACCCCGTCGCGCCCGTCGCCCACCATCGTGTCGAGACAGACGATCTTCTCCTTCGAGAGGCGCTCCACGGCCTGCCGGGCGAGCCTTTCCTCGGGCTCGCCGAAGGGGTGATCGACGCTGTTGCGGGTGTGGGGGGCCGAGCGGTTCATGGGCTCAGAATCCGCGGCGACGGAGCCGACCTGGGTCTGGATCACGCCCTCGTGGCGCAGGGCGATGCGCTTGAGCTCTTCGAGGGTGCATCCTTCGGTGAGGCGCTTCTCTTTCTTGGCGTCGTTGTATATCTTCACGGCGGCCTGCTTGAAGGTGTTCATAGGCCCGTTTCTCCTCTTTGTCCGCACGATGCGCGGTTAATGGTTGCAAAATGAGTCTAGGGAAGCATTTCCGAGCTGTCAAGAGAATGCCTGCAGCCGCTTCCCGCTTTGTGGCTCGACGGCACCGCTGCTGTCTCTTCTATTTTGCTTTTTCTCACCTTCTTACCTTCTCAACTTCTGCCTTGTGAAGGCCGGGCCACGATGAACTGGATGATCCCCATGAAGCCGAGTCTTCGGCTTTCAACGATCTCATATCCGGCCTCACGCACGAATTCATCCATCCGGTGATTGATGTGCTCGCCCGCGAGGCGGACCGTCGCGGTGTTGAGCCGGTCCATGAGAGGTCC
This sequence comes from Syntrophaceae bacterium UBA2192, assembly GCA_002327315.1. Taxonomy (GTDB): domain Bacteria; phylum Desulfobacterota; class Syntrophia; order Syntrophales; family UBA2192; genus UBA2192. The sequence continues at coordinate 4,813 of DCVI01000115.1, read as the reverse complement.
GATCAGCGGTCGCTCGACCCGCACGTGATCCAGAAGAAGGATCCGGCCGCCGGCCTTTGTCACTCGGCCCATCTCCCGCAGGCACGCAACCGGGTCCGGCATGGAGCAGAAGACGAAGGTCGCCACGGCCGTGTCGAAGCTGCCATCTGCGAAGGGAAGGCTGCAGAGATCCGCCTCCTCGAAGGTGACGTCCACATGCTGCTCGCGTGCGCGCTCCCGCGCCCTCCTCAGCATGGTTCCGGACAGATCCGTTGCCGTGACCCGGGCCTCGGCCGGGTAGAAGGCGATGTTGAGCCCCGTTCCGGCGCCCGCTTCGAGGATGCGTCCCGTGGCATAGGTCCACAGGATCTCTCGAAAGGGCTCCAGGTACCACTCCGAGAGGAACTCGACGAGGCCGTAGTGTTTCGCAAGGCGGTCCCACCGCGCCTTCGTTTCGCCCGCCAGCGTGTTTTCCCGATTTTCCGTCACGATCCGATCCCGTCTGCGTTATTGTGTTGCGCGCCCCGATCACTTTATTATATGAATGTTGAGTTGTCCATCGGTTGCTCCATTCTCCTTCACCAACGAAGCATTGAGAGGCTTCCTCATGAAGATCACTTTCTTCGGCGCGGCGCGTAAAGTCACGGGGTCGTGTTTTCACCTCTCCGTAAACGGCCGGCAGTTCCTCGTGGACTGCGGGATGCACCAGGGGCTCGGGTCCGACGAGCTCAACCGAAAGCCCTTCGGCTTCAACCCCAGGGAGATCGAATGCGTCTTTTTGACCCACGCCCACATCGACCACACGGGGCTCGTCCCGCGCCTGGTCCGGGAGGGCTTCAAGGGCAAGATCATCACGACGGCCGCCACGGCGGAGCTGTCCCGGGTGATGCTGGCCGACTCGGCCCACATCCAGGAAATGGACGCGCAGTGGATGACGAAGAAGGCCCGGAGGGCCGGAAGCGAGAAGGTCGTCGAGCCCCTCTACACCGTCGAGGACGCCATCGCCTCCATCCCCTTCTTCGAGAAGAAACAGTACGGGGAGACTTATGCCCTGGACAGCGTGATCCGGTACCGCTTCTGCGATGCAGGGCATATCCTCGGGTCGGGGACCCTGGAGCTCTGGTATCGGAATAACCCCGAGAAGAAAATCATCTTTTCGGGCGACATCGGCAAGAAGGGCAACCCCATCCTCCAGGACCCCCAGCATGCCGCCGAGGCCGACTATGTCGTCGTGGAGTCCACCTACGGAAACCGCCTCCACAAGGGCACGGAAGACAGCCTCGAGGAACTCGCCGAGGCCGTCGAGAGCACCTTCAAGCGGGGCGGGAACGTGTACATCCCCTCTTTTGCCGTGGGGCGCACGCAGGACCTCATCTACATCTTCAACAAGCTCGTCCGCGATGGGCGCCTCGCCTCACCTCTGGACATCTATGTTGACAGCCCGCTGGCCGACGAAGCCACAAAGGTCTATTTTTCCCATCCCGAGCTTTTCGACGAGGATGCGAAGCGCCTCTTCGGGAAAAAGAAGGGCAAAGCCGTCCGCGTCCATTTCACCTCCTCCGTCCAGGAATCCATGAAGCTCAACCGGATCACCTCGGGGGCCATCGTGATGGCCGGAAGCGGGATGTGTGAAGGCGGGCGCATCCGCCATCACCTCAAGCACAACCTCTGGCGCCCGGAGTGCAGTGTCGTCTTCGTGGGCTTCCAGGCCAGGGGGACCCTGGGGCGGGCCATCGTCGACGGGGCGAAAGAGGTCTGGATCCTGGGCGACAAGATCGCCATCCGGTCACGCGTCTACACGATCGGCGGCTTTTCGGCCCACGCCGACCAGAAGGAACTGCTGGAATGGCTGGGCCTCTTTCAAAACAAACCCGAGGTCTTCATCGTCCACGGCGAGGAAGCGAGCGCCCTCGAGTTCGAAAAGCAGGTGAAGGAGAAACTGGGTTTTGTGACGAGAGTGCCGGCCTTGGGGGAGAGCTACGAAATCTAAGCAGCCTTGCGGCTGCAGGCTACAGGCATCAGGCAACGGGCTTCAGGAAGAATTGAAAGATTAAATTCTCAGGACTTTTTCGTGGAAAGGGTGCCGGTGCGGGAAAAGGGGAAGGTGCGGTCAAAGAGGCCGGCCTTCACGAGAGCCTTGCCTTCGATCCGGTAGGGAAGCTCCTGGCCGGAGATGTACATTCTGGCAATTCCTCCCAGGCCGCCGAAGCGGGCCGAAACGGGGATCTCGATCGGGGTCGAGGAGGAAGCGGGGACGCTAATCTCTTTCTGCAACGACCCGCCGCCCGCCACTTGTCCGCTCAGGTGAACAGTGTAGTCGAGCGACTTGAGCCGTAGCTCATAGCTGTTGGGGTTTTGAATCTCGGCAACGAAGACAAGCGATGCATCGGTCAGGGAAAGCTGGCGGACATGTACTTCTTTCAGGGTGATGGCGGGCTCCTCGAAAAAAAGCCCCGTACACCCCGCAAGCAGCAGTGCGCATGAGAGAATGATTGTTACGTCCCGTCGATGCATGAAACCCCCTAAGCTTTTTTATGTGAAAACAGAGGGCCTGTCAACTCGCAAACGATCCTGAGAATGGGAAACCGATGGAAACACCCTGGCGTGAATGGTTGAAAAATGCGAAATTCGCCTATTGGCTGATCGTGGGGGGGCTTGCCTTCTTCGCGGTGGTGATTGCCCTGGGGATGGTGGAGATCATATCGACACAGCAGATCCTGCTGCTCGGCCAGTGTTACCTCTTTTTGCTCATTTTGGGAATGTTGCTGCAGATGATCGCCAGGCGTTTGTAGGCGGCCGTGCGGCCGCGGTGACCAGTGACCGGTGTACGGTGGTCAGTCTTTTATCGTCTCCGGTATTTTCACTGGCCACTGACCACTAGCCACTGAACACTTTTCTAGTCTTCCTGCAGCATCTTGATCCGTGCAACGATAGAGATGTCGATTCTCTTTTCCAGCTCGGCATACTGCCACTCCATGTCTTCCACGTAGCAGCGGATGTCGGAGTGACCCGGGATGCTCAGCCGGATGCGCTCGCCGTTTCTCGGCAGCATGGAGATCGGGATCTCGCAGTTGTAGAGAAAGTTTTTGTTCGTGCTCGAAAATATTACATGGATTCTATCGCTCATCACCGCTCCTCTTGGGTCGCCTGTTGACGGGGGCTTTCCAAAGNNGTTAAGAAGATCGGAAAAAAACGAAACAGACCGAGATCCCTCATGTTATGGTCGGATATGCCGATAGGAAATTGAGGTGGTATGGTTCTTGAAGCTTATTTCAGGCTTGAAGGGCCGGGAAAGTTCCGCTTTCTCCAAACCCCCAATTTTGATAGATTATTCATCTGTGTAGAATTCTTTTCACCTCGGTGTCGTAGATGAAGCCCTCTGTAAAACCCGTTCTGCTTGTCCTGTTGCTTGGGATCTTGACGCTTGGCGTCCTGTTTCCGGCTGTGCCGGCCCATGCCGACATCTACCGCTACACGGACGAGAGCGGGGTCATGCACATCACCAACCTCCCCACCAGCCCCGATTACAAGCTCTGGATCAAGGAGCGGCGCGTGATCATCAAGGCCGGCATCGATATGACGAAATACGGGCCGCTGATCCAGAAGGCCTCCGACAGGTACAAGGTCGATTACTCCCTCGTCAAGGCCGTCATCAAGGCCGAGTCCAACTTCAATCACAAGGCCGTCTCGCCCAAGGGCGCCCAGGGGCTCATGCAGCTCATGCCGAAGACCGCCTCGACCCTGCAGGTGAAGGACAGCTTCGAGCCCGAGTCCAACATCGAAGGCGGCGTCAAGTACCTGCGCTATCTCATGAACGTCCACAACGGCCACCTTCCCCTTGCCCTTGCGGCCTACAACGCCGGCGAGAAGGCCGTGGCCAAATACGGCGGCGTCCCTCCCTACGCGGAAACGAAGGGCTACGTCAAACGAGTCCTGGCCCTGTACAAGCAGTACAGCGCGGAACCGAAGGAGGGCCGGACGGCGATTGTGTCGATGCGGCCCGAGGTCGTATCAGACTAGCAGGCCGGTGAAAAAGGACCATCTGCGGCGTTGTCCTCCTTCCTCGTCGCTCAACGTACGCTTCTAGTACGCCTCGCTCCTCGGAATGTCGGACGCCTTGCATCTGGTCATTTTTGACCGGCCTGAAGAAGAACTAGCGTTCATAGTGCGGATTCGGGAGTTAGGGTTCAGGCAATAAAAAATCTCCCTCTTTAATCCCCGTGCATCCCGTTTCCGCGAGACACCGTTCACAAAAACGAAATATCAGGTCCGGGATGGACTGAATACGTTTCGCCAAGAGTTTTTCCCCTCGGGCGGTAAACCTTATGGGAGCTAATTTTTATAAGAACTGCAACAAGCCTATGAGGGGGGAATGATATGAGAAGGTTCATTTTTTCAGTTGTAATCTTAATGTTATTGATTGGGTGCGCTGGGGTTCAACGATTAAATACTCCATCAGGTAAGCCTGAGGTTACCCTAAGGGGTGCGGAAAAAAAAGAAGTAATCGATATTTTCACAAATGCATTTGCGAATAAAGGATTCAATCCGATCGACATTACTGAATACAAAGCCGTTTATGGCAAGAGAATGGAAGATAACGTCGCTGCGTCTGTTCTTATGGGCTCGCGATATGATTCAGTTCCAGAATATCGTATAACCTGTACATTTGTGAATCTACCATCTGGTGATCTGAGAATTATCACTGACCTAGCAATAATAACAAATCCAGGCAGTGCTTTTGAAAGAAGAACGGACATGAATCGTAGTAAGGATTCGCATGCGATGCAAAAAGAACTAGAAACACTCAAGTCTAGATATGAATGAAGTAATTAGT
>DCVI01000092.1 GCA_002327315.1 Syntrophaceae bacterium UBA2192 | reverse complement strand
GTGGGGCTACCTGAGTAGTTACGATGATTTATAGTAATAATCTCAAATACTGTTTATTTTGCTTTATCCGTTTCATCCGTCTCATAATCCAAAGGTCAGAGGTTCGAATCCTCTCCCCGCTACCAATCAAATCAGGGGCTTGCGAGCCCCTTTTTTATTGGTGCGATGTGTTATGCATTAATGTTGCGTTGGCTTCCTGCGCTTATTGACCGTTATCCTCTCTTATGGCTTGGGTTGCCCTTCTCTTCTTTGAGCCTTGCGATAGGCCTCCTTCTTATCCCTTTTTCCCACCGCGTAGACCGTCAAGGTTTTCGTGTCCTCTTCCACGACATAGACCAATCGCAAGCCAACCGCGCGGAGCTTGATCTTGTAGGCGTTGTCCATCCCACTGACCCTGTCCGCTTCCACACGCGGACGCTCCAGCCGCTTCGCCAGCTTCTTCTTGAATTGTTCCCGAATCGTCCGGTCCACCTTGCCCCACTCCTTCAGGGCCGATTCCTTGAAGGCGAGGTTATAAGGCATCGAGAGAGACCGGAACGGACTTTTCGCCCCGTCGCTTGCGGATGGTTTTCCTGATTTCGAGATCATCCAGTTTTTCCAGCATGGCCTCGAAGGTATCCGCCGGCACGATGTAGGCGGAAGGCCGATTGTGATTGAGAACCACCACAGGCGCTCCCTCGGCCTCCTTAATCACGGCCGAAGGATTCCTTTTCAGATCCGTTATGCTGACGGACGATTTTGCCACCAGATAGTCCATAGCTCTTCCTCCAATAAAACCAATTTTCGGCTCTGAATATATGTCATATTGGCCCGGAGGGCAAGAGATTTGACGGGCATCTGATGAGCTTAATTCGGCGAAATCCTGTTTGAGCCCTACGGGGCGGCCGCCGCTACCAGTATCCCCGCTCCATGCAGTTGTCGATGAAGGTGATAGAGCGCGTTCGGCCGGACTGGAAATAGTCGAAAAGCTGTTTCCCCACGTCGGGATAGAGTGGGGATGTCTTCAACCGATCGATGGGGACCCAGGCCACGTCGAGGGAATGGGTGCTGTCCGGCCGGACTTTGGGCGTCCCCCGCACGTCCGTTGCCTCGAAAATGATGTGCAGGGTCTGCGTGTGGCGCTTGGTTGCCGGGGCTTCGCCGACGAGGAGAATGTCGCCGACCGTCACCTTGACACCCAGTTCGGTTTTCCATTCGTCGATCAGGGTGTCGTGAAGCAGCGTATCCTTGTCTACGCCGCCCCCGGGGATGGCGTAGACATCCTTCCCGCCGTATACGTAACGCATGCAAAGAATCTCTCCGGCCTGTTCAAAAACCGCGGACACTCGGACGCGCATAACTCCTCCTTTCTCCGAGGTCCAATATACTTCAAAAAAGACGGACGTGCAACGATCCAGTGCCTAAAAAAAATCAATAAACTCATTGACAAGGGGCCGGTCTTCAGATAAAAAAACATTCATTCGGATGAAAGTTTCATTCACAATAAATGCTTTGTGATATCAACGCCTTAGAATCCGTCAAAGAACATCAAACAACAGTCCATCAAGAGAGGGGAAAACCGGACCATGGTGAACCGCTGGAGAGGTCAAAGCACGTCGTCTTCTCCCCTGCGTTTGGGGACGTTCGTTGTAGGGCTGATCCTCTTTTTTGTCGTTCCAATGTCATCCGCCCATGCCGAAGGCATCCTGGACGTCTATCGGTTGGCGATCGAGAACGATCCGGCTTATAACGGCGCCCGTTTCAGCCACGAAGCGTCGAAGGAAACCCTGAATCAGGCCTGGGCCGCCTTCCAGCCGACGGTTTCGGCCGAGGGGAAATACACCAATACGGACCAGAAGATCGTCAGCAGCGACAATACGGTTTACGGCCAGGGATCCGCATCGTTTCCGACCACGGAATATTCCGTCTCGCTGATTCAGCCGCTTTTCAACATGTCCTCCCTGTCCAACCTCTTTCGCGCGAAGGCACGGGTAAAGGGCGCGGACATGGAGATGGAAGCGGCCCGACAGGATCTCATCGTTCGTGTCACCAAGGCCTATCTGGGGGTTCTTGCCGCACGTGATAAGCTCGCCCTGGCCAAGACGGAGGAAGCGTCAGTTGGTCTGCATTATGAACTGGCATCGGGTAAATACAAAATGGGTCTTACACCCAAAACGGACTATCTCGATGCGAAGGCGCGCATAGCCGAGGTCCGAGCAAACCGGATCGCCACGGAAAGCGCCCAGGATGACGCCCTCCAGGCGATTCGCGAAGTCACTGGAAGGCAGATTGTCTCTCTGGCTGCGCTGCGCGAGGACTTGCCCCTGAAGTACCCCGAACCGAACGATGTCGAAGCCTGGATCTCCGAGGCCGTCAAGCAGAATCCGACCCTTGAGGCGCAGCGGCAGGCGGTGGAGGCGGCGCGTCAGGAGTACAAGCGACAGGTTGCGGGACATTATCCGATGCTGAATTTCGAGGCGGGTTATACAAACAACGAAACCGAGGGCACACTCTTCGGGGGCGGCAGCGAGGTGGAGACGACCGACATCCTGTTCCGGTTGAACATCCCGATTTTCGAGGGAGGAATCGTCCGGTCTCGTTCGCGGGAAGCCTACAATCTTTATCTGGCGTCGATTCAGGAACAGGAGCGCCAGCTCCGGGCCCTTCAGAAGGAGACCCGGGCCGCCTATTACGGCGTGGCCGATGCGATGGCGAGGGTGACCGCCCTTTGGGAAGCCGTGGAGGCCCAGGAACTGGTCGTGCAGGCCAAGCAGGATGGCTACAAGTCAGGGTTGTTCACCCTGCTTGCGGTTCTGGATTCTCAACGTGACTTGACGCTGGTGAGACAGGACTATGCGACGGCCCGGTATGATTATGTCGTAAACAGTTTGCGGCTGAAGAAGGCCGTCGGCACATTGGCTCAAAACGATATCGCGATCGTCCAGGGGTGGCTCGAAGACAGCAAGTGATAAGAACCTTCAGTCTTCACAGGAGTTTTCATGTGGAACTTAAGACGTAGCGCAAAATCCACGGGCAGGAAAGCGGAAAAGAAAACTCACCGAAAGAACAAGCGCCCCTTCCAGCTAGAGGCCTTGGAGCCGAGACTCCTTCTTTCCGC
>DCVI01000178.1 GCA_002327315.1 Syntrophaceae bacterium UBA2192 | reverse complement strand
ATTCCTTATTTCATGATGCCGCCGACCGAATTCGGCGACGGGTGCGGGTAATCCGGATAGGCGATCCCGTGGAAGACCCCCGTTCTTGCATCTTGCAATGTCATGATCAGCTCGTTGTCGACGAAGATATTCGCATCGGCGATGACGATACTGGCCCCGGAGTCTTTCAGGTGCTGGAAGCGCTTCACGTTGACCTCATAGCGCACCACCTTGTTGTAGGGGCGGATCTGGCCGCTGAAGAAGACCTCGCCGCAGCCCAGCGCCCTTCCCGTCCCCAGCGCCCCGCGCCAGAGACAGTAGAAACCGAGGAGCTGCCAGACGGCGTCCACACAGAGGCAGCCCGGCTGGACCGGGTCGCCGGGCAGGTGGCACTGGAAGTACCAGGCATCGAGGCGGATGTCCTGCTCGGCCACGATCGATCCCTGGCGGTTGTTCTTCGTGATGGAGAGGATCCGGTCGACCATGAGCAGCGGCGGCGCGGGCAGCTTTGCGTCCATGCCCTTCGGCGCATCCTCGACGAGGTTCCCGTAAACGACGGCAAGGATCTCCTTCAGGTCGAATCGATTCCTGTCCATGAATTCCTGGTGCGTCATGAGGGCTCCTTTACCGTCAACATCATGTGGGCCCAGGACAGGCCCGCCCCCACCTGCACGAGGGCCACGTGGTCGCCGGGCTTGAGTTCGTTCCAGTGCTGGCTCAGCGATCCGGGTGCTCCGGCCGTTGCCGTGTTTCCGTACCATTCGACATTGTGCCAGTGGTTTTCCGGGCTGATCCCGCAGCGCTCGCAGACGGTTCTCAGCATGCCGAGGTTTGCCTGGTGGCCGACGAATTTGAGATGCCCGTTGAGCGAGGGGTTGGCGGCCTGGATGATGCGCAGGGCATCGGTTGTCTTGCGGATGGCGAAGCCCTGGACGGCGCTGCCGTCCTGGCCGAAGTGGCCCGTCCGGCGGATCGAGACCTTGTCCCAGCAGGAGGGCTTTGCGTCGAAGTGCGTGGCGTCGATGATTTTTCCGGACGGCACGGTCAGCGACACGACGGCGGCGGCACTCCCGTCGCCGAAGAGGCATGCCGACCTGCGGTCCGAGAAATCGACGCAGCGAGTCAGGTTCTCGGGCTGCGTGATCAGGATATACGGGGGAAGCACCCCCGGGTTCATGTTCGAGAGAAAGTGGATCTGCAGCGCAAAGCTCGTGCAGGCCGAGTTCATGTCGAAGGCGGGCACGTCGATTCCCATCTGTGCTGCCACCGTAGAGGCCTCGGCAGGCGAGGCCACATCGGGGGCCGAGCTGCCGGAGATGACCATGCCGATGTCTTCCACTGCGATCCCCGCCCGCTCGAGCGCCATGCGGGCCGCCGCCGCGGCCGTCTGGCCGTTGGTGTAGAGGCTTGCCTCCTGGGCGGCGCGGACATCGCGGTTCTTCGTTTCCCGGATGTATTCCAGGGGCAGGACCGTGTGACGCTCGCGGATCCCCACGCGCTCCTCGATCCACTCCACGCTCGAGCCGATGTCGAGATCGCTCAGGAAGCGGTTGGTGACCACATTTTCCGGGTAGAAATGCCCCAATCCGTGTAAATACAGCATTGACTTTTCGATAACCCCTTGCCTGTTATGGCAGCCTGTGATGGCCGTGAGTGAAGTTAGGAAGCTAGGAAGTTAGGAAAGGATGAAGTTTTGGATGATCCGCTCTTCTTCACTTCCGCTCTTCCTCGCTTCATCGGGCGCATCCTTAGATTCTTTCCTGCGCCAGGCGCTTCGCGCCTATACGAGTTCCCGCCCGATGATCATGTGCTGGACCTCGCGCACGCCCTCGTAGATGTCGATGATGTGGGCGTCGCGGACGAGCTTCGAGATCTCGTACTCCTGCATGTAGCCGTAGCCGCCGTGCAGGTGCAGCCCCTCGTTGGCGCAAAAGAGGGCCGCCTCGGCGGCGGTGTTCTTCGCCAGCGACGAGTACATCCCGCGGTCCTCGTCGCGCTCCTGGACCTTCACGGCCGCCTTCATGAGGGCCATCTCCGCCAGTTCCACCTTTTTCCACATGGCCACGAGCGTTTCCCTCACGACGGGCATGTCGCAGAGCCTCTGGCCGAACTGCTTGCGCTCGCGGGTGTACTGGAGGGTGAGATCGAGTGCCCTGCGGGCAAGCCCCACGCCGATGGCGGCCACCATGGGACGGGCGAAGTCGAGGACGTCGATGAGGTACTTGAAGCCCTGGCGGCGATCCCCGATGATCTGGCTCTCGTCGACGATAACATCCTCGAAGGTGACGGTTGCCGTGTTGGAGAGGTGCTGCCCGAGTTTTTCCTCGGGCTTGCCGATGACGATCCGGCCGCCGCCTTTTGCCGCAAGTTCCGTCTGTGGTTTTGCCGGGGCAGTGAATTTTCCGTCCCGGAACATCTCCTCCGTCGGCACGATGCAGCAGGCCAGGAGCTGCGCCGTGGGCTTTCCGACCTTGCAGAAAACGGTGAACTGGCTGGCGTAGGAGGCGTTGGTGATGAAGCACTTGGCGCCGTTGAGGACGTATTTCCCGTCGGCGCGCTTCGCGATGAAGGTGCTCATGGACGAGTTGTCCGAGCCGGCGCCGGGTTCCGTGAGGCAAAACGAGGCCAGAAGGGGCGCCTTGACATAGGGGCCCAGGTATTCTTCCTGCTGCCGGGCGTTACCGTGCTGGGCGATGACGGTGTTGGCCAGGTCGTTGCACATGGCCGAGGTGGATATGCCCGTATCGCCGTAGGAGAGCTCCTTGATGATCAGGGCCGTCGACACGGCGTCCATCTCGAAACCTTTGATCTCCTTGGGGATGCTCAGGTTGAGAATGCCCAGCTCCCAGGCCTTCGAGATAATCCCGAGGGGGAACTGGTGCGACTTGTCGATCTGCAGGATATTGGGGATGATCTCGTTTTTCACGAAACGCCTGACCGTGTCGACGTACATCTGCTGCTCTTCATTGAGGCGAAAATCCATGCATTTCTCCTTGTGTGCAGTGGGTCTTTGAGTGTTCCCCGCGAGCGGCGGCCCTTTCCGATCAGTTGCCGGTGAAGGTCCGTTCGGCGGAGGAGAGTGTGGTCAGCGAGATGCAGGTCACGCCGATCGCTTTGAAGAAATCCCGGAGGGGGCGGTTGGGGCCGATTTCATAGACGGTGTCAGCCTGCGACGCGATGGCCCTCATGTTGTCGCACCACTGGACGGTGCCGGAGAGCTGGGCCACGAGGCGCTCGATTACCTCTTCCATGTTAGCAGAGTGGAACCGGCCTGTATAGTTGGAAGTGACCTTCACGGCGTTCTCGGCCTTCATCTGCCTGCGGACGCAGTCCAGTTCGCCTTCGAAGGGCTCCTCGATCGAGTGCATGAAGCGGCTGTGGAAAGGGGCGCTCACGTTGAGGGCCACGATCCGCGTGGGATTCTCATCGGCCAGGGCCTTGGCGAGGCGATCTTCGGCCTCGGGCATGGCCTTCGAACGGCCGCTGATGACGATCTGGTTGGGCGAATTGATGTTCGCCACGTCGATGGGCAGATCGGAGAGCAGCTCCCGGATCGTCCGGGCGTTGAGGTCCTTGCGGATGACGGCGGCCATGCCGCCCTGTCCCGCGGGTACGGCTTCCTGCATGAGGCGGCCGCGGATGTGGACGATGCGGATGACGGTCTCGAGCGGCAGGACGCCCGCGGCCACGAGTGCCGTGTACTCGCCGAGGCTGTGACCGCCGAATACATCGGGGGTGATCCCGTATTTTTCCATGATGGCCTTCAGCATGGCGATTTCCGTCACCACGATGCTCGGCTGGGCGTAGGCGGTCAGGTTGAGCTTCTCGTCTTCGCCGAAGCACAGCGCGGCCACGTCCCACCCCAGGGCGTCGGAGGCCTCCTCATAGATCCGGCGGCATCCGGGGATGTTCTCGTAGAAATCCTTGCCCATCCCCTGGCGCTGGGAACCCTGTCCCGGAAATACTATGGCGGTCCTGCCGTTAGACATCATGTTCTCCTTCGTTTCTTCTTGTCTCTCTCTTCGAAAATCGAGCCGCTCCAAGCGGCCCGCCGGAGAAAAAGCATCAGTTGTGCCAGGGGGGCGGCAGGGGGGTGAATTGCTGATAAGTCATTGATTTGTAACATAATAGAATGTGGGGTGTGGGGTGTGGGGTGTGGGGAATTTATCGGGAAAAGTGTATACCCCCGTTCACACTGTGAAGGGGGGTATACAGCTGAAGGCTGAAAAAAATTCTTTACAAAGAAAACCGGGCAGCGTATACGAGAACGAACGTTCATTCTGTCGCGTTTGAGATATGAGATCAAAAAGGTTGAGCCATGAAAAATACGGACAAGCGTGAAGAGATCATGCGAGCCGCCCTGGAACTCATCGCGGAGCACGGTTTTCACGGGGCGCCGATGGCCATGATCGCCGATAAGGCGGGCGTGGGAGCCGGGACGATCTATCGCTATTTCGAAGGCAAGGACGCGCTGATTACCGAGCTGTATCGCGAGCTGGAGGGGAAGCTCCTTGCCTATCTGCAGGAAGGTTACTCCGCCGCGGATCCCACCCGGGAGCGGTTTCTTCACGTCGGCGCTGCGGTCCTGCGGTATTTTATCGCAAGCCCCCTTCACTTTCTCTACATGGAGCAATACATGAACTCCCCTTTCGGCATTGCCCTGAAGCGGGATCGCCTGCTGGGCCAATCGGACGAAGGCGATCTGTTCTTCAAGAGTATCTTCGAGGAGGGAATGGCGCAAAAGGTCCTGAAGGAGTTACCCATTTTCGTCCACTTCGCACTGACTTTCGGGCCCCTGATCGTCCTGATAAGAGATCACATCCTGGGTTTGATTTCTTTGGATGATGCCCGGATCATGCAGATCACCGAAGCCAGCTGGGACGGGGTTAAACGATAAGGCGCCATCAGGGTCGAGGGGCGTGTTTATTTTGAGAATACAAAGAAGATCTCATTGAATCGCAGAGGTGTCGCATGCAAATCAGTCGAAGAATCCGGATGATCGTTGCCGTCGGGGCTTTGGCCGCCATATGGATCCCGGCCGGTTGCGGTCAGAATTCCACTGCAAATAAACCAACCCAGGCCGGTCCTCCCGAAGTGGCCGTTGTGGAGATAGAGCCGCAGAGCGTTACGATCACGACGGAACTGAACGGCCGGACATCTGCCTATCTCGTCGCCGAGGTGCGTCCACAGGTGGGCGGGATCATCCAGAAAC
>DCVI01000057.1 GCA_002327315.1 Syntrophaceae bacterium UBA2192 | reverse complement strand
AACGATGTCCTGACATTTGACAGCTAAAGGCTAAAGGCTAAAGGCATGGACAGGCACCGATTACCAGGATGAATTCTTGATCCAGTCTTCCAGCTGCGTCAGGGCGCGTTCGGCGTAAGCCTCTCCCCGGAATTTCTTTCTCACCTTCCCGCCAAGCGGCTCGAGGAGCCCGAAGTTTACGTTCATCGGTTGAAAGGTCTTCCCCTCGGAACGGGAGACGTGGTGAAGAAGTGCGCCCAGCGCCGTGGTGCGCGGAGGCGTGGTAAAGGGCATCCCGAGAAGGATCCGGTGCAGGAACAGGGCGGCAAGCAGGCCCATCGCCGTCGACTCCACGTAACCCTCCACGCCGGTGATCTGGCCGGCAAAGAAGAGATCCGGGTTCGATCGAAGCTGCAGGGTGTCCGTCAGCAAAGTGGGCGCGTTGATGTAGGTGTTTCGGTGAATGCTCCCGAAGCGCAGAAACTCCGCGCTCTCGAGCCCGGGAATCGTGCGGAAGATCCTCGCCTGTTCCGGCCAGGCGAGCTTGGTCTGGAACCCCACCATGTTGTACAGGGTCCCCTCGCGGTTTTCCTGCCTCAGCTGGATCACGGCCCAGGGCTCTCTTCCCGTTCGGGGATCGACGAGGCCTACGGGTTTCATGGGGCCGAAGCGCAGCGTGTCCACGCCGCGCCGGGCCATGATCTCGATGGGAAGGCAACCCTCGAAATACTTTTCGTCCTCGAAGGGTCTCGCGGCGATTTCACGGCCCTCGAGGACGGCCTGCCGGAACGCCTCATACTGATCTTTGTTAAGGGGGCAGTTCAGATAGTCCCCCTCGCCCTCGTCGTATCGGGAAGCCCTGAATACCTTCGAAAGATCGATCGTCGCCGCGTCGATGATGGGCGCGATGGCGTCGTAGAAGAAAAGGGAATCCTGGCCGACGAGACGGGAGATCGCAGCGGCAAGCGGGTCCGATGTCAGCGGGCCCGTGGCAATGATGACGTGTGCATCCGGGGGGATCTCCGTGCACTCTTCCCGGATGAAATGCAGGCCGCGCCGGTCAAGGAGCATCTCCTCGATGCGGGCGGAAAAGAGCAGGCGGTCGACGGCCAGGGCTTTGCCGGCGGGCACTGCCGTGGCATCGGCTGCCGCCATGATAAGGGAGTCGAGCCTGCGCATCTCCTCCTTGAGAAGGCCCACGGCGCTCGTTGGCTCATTGGATCGCAGCGAGTTGCTGCAGACGAGCTCGGCAAGCTGCGGCGAGCGGTGGGCGGGCGAGAGCTTCGCCGGTTTCATCTCCCGGAGTTCGACGTCGTGGCCGCGCTTCGCGAGCTGCCAGGCCGCCTCGCAGCCGGCAAGCCCTCCTCCGATGATGACGATGGGTTTATTCAAGAAATGGCTTCCTTGAACGTGCAGCCTTCCTTCGGGCAGGCCTTCATGCGGCCCGTCTTTCGGTTGTACTTCTCCACGAGGAACTTCGAGCCGCACTGCGGGCATTCCTCGGCGATCGGCCGGTCCCAGATGGCGTATTTGCACGAGGGGTACTTGGAGCATCCGTAAAAGGACTTCCCCTTCTTGGTCCGCTTCTCCGCGAGGCTTCCCTTGCAGCCCTCTTCGGGGCAGGCAACACCTGTCGAGAGGGGCATCGTGCTCTTGCATTCCGGGTATCCCGTGCATCCGAGAAACTTCCCGAAGCGGCCTTCCTTGAGGCCCATGGGCTTGCCGCATTTCTCGCAGACAATGTCCGTAGCCTTCGCCTCGGCCTGAGCGCCGGCGCCCCCGTTGCCGTTCTTGTCCCCGTTGACATTCGAGGTGTTCTTGCACTCGGGGTATTTCGTGCAGGCCATAAAGCGCCCGTTGCGGCCCCAACGGATCACCATGGGGGCCCCGCACTTGTCGCAGACCTCGTCGGTGGGCTCGAATTCCTTCTTGATGTTGCGCATCTTCTTGGCGGCGTTTTTCAGATCCTTTTCGAAGGGGGTGTAGAACTCCTTCAGGGTGTCGATGCGGTTGAGCTTGCCCTCCTCGATGAGGTCGAGCTGGTTTTCCATGGAGGCCGTGAACTCCACGTCCATGATCTTGGCAAAGTTCTGCACCAGCAGCTCGTTGACCAGGATCCCGAGATCGGTGGGGTGGATGCGCGCCTGCTCGAGCTTTACGTATTTGCGCTCCTGGATGGTGCTCAGGATGGCGGCGTAGGTGCTGGGCCGCCCGATGCCTTTTTCCTCGAGCTCCCTCACCAGCATGGCCTCGGTGAAGCGGGGCGGGGGCTGCGTGAAATGCTGTTCGGGCTTCAGTTCCAGCAGTCTCAGGACTTCCTTTTCGCTCAGCTTCGGGAGGTTTTTCCCGTTGCCGTTTTCGTCGTCCGTGTCCTTCCCCTCGGTGTAGAGGATCGTGAACCCCGCAAACTTCAGGACGGTGCCGCGCACCTGGAAAAGGCAGTCGGCGGCCGTGATGTCCACGATCGTCTGGTCGTAGAGGGCCGGGTTCATCTGGCTTGCCACGAAACGGTTCCAGATGAGCTGGTAGAGACGGAACTGGTCGCTCGAGAGGTGCTGCTTGATCTCGGCGGGCCGGTAGGCAAGCGATGAAGGCCGGATGGCCTCGTGGGCGTCCTGGGCCTTTTCGGAGGTGGCATAGACTTTGGCCTTGGCCGGCAGGAAGTCCTTGCCGTAGACATCCTGGATGAACGTCCGGGCCTCGCTGAGGGCCTCGCCGGCGACCCGGACCGAGTCGGTCCTCATGTAGGTGATGAGCCCCACGGGGCCTTCCTTCCCGAGCTCGATTCCCTCGTAGAGCTTCTGCGCGACCATCATGGTCTTCTTGGGCGAGAAGTGCAGCCAGCGCGAGGCTTCCTGCTGGAGCTTGCTCGTCGTGAACGGCGGCAGCGGGTTTCTTTTCGTCTCCTTGCTCTCGATTCCGCTCACCGTGAAGGCGGATTTTTTCAGGGTCTCGACGAGCCACGCGGCCTGTGTGCCGTCTCCGACCTTGGCCTTCTTCCCCCCGATCTTTACGAGCTTGGCCTCGAAGGGCGGCGGGTTGGCGCCTTCGAGCGCCGCCGTGATGTTCCAGTATTCCTCGGGCTTGAAGTTGAGGATCTCCTGCTCGCGTTCGCAGACGATCCGGACGGCGACGGACTGGACGCGGCCTGCCGAGAGCCCGTACTGTACCTTGTTCCAGAGGATGGGGCTGATCTGGTAGCCCACGAGGCGGTCGAGGATGCGCCGGGTCTGCTGGGCTTCGTAGCGGTTTCGGTCCAGGGGCAGGGGGTTCTTGATCGCCGCAAGCATCGTGTTCTTTGTCAGGTCGTTGAAGAGCACCCGGTAGACCTGCTTGCCTTTTGTCCCGATCTCGTCGGCGATGTGCCAGGCGATGGCCTCTCCCTCGCGGTCGGGGTCCGGGGCGAGATAGATCGTGTCAGCCGTCTTGGCGGCTTTCTTCAGTTCGGCGATGACTTTTTTCTTCGCCTCGAGGACCTCATAGGTGGGGCTGAAGTCATGCTCGATATCGATCCCCAGGGCGCTCCCGGGAAGGTCCTTCACGTGTCCCACCGAGGCCCGGACATCGAACTCCGAGCCGAGATATTTCTTGATCGTTTTCACCTTTGTGGGCGACTCGACGATGATCAGCGAATTCGGCATCAATAATCCCTCAATTTGAATAACTTGCCCGGAAGCTGCAGGACATGGCCCTTGAGCTCCAGGGACAGCAATATCGCCAGGACCTCGGCTGCCGCCAGGCCCGAGCGGTTGATGATGGTATCGGCATCCAGCGGCTTTTCTGTAATGAACCCCAGAAGCCGCGATTCTTTTTCCGTCAGGGCTTCACGCCCGGCGGCCTGCGGGGCATGGGCCGCGGGCAGGGATACGGGGCCCGACGCTGCTCTGTGCGGCACAGCGGGCGGATGTTCCAGCTGGGGGAGGATCTCCTCGAGGATGTCCTCCACGCACTCCACGAGCTTCGCACCCTGCCTGAGCAGACTGTTTGTCCCCCGGGAACCCGGCAGATCGATGCTCCCCGGCACTGCAAAGACTTCGCGCCCCTGCTCGAGGGCGCATCGGGCCGTGATAAGCGAGCCGCTCTTTTCGCCCGCCTCGACGATGAGCACCCCCAGCGACATGCCGCTGATGATACGGTTGCGGGCCGGGAAATGCGGCCGGTCGGGCTCCGTGCCGAAGGGAAATTCCGTCACGACGGCGCCGTTTGAGACGATCTCTCCGTGCAGTTTCCGGTTATCGAGTGGGTAGATCACGTCGATGCCGCATCCCATGACTGCGATCGTCCGGCCTCGGCCTGCCAGCGCGCCACGATGGGCACAGGTATCGATCCCGCGGGCAAGTCCGCTGACAACGGTCACCCCCCGGAGTGCCAGCTCCCGGCAAAGCCGCTCCGTGACGAAACGGCCGTAGGGGCTCGCGTTTCGGGACCCGACGACGGCAACGGGGATGTCTTCCGGTGTGAGCGTTCCTTTTATATAGAGAAGCGGAGGATAATCGTAGATCCTCCGCAGCCGATCCGGGTAAGCTGGATCCTTCACCGTGACGATCGATACGCCCTCGCGAGCAGCCCTGTCGATCTCGGCGCGGGCCCTCTGCAAACCTCGAAAGTCCTTGATGTTGCGAGCCGTCTTGTGGTTTAATCCCGCCGTTTGCTCCAGTTGGGGCAGGGTGGCCTCGAAGACGCGATCCGGCGAGCCGAATGCAGCCAGAAGGTTCCGGTACGCGACGTTACCGACCCCCTCGACGGACTTGAGGGCAACCCAGGCTGTCAGATCGTCCTTGCTTGCCACGGCAAAAGGTGACCTCGGCTTCTGTCATGCGGAAAGCGGCAGTGCAGGGCAGCGGCAAGCGCTCCCGGCACCATAATGTAGGACTCGATATAAAAATGTCAAAGGATGCCTTCTATACTCCGGGGGGCCGCCTGTCAAGCTTTTTTGAGACGGCCGATGCACGACCCTCAGCGGAAGTCGAGGCGGGGAGGCTGTGATGAAGCGGATTTCGATAATCATGGCAACCGGTTTCCCTGGCCTTCTTGGCCTCCTTACACTGATACTGGCGGTCCATGGAAATATTGAGACGGCATCGGCCCGTGACAATCGGCCCGCCGCCCTGTCGGTATCGACCCGCGAAATCGACCTCGGAGCGGTCGGGTCCGGCGAGAGCGCACGGGCCCGGTTTCAGATCGCGAACACCGGAGAGGGACGGATCCGGTGGGCAATCGAAGAGCTCCCCGGCTGGGAGTCCTCGAAGGAAATGGGGCTCACGGGGGAATGCAGCGCAGTGCCGTCGCGGGTCGATGTCGTGCTGAGCTCCCTCAGGGGACGTTCGGAGACGGGCGATCACCCGGTGGAGATCCGGATCGCATCCGGAAGAAATTCGCTTGTGCTTAAGCGAACGCTTGCCGAAGGGACCTACCGTGAGGCGCTGCGGATCGAATCCGATGAGGGCGGACGGACCCTGTTTCTCAAGTTCAGCCTCACCGATACGAAGTCCCGGCCCGCCCTCGAGGTGGAGCCGAGGGGGTTTGACCTGGGGGACATGGAGCCCGTCAAAGAAATCACGCGCAAAATCCGCATCACGAACACAGGGGCGGGTGTGCTGAGGTGGCAGGCCGCAACGTCGGCAGGCGGGCAGGCTCGCGTTACGGCGGGAACCGGACGGGGGAGATACCTGTCACTGCTCAACGAGGCACTGTCGACGGGGGGGCCCTACACGGCGCCGGGTCACCTGAAGGATGTGCTGCAGGCGGCGGGCAACTGGGTCGTCGAGAAGGGCTATCCGAGAGCGGCGGGGCCGGGTTGCACGATGAAACTCCAGATCCAGGGGACCGGCGCTGTCCTGTATGGAAAGAAGGGTTCCGAAGAGGCACGGGTCCGTGTGTCCGCCGATGAGCACCCGGCCAGGGAAATGCCGCTGCCGGAGCTCGAGGGGAGAGGCTTCGAAGGAATCGTCTTCGAGGATCTGTCGGAAGGCTTGCACAATCTTAAGATACAGGTGGAGGAGGGCGCCGTCATCCTCGAAGGGATATTCGTGAGCGACATGAGGGCCAATCAGCCTCCATCGGCATGGGCCAGGCTGACGCCCCTTTCGGGCACCACCACTCGGGAGACGGATTTCGTCACGGTCCGGATGAACCTCTCCGAGCTCAGGCCCGGAATCTACACGGACCACGTCACGATTGCCTCGAACGGGGGCACGGCCCGCATCCCCATTTCCCTCAACGTCACGGGCGAGCCGGCGCCGAAGCTCCTCCCGGTTTACCGCTACACGCGGGACAATGACATTCTCTTTACGACTCAGCCCGACAGGGAGGACCCCCGCTATCTCGGCGCATACCAGCGCGCGGGGCTTGCCTTCCGGCTCTATGGCCCGGGAACGGCGGGGACCGTCGAGCTCTACCGGTGGTACAATCCCTCCATCGGGGATCATTACTACGCCGCGGAGCGAAGCGGGGGACGAAAGAATCTGGCCGGTTACCTCTTCGAAGGACCGATCGGCAACATCGCCACGATCCGCCTGCCCGGTACGAGGGAGCTCTACCGGTGGTTCAACCCGGAGACAAACCGGCATTTCTTCACGACGGACTCCGCCGGAGAAGGCCAGGGGAAGAGGGGTTA
Source organism: Syntrophaceae bacterium UBA2192 (assembly GCA_002327315.1). Classification (GTDB taxonomy): domain Bacteria; phylum Desulfobacterota; class Syntrophia; order Syntrophales; family UBA2192; genus UBA2192. The sequence goes on along the minus strand of DCVI01000057.1, from coordinate 221 downwards.
CCGCTTCGAGGGGATTGTGGGATTCGTGCTGCGATGACGGGATGAAAAAAAATGTGAATTGCCGCTTGACAAAATCCTTCAAAGAGTTTAATAAATCCTCTTTCCGATCGGAATCTCAAGTGCGCCTGTAGCTCAGCTGGATAGAGCAACGGACCTCTAATCCGTAGGTCCCGGGTTCGAATCCCTGCAGGCGTGCCAGAACCAGATGGTGGGTGTAGCTC
>DCVI01000134.1:8935-9420 GCA_002327315.1 Syntrophaceae bacterium UBA2192 | reverse complement strand
CGATGCGCGCCATGAAGTCGGCCGCGTGGGTGAACTGGAAGGGCGAGCAGATATCTCCGGCCGCGTAAATATGCGGCTGGGTGGTCTGCAGGTGGTCATTGACCTGCACGCCCTTCGGGGTAAAGGCAACCCCCGCGTTTTCCAGGCCCAAGGTTTCCACATTCGGCGCGCGCCCCACGGCCACCAGCAGATGGTCCACCACCTCGTCGTACCCGTTGCCGTGGGAAGTCACGGAGAGGCGGATTTTGCCGCCCTCGGCCCTGGCCAGCTTCAGCTCCTTGCCGCAGCACAGCAGCTTCACCCCGTCCTGCAGCATGGATTCCAGGACGAGGCCCGAGGCATCGGCGTCCTCCCGGGGAAGGATGCCGTGCAGGGTTTCCACCAGGAACACCTCCGAGCCGAATCGGGCGAAGGACTGGGCCATCTCGCACCCGATGGGGCCGGCCCCGATGACGGCGATGCGCTTGCCCGTCGAGGCCGGCAGA
>DCVI01000134.1:0-8927 GCA_002327315.1 Syntrophaceae bacterium UBA2192 | reverse complement strand
ACACAGAGCTTTTCGCACTGGTCTTCCTGGGGGCAGACCCTGCCGCAGACGGCGGGCAGGCAGTTCGTCTCCTTGATCTTCCGCGCGGCCCCGATGAAGTCCCCGTCGGCGACCCGCTGGATAAAGGCGGGGATGTCGATGTCCACGGGGCATCCGGACACGCAGCCGGGCTTCTTGCACTGGATGCAGCGCCTGGCTTCCAGCATGGCCGTCTCCGGCGAGTACCCCGTAGGGACCTCGTCGAAATTGGTGACGCGTGCCTTGGGGTCCTGCTCCGGCATGCCCTGCCGGGGGATCCGCTCCTTCTTTTCTTTCTTTTCGGTCTTTTCTGGTTCAGTCATTCTTCCCGCACCTGCAAAGTTCTCTGGCTTGCTGTTCCTGCCCGGTATACATTTGGAGCCGGCTCATCAGGAGCCCGAAATCCACCTCGTGGCCATCGAACTCGGGGCCGTCCACACAGGTGAACTTGGTCTTCCCTCCCACGCTGACCCGGCAGGCCCCGCACATGCCCGTGCCGTCCACCATGATGGGGTTGAGGCTCACGAGCGTCTTGATCTTATGGGGACGGGTCACATTGGCCACCACCCTCATCATGGGTACGGGCCCGATGGCAAATACCCGGTCGATTTTTTGACCCGAGGCAATGATGTCCTTGAGCACATCGCTCACGAAACCGTGCTGTCCGTAACTTCCATCATCGGTGGTGACGTAGAGCTCGTCGCTTGCGCTCCTGGACTCCTCTTCGAGGATGAGCATGTTCTTCGTCCGCGCCCCGATGATCGAAATGACTCGCGCGCCCTTTTCCTTGAGTGCCTTGGCGATGGGGTACACCACCCCGATTCCCACGCCTCCCCCGACGCAGACCGCCGTTTCGATGCCGTCGATCTCCGTGGGGTGCCCCAGGGGCCCGAGTACGTGCCGGATGACGTCTCCAACCTCCAGCCGCGCAAGCTGGTCCGTCGTTTTCCCGACGACCTGGTAGATGATCGTCAGCGTCCCCTTCACCGGGTCGGAATCGACGATCGTGAGCGGGATCCTCTCGCCCTTGTCGTCGATCATGAGAATGACGAACTGGCCGGCCTTGCGCTTTTTCGCGATGTCCGGCGCCTCGAAGACCGTCTTGACGATGTTCTCGGAGAGAACGACCTTTTCCGTAATCCGGTGCAACGCTTGTGTCCTCCTTGTCCTCTTCATGGGGGCCGGGTTCTGGCGGCTCCCCCGCATCCCTGCGTCACATTTTCGTGACGTTTCTTCCGGTTATAAAAAGGGGGAGCCTGAAGGCTCCCCCTTCAATGCTGCTCTTGATGCCACGATCAATATTCCTTCGTCAGTTTGTCCAACTCCGCCAGAGAGAAAACCGGGCCGTCCTTGCAGACGTACTTGCTGCCCACGTTACAGCGCCCGCACTTGCCGATGCCGCACTTCATCCGCATCTCGAGCGACGTGATGATGTTCTCCTTCGAGAAACCCAGGTCGAAAAATACGGGCAGGGTGAACCGGATCATGATCGGGGGGCCGCAGATGACCGTCACGGCGTTCTCCTTGCTCGGGGCCACTTCCTTGCAGACCGTGGGAACGAATCCCTCACGGCCCTTCCAGGTTGCATCTCCCTTGTCGACGGTCACGTTGAGATCGATGTCGCCCCGTTTCGCCCAGGACTCGAGCTCGTCCTTGTAGAGCAAAAGCCCGGGAGAGCGGGCGCCGTAAACGACGGTGATCTTCCCGAAGCGTTTCCGGTTCTCTTCGAAGATCATGTAGTTGATCAGGGAGCGCAGGGTCGTGAAGGCGAAACCGCCGCCCACGATGACGATGTTCTTTCCCTCGAGGAACTCGATAGGCCAGGAGTTGCCGAGCGGTCCCCGGACACCCATGAGTGTCCCTTCCTCCGCCTCGTGGAGAGCCGATGTGACCACGCCCGCCTTCTGGACGGTGAATTCGATGTATCCCTTCTGCGTGGGGGAGGAGGCGATGCCGATGGGCGACTCCCCTTTTCCATAGAAAGAAAGCTCGGCGAACTGGCCGGGGATGTACTTGAATCGCTCCTCGTCCTCCTTGTTCACGAAGGCCAGACGGAAGGTCTTGATGTCCTTCGTCTCCACCTCGGTGATGATCTTGACGATCTCCACGGGCATGGGCACGTAGGGGTTTTCGGCAATGATCTGCTGTAAAGGCTTCTCCATCTGAGGGTCTCCTGTGATCCTAGAGTTTCGAGATGTCCGTGACGATCTTCCGGATGTCGATGTTCACGGGGCAGGACATGACGCAGCGTCCGCAGCCCACGCAGGCGATGGCATCGAAGTTGTCCACGTAGTATTTGAACTTGTGCATCAGGCGCTGGCGCCAGCGCTGCTTCTGGCTCGTGCGGGGGTTGTGCCCCGATGTTTCCTTCGTGAAGAGCGGGAACATGCAGGAATCCCAGTTGCGGATACGCACGCCGTCGTCGCCCTTGATCTCGTCGCTGATGTCGAAGCAGTGGCAGGTGGGGCACATGTAGGTGCAGGTCCCGCAGGCCAGGCACTTGCCGGCAATCGTGTCCCAGAAAGGATGCTCGAAGCTCACGTCCAGGATCGGCTTGATCGCCCGTCCGGGGATCTTCGACTGGATGGCCGCAGCCGATTTCTCGGCGATCTCCTTCTTCTTCGCCTCGGCGCCTGCATCGGCGGGCGTCGCCTCACCGAAATAGGCCGCGAGGCCCTCGCCCCTGGGGGTTAAGAATTCCACGAGGTAGCTCTCCCCCAGGTCGGTCAGCAGGATGTCGGCCCCCTGTGTCGACGTGGGGCTCCCGTCCACGGAGGTGCAGAAGCACGACGCATAGGGCGGCTGCACGCAGGCGAGCGAGATGACCGCACTTTTCTTGCGCTTCTCGATGTAGTAGGGGTCCTTCCACTTCTCTTGGTCGAAGAGCATGTCCAGAAGGGCAAAACTGCGGGCATCGCAGGGCCGCACCCCGAAGAGCACCACATCCTTCGCGTCGGCGGGCATGGCGGCAAATACCATCCCCTTGGGGCTCCGCGTGTACTTGACCAGAAGCTCCGAGTGGGGAAAGAAAACCTTCTTCGGCGCGTTCTTCGTGTTGGCAAAGGCGACGAGGGGCTCCACGCCCGGCCCGAGGACCTTGAAGAGGACGTTGTCCTCGTCCTGGACCGGCGCATAGAGGGTTTTATCGGCGGCCATCTTCTTCACGATGCCGGAAAGTTTGTCCTTCTTGAGCAGTTTCTTTTCCATGGCATTCCTTGTCTGAAAAATTCTTCAGTCCCCCGCGGTCGGGGAACGGGTTTCCACCGTTACATCAGCTTCAGCGACTGCACGAGCGGCATCGGGTCGGTAATATGGATCTTGAACCACTTCTCCGGTCCGGGCAGGCCCATGGCCAGGGCCAGCAGCTCCGTGAAGTAGAACACCGGCATCTTCAGGCTGGCTTCGGCCCGCATGTCGAGGTTTCCCATGCAGAGGGGGCAGGCCGTCACGATGCAGTTCGCACCGGCCTCTTTGGCCATCGAGGCGAGCTTGTTGACCATCTTGGCCACAATGTCGGTGCGGCTGATGGAGAGGCTCCCGCCGCAGCAGTCCGTCTTGAAGGACCACTTCTTCACGTCGGCCCCGCAGGCCGTGAGGATCTTGTCGAGCAGCACGGGGTTTTCGTAATCGTCGAACTCACAGACCTCGGGCGGCCGCAGCAGCAGGCAGCCATAGTAGGAAACGGGCTTGAGCCCCTCGAGTTTCTTGACTACCTTTTTCTCCAACGCATCGAATCCGATATCGTTGGCGATGATGTCGATGGGGTTCCGGATGGAGATTCCGTCGGTGAACTTGGCGCCGATGATCGACTCCATCTCCGCCCGGAGGGCCTTGTCCTTCTCCAGGTGGTGCTGGGCGGACTTGAAGCGGTTGAAACAGGCCGCGCAGGGAATCATGACGTCGAGCCCTTTTTTTTGCGCGATCATCAGGTTCCTTGCCGGCAGCGCAACGGAGAGTTTATAGTTCGTGCTGTGCGCCGAGGTCGCCCCGCAGCAGGACCAGTCATCGATCTCCTGGGTCTCTATGCCCAGGGCGTGGCTCACCGCCTCGATGGACTGGCTGTATTCTTTTGCCGTTCCGTGTGCGGAACAACCGGGATAGATAGAAACCTTCACCGAATGCCTCCTGTGCTTATGGCTTGCGGCTTATGGCTTACGGCTCAGGGTCTGGATAAAAACTCTTGTTCCTTTTCCTTACGCCTTATGCCTTAAGCCTTATGCCCGTTTTACGCCGTTTTCGTCCTCTCAAATATCTTCCGGACGGAAGCCACGTCCTTCGTCTTGGGGGCGAAGATCGAGAGCTTTCCCTTCGTGAACATATCCAGGCCCAGGGCCATGTCGGAGAAAAGATCCCCCGACTTGAGCTTGTAGTTGACCATCATCATGGGCTCGTTGAGCCGGCCGCCGGAGCGGATGCTGGACAGGAAGGCCTCGTGGAAGGCAAGCACGCTTTTCTCCTTGGCTCCCTTGCCGGATTCGAGGGCCATCTGCCTGAGCACGTCCATCATCCGCGCGATGTCCACCTCGTTGGGGCAGCGGGTGATGCAGGTCTCGCAGGAGGCGCAGAGCCAGATGGTGGAGCTCCCGAGGACCTGGTCCTTCTTGCCCATCTGGATCATCTTGATGACCTTGTTCGGGTTGTACTCCATCACGAACGCCATGGGGCAGCCCGCCGTGCACTTGCGGCAGTGGTAGCAGCGCTGAATGGGAACCCCGTCGATCCTCTCGTTGACTTCGTCCAGAAACGTTTTCATGTTTTCTCCGTATATCGGTCCTGTTTCTTACCTTCTTACCCTCTCACCCTCTTACCTTCTTCGATTAATGACCGCCGCCGGGGCTATAGATAAACTCTTCCTTGTCGTCCATCCTCTGATCCTGAAGGGGCGCCGGAAAATCGATCTTCTCGCCGGCCCGCTGGCTGAAGAGCGTGACGCAGTCCTTGTCGAGCTTCTTCAGGAATTTTCTCAGGTCCACGCCCATGGGGCACACGCTGATGCAGGAGCCGCAGTCGACGCAACGGCCCACCATGTGGAACATCCGCATGAACTGGAAGACCTGCGTGTCCGAGGGGTCCTCGCTGATCCCCACCCACTGGGGCATGCTCTGCTCGGCGAAACAGACCTTGCAGTAACAGGACGGGCAGGCCTGCCGGCAGGCGGCGCAGCGGATGCACTTGGCCATCTCCTTTTTGAAGTAGGCCCAGCGCTCCTCTGGGGTGAGCTTCTCGAACTCGTCGACACCGGCATATTCCGCCGCGGTATCCATGGCCGGCGCAGGCTCGCCCATCATCGCATCGGAAATCACCGGGTTGTTGATCCGGCAGGTCAGGCAGTTCTCCGCCAGGACCTCTTTCAACGCGATGGTTTTCTCGCCGCTTGCGGTCTTGATCTTGAGGTTGGCGCCATCGAGCGACCCTTCCAGGATGTCCTCGCCGCCGAGCTTCGCCGCAAGTTTCTTGCGGTCCATGTAGCCCGTGCAGGGCACTCCGAGGATCACCGTGTCCAGGCGCTCGTACTGTCGCTCCTGGAGATGGATGACCAGCGAGCGCGAGGTGCAGCCCTTGGTCACGACACCGACGACCTTGCGCTTGCGGTCCTCGGGCTTGAGGCGCTTCTGGGAGTCCCGGTTGGCCATGATCAGATCATGGACGTACTTGGCGAGGTTGTGCTGGCAGAAGGAGTTCCAGACGAGTTTGTCCGCTTCCTCGGGGGTCGTGATGAACACCGGCGTCGCCGTGAGCGGCAGCGTGCCTGCCTCGTACCCCACGATGACGTCTACCTTCTTTTCCGCCAGGAGCTTCTTCGCTTCTTCCCGCAGCTTCTTCTCTACTTTTTCCACGTTCCCGATTCCTTATGTTTCGGTTATTTCGCAGCCGCGACGTCGACGTCGCGCAGTTTCTTCACGAGCTTCGTGGCAGGGCCCAGGGCCCTCACCCTCTCCGTCACGCCCTTGATGACCTGGGCGAACCGCTCACCCTCCGAGGCCGAAACCCAGGTGAATGTCGCCCGCCCGTCTTCGAGCCCGATGTAGTTGAGGAAGCTCTTCAGGGTGGCGAACTTCCGGCGCGCCGAAAGGTTCCCCGTGAGGTAGTGACACTCGCCGGGATGGCAACCCGACACGAGCACGCCGTCGGCCCCGGCCTGAAGCGCCTTGACGATGTAGAAGGGGTTGATCCTGCCCGTGCAGGGCAGCCGGATGATCCTCACGTTCGGGGGGTACTGGATCCGGCTGATCCCCGCCAGGTCCGCGCCTGCGTAGGTGCACCAGTTGCAGACGATGGCGACGATTTTCGGTTCCCACCCTTCGGATTTCTTGCCTGCCGGTTTGTCGTGATGTGACATAGTTGCTCCAGACTGTCTGTTATTCGGTTTATTGAAGGCCCGTCCTCTGTGCAAAGCCCCCGAAGCAAGTGTACGAAGTTAGGAAGTTATGAAGAGCGGAAAATCGGAAAGATAACTTTCTCTTTTCCTGCCCCTCCGCTCTTCCTCGCTTCCTCGCTTCCGCTCTTCCGTCCTCATATGGCCGAAGAAATCTGCGCAATAACCTCCTCGTTGTTGAACCCGTTGAGGTCGATGGCGTTCATGCGGCACGAGGCCGTGCAAACGCCGCAGCCCTTGCAGAGGACCGTATTGACAACGGCAGCGCCCTCGGCCAGATCCACCGCGACGGCCCCGTAGGGGCAGTTGGCCTCGCAGAGCCCGCAGGCCATGCAGAGCTCCTTGTTCACATAGGCCGTCTTGCCCTCGGCCTCGATGTAGTCCTTCGTGAGGATGGTGCAGGCCCTCGAAACGGCGGCGTTGGCCTGGGCGATGGTCTCCTCGCTCATCTTGGGGGCATGGGACATGCCGCACATGAAGACCCCGTCCGTGGCGAAGTCCACGGGGCGCAGCTTCACGTGGGCCTCGAGGAAGAAGCCGTCCTGGTTCGTGGGTACCTTGAGCATCTGGCCGATGGCTGCGTTTTGCGGATTGGGCACGGTGCCCACGGAAAGCGCCAGGATATCGGCCTTCAGGTCTACCGGCTCGTTCATCACGGGATCGAAGACGCTCACGGTCACCTTGCCTCCGTCCACCTTCACCTCGGGCTTGCGGTCCTCGTCGAAGCGGACAAACTTCACGTTGAGCTCGCGGGCCTTCTTGTAGAAGTCCTCTTTGAGGCCGTAGGTCCGGATGTCGCGATAGAGGATCGTGATGTCTTTCTCGGGGTCGAGCTCCTTCAGCTTCAGGGCGTTCTTGATGGCCTCGCTGCAACAGTAGCGGCTGCAGTAGGGCCGCTCGAAGCAGCGCGAGCCCACGCACTGGATCATGACGACGCTGCGGGCGGCTCCGACCTTGTAGTCCTTGTCGTGGATCATCTTCTCGAGGTCGCGCTGGGCCACGATGGCCTCGCTCGTCCCGTAGCCGTACTCCTTCGTCTCGAGCTCGTAGGCGCCCGCGGCGACGAGGACGACGCCGTGCTCGAACTGCTGCTCCTGGCCGCCGGCAACGACGGTCGTCTTGTAGTTGCCGATGAAGCCGTCGATCTTCTTGATCTCGGCGCCGGTGATGACGTGGATCTTCGGGTTTGCCTTCACCTTCTCCAGAAGCTTCGCCAGGTGCTTCTGCGTGTCGAGGCCCTCGAGGGTGTAGAAGAGCTTGCGGTAATTGCCGCCGAGTTCCTTCTCCTTCTCCACGATGTAGGACTCGAAGCCCTGGTCCGCGAGCGACAGGGCCGCCGTGATGCCGGCCAGTCCCCCGCCGATGACGAGGGCGTTGTGATTCACGCCGAGCTGGCCCGGCTTGAGGGGCTTGAGGAACTGCGCCTTGGCGACGGCCATCCGCATGAGGTCCTTGGCCTTCTCGGTGGCCTCCAGCGGTTCGTTCATGTGGACCCAGGAGTTCTGGTCGCGGATGTTGGCCATCTCGAAGAGGTACTTGTTGAGACCGGCCTTGCGCAGGTTGTCCTGGAACAGGGTCTCATGGGTCCGGGGACTGCAGGAGGCCACCACCACCCGGTTAAGGTCGTGGGCCTCGATGACCTGCCGCATAGCCTCCAGTGAATCGGTGGCGCAGGTGAAGGTGTAGTGATCAGCATAGACCACCCGGGAGAGTGTCCGGGCGTAGTCGCTTACCTGCGCCACGTTTACCACTCCGGCGATATTGATGCCGCAATGGCAGACAAAGACCCCGATGCGGGGCTCCTCACGGGCAATATCCCGTTCCAGCGGATATTCCGCCTTGGACAGCAACGTGCCCCGAGCCCCGCTCAGGAGCGTGGCCGCAGCCCCCGCCGCCGCCGAGGCCTGGCCCACGGTCTCGGGGATGTCCTTGGGGGATTGAAAGACCCCGCACGTGAAGATTCCGGCGCGGCTGGTCTCTACCATCTTAAAGGGCGGACTTTTCACGAAGCCCCAGGTGTCGGTGGCGATCCCGCAGACTTTGGCCAGTTGCCGGGTGGCCGGATGCGGGCTCAAACCCACCGAGAGCACGACCAGGTCAAATTCTTCCGTCCGGATGCGCCCGTCTTCGTCAACGTAATCTATCTCCAGGTTGCGGGTCCGGGGGTCCTGAACCACCCGGGAGATCATGGAGCGGATGAGGCGCACCCCGTGGACGTCTCGGGCTCGCTCGTAATAGCGGTCAAAGCCCTTGCCCTGCGCCCTGAAATCGATAAAGAAGATAGCCGGCTCGATGCGGGGGTCGTGCTCCCGGGCGATGATGGCCTGTTTGGCCGCGTACATGCAGCATACGTAGGAGCAGTATTCGCGGCCGATGGAGGCGTCCCGGGAGCCGACGCACTGGATCCAGGCGATCTTTTTCGGCTCCCGGCCGTCGCCGGGCCGCAAGATGTGGCCGCCAAAGGGGCCGGTGGCGGACAGCACCCGTTCGAACTCCAGGGAGGTGATGACGTTGGGGTAGCGGCCGTAACCAT
>DCVI01000048.1:13827-13949 GCA_002327315.1 Syntrophaceae bacterium UBA2192 | reverse complement strand
TGGCCACCAACGTCGCCGAGACCTCCATCACGATCCCCGGCATCCGCTTCGTCATCGACACGGGGCTTGCCCGGATCTCCTACTACAACCCCCGGACGAGGACCTCGAGTCTGCCTGTCCGG
>DCVI01000048.1:0-13776 GCA_002327315.1 Syntrophaceae bacterium UBA2192 | reverse complement strand
CTCCAACCTCGCCGAGGTCATCCTGAGGATGCTCACCCTGCGGATCGATGACCCCGCAGCCTTCCCCTTTGTCGACCCGCCGGCGCCGAAGAGCTTCCGCGCAGGCTACGACATCCTCGAGGAGCTCGGCGCCATCGAGCGGGAAAACGGGGAGGACGGGGCCGCCCGCTACCGCCTCACGGCCCGGGGCCGCAGGATGGCCCGCCTACCCCTCGACCCCCGGATCTCCCGGATGATCCTCGAGGCCGAAACGGAGGGCTGCCTGGGGGAAATCCTCGTCATCGCGGCGGCCCTCAGCACCCAGGACCCGAGGGAGCGTCCCTCCGGTAAGGAGAAGGAAGCCGACGGCGCCCAGGCTCTCTTCGTCAACCCCTCCTCGGATTTTCTCACCCTGATCAACATCTGGGAGCGCTTCCACGAAAACGGACCGAGCGCAAAATCCCCGGGCCGCCTCCGGAAGTACTGCCGCGACCACTTTCTTTCCTTTCGCCGGATGAGGGAGTGGCGGGACGTCCACGGCCAGATCCGGGAGATTGTCGAGGAGCAGGCCCCCCCGCCCGGGGAGAAGCACCCCGCAAAGAAGCAGGCCGGCGACCCCCAGGCCTGGTACGGCCGGATTCACCGCTCGGTGCTCAGCGGCTATCTCTCGAACATCGCCGTAAAGAAGGAAAAAAACACCTACGGCGCCACGGGCGGGCGCCAGGTCGTGATCTTCCCCGGCTCGGGTCTCTACAACCGCAGCGGCGACTGGATCGTGGCAGCGGAGATCGTGGAGACGACACAGCTCTTTGCCCGCACGGCCGCCAACATCGACAGGGAGTGGCTCGAGGCCCTGGGCGGAAGCCTCTGCCGTTCGGTTTATCTGAATCCCCGTTGGGACCGAAAGCGGGGCGAGGTGACGGCCCTCGAGCGGGTGAGCCTCTACGGGATTGTGATCGTCGAGGGAAGGCGCGTCTCCTACGGCCGTGTCGATCCGCAGGAGGCCACCCGGATCTTCATCCGCGAGGCCCTCGTGCCGGCGGAGATGGAGAGGCCCCTGCCCTTTCTCGCTCACAACCGCGACCTCATCGAACGGGTCCGGGACATGGAGAACAGGCTCCGCAGGCGGACGTTCCTGACCACGGACGACGTCCTGGCCGCCTTCTACGAGGAGCGGCTCCAGGACATCTACGACGTCCGGACCCTCCAGAGGATGGTCCGGGACCGGGGGAGCGATTCGTTTCTGAGGATGACCGAAGAGGACGTTCTCCGTCAGGCCCCTGACCCGGCTGAGCTGTCCCTTTACCCGGACACCGTCGCCGCGGGCAGGCTTGCGCTTCCGCTTTCTTACCGGTTCAGGCCGGGAGAAACCGACGACGGGGTTACCCTGAAGCTTCCGGCGAGCGCGCTCACGCGCCTGCGGCCCGAGGCCGTCGAGTGGGCCGTCCCGGGTCTTCTGCAGGAACGGGTCACGGCACTCGTCAAGGCCCTGCCCCGGGACATCCGCAGGCACCTCATTCCCATCCCGCAGTCGGTGGAAACGATCCTGCGGGAGATGAAGCGCGGCGAAGGATCTCTGCCTGCTGCCCTCTCGGAGTGCCTGAAGCGCAAGTTCCGGCTGGACGTCCCCCTCGCGGCCTGGGACCTGGGGGGGCTGCCCGATCACCTGAAGCTCCGCTACGCCGTCGTGGACCCGAAGGGCAAAGAACTCCGCTCGACGCGCGACCTTGAATCCCTGAGAAAAGACCGTATCGAAGAGGAGGAATCCCGGGCCTTCAGCCGTGCCAGGGCGGCCTGGGAACGGACAGGGATCGCCCGCTGGGAGTTTCCCGATCTGCCCGAGGAGATCCCCGAGGAAATCCGGCTGGATGCGCAAAACGTCCTCGAGGGGGTCGCCTACCCTGCCCTCGTCCCCGCCGGCGAGGCCGTCGACCTTCGGCTCATGATAAACCGCAGGGAGGCCGACAACGCCCACCGGGCCGGCGTAAAGACGCTCCTGACCCTTCATTTCCGGAAAGATCTGGAACTCGCCCGCCGTTACCTTGCCCTCCGGGGAGAGATGAAGGTCTGGTCCGCCTATTTCGGCGGGACGAAGGTGCTGGAGGAGGCCCTCTTCCAGGGCCTTGTCCGCCGCCTCCTGGAAAAGGACCTCCGGACCCGGCAGGACTTCGAAGCGTATACCCGCCTCCTGGGGCCGACGCTTCTCAAGGCGCCCCAGGAGCTTCTCGGGGAAGTGGAGTCCGTTCTTCGCGCCTACCACGACACTCGCCAGGCCCTGGCGGGGCTCGAGGCGGCAAACGTCTCGAACCGGACGGTTCTCAATTTCCTCGAAGAGATGCGCGCCGAGCTTCAGCGGCTCCTGCCCCTGACATTTCTTGAAATCTACGACCGGGAGCGCCTCCCCCAGGTGAACCGTTACCTCAAGGCGCTCCAGGTCCGTGCCGAGAGAGGCGCCGTGCACATCGACAAGGACCGGGGCCGCCTCGCCGAGATCCGCCCCTACGAGGATAAGCTCGAGGAGTTCCGGAAAGGCATCGCCCCGTCCGCCTCCGAGCAGAGGCTCCGGGCCATCGACGAGTACCGGTGGATGGTGGAAGAGTACCGGGTGTCGCTCTTTGCCCAGGGCCTGAAGACCCCCTACCCCGTCTCGCCGAAACGACTGCGGGAGAAGATCCGCGAGATCGATGGTTTGATGTAAAATTTTACTGGGATTTCGGGGGCGGATGTAATAAAAGGTAGCGTTTGAAAGATCGAGCCGCACCGACCCCACCCGACAAGGAATGACATCCATGGGAAAGAAGCTCCTCATCGTGGATGACGAGTTGACCGTCAGGGAGTTCTTCAAGGACTTCTTCAGCGCCTCGGGCTACCAGGTCCTGACGGCGGAGGGCGCCGAGAACGCCCTCGAGATCCTCCGGGATGAGGAGATCGACGTGATCTTTCTGGACCTGAGACTCTTCGGTACGAACGGGCTCGAGCTGGGCCGGCAGATCCACAGGGAAAAGCCCCTTTCCATTCTCTTTGCCATCACGGGGTGGGCCGGCCTCTTCGAGGTCGAGGAGTGCCGGGAGGCCGGCTTCGACGACTTTTTCATCAAGCCCGTGCAATTCGACATGCTCCTGAAAGCCGTCGAGGAAGCCTTCGCCCGGGTCGAGCGATGGAGGAAAAGGTAGGGCTCGCACCGTCGCGAGCTTGACAATCGGGCAAGCGGCATTAACTTGATAGCGGCACCGGAGCAAGCCGCACTCGAAAAGAAAAGCAACAGCAATCCATATATTGAAGGAAACGGAGGAGGTCTCGATCATGCCAGCGAAGGATATCCTGTACGACGCCACTGCGCGCGAAAAAATAGCCAAAGGGGTCAACACCCTGGCCGATGCCGTCAAGGTGACCCTGGGGCCCCGGGGGCGCAATGTCGTTATCGAGAGCAAGTGGGGGGCCCCCACGATCACCAAGGACGGCGTCACGGTGGCCAAGGAAATCGAAATGGAGGACTCCTTCGAGAACATGGGCGCCATGATGGTTAAGGAAGTCGCCTCCAGGACCTCCGATCAGGCAGGCGACGGCACGACGACGGCCACGATCCTTGCCCAGGCCATCTACCGCGAGGGGGCAAAGCTCGTGGCGGCGGGCATGAACCCCATGGAACTCAAGAAGGGGATCGACAGGGGCGTCGAGCTGGTAGCCGAGGAACTCAAGAAGATCGCCAAACCGGTAAAGGACAAACAGGAGATCACCCAGGTCGGAACGATTTCGGCCAACAACGACACGGAAATCGGGAAGATCCTCTCCGATGCCATGGACAAGGTCGGCAAGGCGGGCATCATCACCGTCGAGGAAAACAAGAGCCTCGACACGATCCTCGAATACGTCGAGGGGATGAAATTCGACAGGGGCTTCATCTCCCCCTACTTCATCACGAACGTGGAGAAGATGGAGGCCGTCCTGGAAGACGCCTACATCCTGATCACCGACAAGAAAATCACCAACATGCAGGAAATTCTGCCGCTGCTCGAGCAGGTGTCGAAGGCCGGCAAGCCCTTCATGATCGTTGCCGAGGACGTGGAAGGCGAAGCCCTGACAACGCTGGTCGTCAACAAGGTGCGCGGCGTGCTCAAGTGCGCCGCCATCAAGGCCCCTTACTTCGGCGATCGGCGCAAGGGGGCCCTGCAGGATATCGCCGTCGTCATGGGAGGCAAGGTCATCTCCGAGGAAATGGGGGTCAAGCTCGAATCGGCCACCATCGAGGACCTCGGCCGGGCCCGCCGGATCGTCATGGACAAGGACAACACGACCTTCATCGACGGCGCGGGCAAAAAAGCGGATATCGACGAACGGGTCAAGCAGCTCAAGAAGGAAATCGAGATCATCGAGCAGGACTACGATCGCGAGAAGGCGATGGAGCGCCTGGCCAAGATCACCAGCGGCGTTGCGATCATCAAGGTCGGCGCCGCCACGGAGATCGAGATGAAGGAAAAGAAGGCCCGCGTCGACGACGCTCTCAACGCAACCCGCGCGGCTGTCCAGGAGGGCATCGTGCCGGGCGGAGGCGTGGCGTTGATCCGCTGCGCAGGCGCGTTGGCGAAGGTAAAGCTCGAGGGGGATGTCCGCTACGGGATCGAGATCATCCGCAAGGCCATCGAGGAGCCGCTGAAACAGATCGCAAATAATGCCGGCTACGAGGGCATGGTAATCGTGGAGAAGGTCCGCGAGAAGAAAGGGGCCTTCGGTTTCGATGCCGACAGCGGAGAGTACGTGGACATGATCAAGGCCGGCATCATCGACCCGGCGAAGGTGGCACGGCTCGCCCTCCAGAACGCCGCATCGGTTGCCGCGCTCCTCATCACCACGCGGACCATGGTGGGCAAGAAGGCCGAAAAAGAAGAGGCAGAGTTGGACTAGGAAGTACCCGCCCCCTCACACCGCACAGAAGCGTTCCGGCCCCCGGGGGAGCTCACCCTTCCCCGGGGGCTTTTCTCTCAAAAAACACCCCAACAACCGGGAGGAGCAGCGGGACGTACCATGAAACACCCACCGAAGCACCATTCAACGGACGACATCGTCGAGAGTTCCGCCTCGCGCAGCACGATCCTGCTGCGGGAGTTCGACAGCCTCAGCGGCGGGGAAATCCTGGAGCGCATCCTCAACGAGAAGAATCCCCGCAAGGTGGTCGAGGAATTTCCCGCCGGCGATTTTTTCTGGCTCATCAAGAAGATCGGAAGCGACGACTCCCTGGCGCTGCTGGAGCTTGCCACCCCGGATCAGTGGCAATATATCCTCGACATGGAGATCTGGGACCGCGATGAGATCAACACCGGCGAGACCCTGTCCTGGCTGAGGCGGCGCTTCGAGACCGACAGCCGCAAAACGGTTGCCTGGCTGCTGGACGAGGGAAGCGCCCTGACCTATTATATCCTGCAAAAGAGCATCGAGGTGATGGTCCGGGAGGAGGACGACAACGAGAAGGAGATCCCCGAGGGGTTCTTCACCCACGACGGCGTCATCTATTTGAAGGCCGTTGACACGGAGTTCGAGCCGTTTCTCCGGGATCTCACGGGCGCTATCACCGCGGCCAGTATGCCTGCCTTTCATGCCCTGGTGTCCAGTCTTGCCGGGGTGATCCCCTCGGAGCTGGAAGACGGAATGTCCCGGATGAGAAACGTGCGCCTGGCCGAATACGGGTTTCTCCCCTTTGACGAGGCCATCTCCATCTATTCGCCCCTTTCGCTCGAACAGATGAATCTCGCAGGAAAGCCTGCCGCATTCGTCGACATCACGGCCGATGAAGAAGACCGGGCCCTGGTCCCCTTCCTGCCGCTTCACGAGGGGCCGCAGGGAAGCTTCCTGCAGGAGGCGCTGAGAGCCGTGAAAGACCCCCTCCTTCTGGACCGGATGCGCCTGGAGTTCGCGGGGCTTGCAAACCAGATCGCCTCGGTGGAGGGGCTCGCCCGCACGGAGCTGGCCGATCTGGTCCGAACGACCAAGAAGGCCGCCGGTTATCTCAACATCGCACTGGAAGAAATGACGGGAAGGGACCCCGGCCGCGCAGGCACTCTCCTGGAGAGCAACACCCTGACATCGCTCTTCCGCGCCGGATTCGGTCTCACTCTCCGCGTAAAACGAGTGGCCGATACCTGGCTAAGAATGGCCTGGTTCCGCAGGAGCGGGTTCACGGACGCTTTCTGGGGCGATCAACGGGGTTCGCTGTTGTCGGGCCTCCTTCTGAAGAAGCCCCTGCTGTACACCGGATTGCAGGAAGGGGAGCTCTACCGGGATTTCGCCGGTGCCGAGGACCTCACCAGGGCAAGCAGGGCCCTCATGGGACTGATCGCCATGGACGGGCTGATGGATGCCCTGACAAAGGAAATCACGATCGGTCCTGAGAGTTCCGAACGGGAGGACCTGACCTGCTTCCATCTGCTGTTGACGTTCTGGGCCCGCAGGCGGCTCGGGCTCGATCCCGGGTTTGCGGCGATCGAGCCTGGAGAGGCCCGGGCCTTCTTTGCGATCCTTCGCGAGGGAGAAACGGCACCCCCTTACCGGATGGCCCGCTTCCGGGAAATTTTCATCGAGGACATGCTCGGGATTGCATCGAAGTTGCCCGACGATCTTCGGGCCGCCCTGCGCGAGGAGCTATCCAACGTCTGGGAGGAGTTCCGGGACGAATACGAAGAGGTCCCCCCCGCCGACACGGACATGAAACACAATCCGTTCCTGATTATTAGTTGATTAGCCGATTGTGGAATTGGGTATTGGGATATTGGGTATTNNCCCTACACCCTACACCCTAGTTTCTCGCCACGAGGCGCCTGACTGCCCCCTCCAGCCCGTCCAGCGTCAGCTCATACATGGGGAAGACCTGTCGGATCATCCCGATGGTGCGGACGCGCTCCCACTCCCAGAGCGGTGAGGGGTTGAGCCAGACGGCATGGCGGAAGAGGCTTGCCAGGAACTTGAGCCGGTCGATGCTGGGACGGGTGCTGCGCTGTGTGTAGTCGATGGCGCCCCCGGCGTACATGAGCTCGTAGGGCGACATGCTCGCATCACCCAGGACGATGAGTCGCGTCTCGGGGTCGCGATGGGAAATCTCGTCGAGGCGCTCGGGGCGATAGTAACGCTGGGCATCCTGCCAGACGACGTCGTAGACCGAGTTGTGGAAGTAATAGGTCCGCAGGTCCTTGAACTGCGAGCGCGCATAACTGAAAAGGGTCTGGACGAGCTCGACGTAGGGCTCCATGGACCAGCCCCCGTTGTCGATCATGAGGATGACCTTGAGGCGGTCCGTGAGCCGGCGGTCGAAGACGATCTCGATCTCGCCTGCGTTGCGCAGGGTCTCGCGGATCGTCTTGTCCACGTTGACGAGGTCCTTGGGGCCTGCCGGCACCATCCGGCGAAGCCTCTTGAGGGCCTCGCCCATCTGGGCCTGCGTGAGGGGACCGTCCTGGGAGTAGTCCCGGTAGCGCCGGTCCATGGCCACCTTGATGGCCGACTTGTTCCGGGAGACTCCACCCACCCGCATCCCCTCGGGGTGAGTGCCCGAGTGCCCCACGGGCGAGGTGCCCCGGGTGCCGATCCAGCGGTTTCCGCCGTGGTGGGCTTCCGTCTGCTCTTTCAATCGGTCGAGAAAATACCGGATGAGCTCCTCGGGGGACATCTTCTTGAGCTTCTTCTCGTCGATGCCGAAGGCGGCTGCCACCCCGGCCGGGTCCTTCAGCCACTCTTCCAGCAAGGCCTTCGCGATGTCGGTCAACTCGTGGGCCTCGGGGTCCTTCAGCTCCACGCCCCGGAAGTGATGGAGGAAAACCTGGTCGTAGAGATCGAAGTAGCGCTCGCTTTTCACCAGGAGCGACCGGGCGACGGTGTAGAAATCGTCGAGCGACGTGACAAGCCCCAGGGAGAGCGCCCTCTGAAGGCGCAGAAACGAGGTGGGCGTCACGGGGACGCCGCGGTCCCGCAGGGTGTAGAAGAATTGAATGAACATTTCCCGGCTTATGGTCCGTATGGTTTGCTTATTTCAATCTTATGCTTTCAAGACAGCGAAGCGAGGAAGAGCAGAGGCGCGGAAGAGCGGAAAGAAAACGGAAAGAAAAGTACCACTCCGATCTTCCTATCTTCCTCACTTCCTAACTTCGCCATCACCAATCGTAAACCAGACCTAAGGCTTTCCACCTGCCACAAGTCTGGAGACTTCGCTCAGCGACGGAGGCGGGCTATGGCCTTGGCGGCCAGACCGAGATCGGCGCTTTTCTTGTAGAGGACTCCCAGGTAGGGGACTTCGCCGCGCTGCAGGACGGCCGGTCTGAAGTCGGGGTCGCTCTTCAGGGCGCGGATCCAGTTGATGAGCTCCCGCGTGGCAGGCTTTTTCTCGACGCCCCCGATATCGCGGAGCCGGTAGAAGGTCTGCAGGCAGGCCGTGGCCATCTCGTCGCTGAGCTTCGGGAAGTGGACCTCCACGATCTTGCGCATCATCTCCGGCTCGGGAAAGGCGATGTGGTGGAAGTTGCAGCGCCCAAGGAAGGGGTCCGAGAGATCCTTCTTGGCGTTCGAGGTGATGACGACTACGGGGCGGTTTTTGGCCTTTAAGGTCTTGTCGATCTCGATGATGTCGAAGGACATCTGGTCGAGCACATCGAGCATGTCGTCCTGGAAGTCCGTGTCGGCCTTGTCGATCTCGTCGATGAGAAGCACCGTCTTGGCGTCGGCCACGAAGGACTGGCCGATCTTGCCCATCCGGATGTAGGCCTCGATGTCGCTCACGTTGCGCTTCGAGTCGCCGAAGCGGCTGTCGTTGAGGCGCGTGAGGGTGTCGTACTGGTAGAGGGCCTCGACGAGTTTCATGCTCGATTTCACGTTCAGGATGATGAGCGGCAGATCGAGGCTCTCGGCGATGGCGTAGGCGAGCATCGTCTTGCCCGTGCCCGGCTCGCCTTTCAGCAGAAGAGGCATCTCCAGGGCGATGGAGATGTTCACGATCTTGGCCAGTTCCTCGTCGAGGACGTATTTCGAGGCACCGCGGAATGAGTTGGGTTTCTTTTCCTGTTCTTTCATCTTTCGCTCCGTTGCAGATTCTCGCGCAGTGGCAATGCAAACCCCCGGGAAGCGATCCCGGGGGTGAATAAATCTACTGCAAAATCCCAAAAATATCCACAGCAATCCATAGGGCTTTAATTACGCTAGGAGAGATCGAATCCTTCCTCTTCCAGCTTTTTCTTGACCGATGAGATGTCCTTGTGTCCCTCGATGGCCGCCTGGATCTCCTTCTCCCCCCGGAGATCCCCCAGGAGGATTGCCCCGGCGATGGAATTGTTCTCGATGACCAGTTTGCGGTAGATGCACTTCTCTTCATCTTCCTGGACGATGCACTCGTCGTCGCCCTCGGCGTCGATGTCCCCGATGGAGATGAGGTCAATGCCCGCCACCTTGAGACGGTTTGCCTGGAGAGTCCCCTCGTAGAGGGTCCCCTTGCCCGCCATGTTGGCCCCTGCGGCCCTGCCCTGGGCCATGGCGGCCGGCCAGCTCCCGTAATATCGCCCCCGGTGTTCGATATCGTCGCCGGCGGCAAAGATATCCTCGAGCCCCGCCTGCAGCCTGTCGTCGACCTTTACGGCCCGGCCGATGGGAAGGCCGATCTGCCGTGCCAGGGTCAGATCGGGATCTACACCGGCCGAAAAGAGGACCATCTCCGCCTCGAGCCTGTTCCCGCTCTCGAAAAGAACGGTCAATCGCCCGTCCGCAGGGACTATCTCCCGGGTCCTCTCGCTGAGCAGGAAGGAAAATCCCATCTCCTCCATTTTGTGCTGAAGCAGATGAGCCCCGGCCGGGTCCATCTGACGGGGTAGCATGCGGGGGTTTCTCTCGACGACCGTCACCTTGAGCCCTCTTTTACGCAGCCCGTTTCCCGCCTCGAGGCCCAGAAGGCCGCCGCCGATGAGGGCAACGGATTTTGCCGACTCGGCGCGCTTCAGGATGGCATCGGCGTCTTCCAGGTTCCTGAGCGTGAAGACACCCGGTGCATCGGCGCCCTTGATGTCCGGACGCGAGGCCTTGCCACCCGTCGCCAGGAGAAGCCGGTCATAGGCAAAGACATGGCCTTCCTTTGTCGTTACGGTCCGGGCGCCGGGATCGATACGAACGATTTCCGTAGAGAGGTGGACGTCGATCCGGTTCTTCTCGTACCACGCCCCGTCGTGCAGGGTGAACCCCTTCAGGGCCTTTTCCCCTGCGAGATACTCCGGCAGGGCCGGCCGGTAATAGTAGAAGGCCGCCTCCTTCGTGAACATCCGGATCTCGGAATCCGGATCGAGCTTCCGGATCGTCTCGGCAGCCGAATTCCCTGCCGCCCCACACCCTACAATCACGTAACGGGTCATGCCTCTTTCCCCTTTTACCATAGGCACTTGCAGATTATTTAGTTACTGTACACTTCATGACTAAGGCCGTCAAGCTGCAATGCCCTGTCGGTATGGGTAGGAATTCGTTATTTTTTGTTGCTCTTTGTCATTTGGTTTACTATCATTCACGTTTTAGAGGATGCCATGTCCGAAGAGATGATGAACACAAGGGAAGCGGCCGCCTATCTCGGGATCAACGAGAAGCAGATCTATGCCCTCATCAAGGCGGGACGGATACCGGGAACCCGCGTCACGGGAAAGTGGGTCTTCCCGAAGAAACTCATTGATGAGTGGATCGAAACCGGCGCCCGGAGCGGGCTCAAAGAGGCAAGAGAGAAGAGCCGCGGCATGGAAGGGGCGCTCCTGGCATCGGGGAGCAATGACCCGGTCCTCGATTTCCTGCTCACCGGGATGAGGCATACGCACCCGGAATTTTATTTCTTCTGCGCCAACACGGGAAGCACCGAGGGGCTGAAGGCACTCGGCGGCGGGTACACCGACATCGCCTGGACCCATCTTCTCGACCAGGAGAGCGGCCGTTATAACGTTTCCTTCCTTCCGAAATACCTGCCCGACATGAAAGCCGTGCTGGTGCACCTCTTTCGCAGGGAGATCGGCATCGTCGCGGCACCCGGCAACCCCTTGGGAATCGCCGGCATCGAGGACATCGCCGGCAAGAAGGTTCGGTTCGTGAACCGCCAGGCCGGTTCGGGCACGAGAGTGCTCCTGGATTACCATCTGAAAAGCTCCGGCATCCCGGCCGAGGCGATCAACGGATACGACCGGCAGGTCTATACCCACGTCGAGGTGGGGCTGTCGATTCTCTCCGGCGAGGCCGATGCGGGGATCGCCACGGTGGCCGTCTCGAGGCTCATGGGACTTCACTTCGTCCCCGTGACGAAGGAAAATTTCGATATGGTCCTGGGGCAGTCCACCTACTTCAACAAGGGCATCCAGGCCCTTGTTGAGGACTTGCGATCCCCCGGTTTCCGAGAGCGTTTTGAACGTCTCGGCGGCTACGGATTCGAGGATTCGGGAAAAATCCTTTATTCAAACATCTGAAGGAGGAAAAACATGAAAAAGTGGCTGCTGCCAGTGTTGTTGAGTTTCCTGTTCCTCGTACCCGGTCTTTGCTGGGCACAGAAGGGCGGTTTTGTCTTCATGGCAAGCACGATCGGCCCCATCGACTCGGGGATCGTGGGGGCCCTGGAGGATCAATTCGAGAAAGATACCGGCATCCGGGTACGCCACGTCGGCGCCGGCACCGGCGCCGCCCTGAAGATTGCAGAGCAGGGGAATGTCGATCTCGTCATGGCCCACGCCAAATCCCTGGAGGAGAAGTTCATCGCCGAGGGCTATGGAACCGAACGGATCCCTTTGATGTACAACGACTTTGTCATCCTGGGCCCCGCAGCCGACCCCGCCGGGATCAAGGGGATGAAGACGGGCGCAGAGGCCCTGAAGGCGATCGCCGCGAAGCAGGCCCTCTTCATCACCCGCGGCGACAAGTCGGGGACCCACGTGGCCGAGATGGAGATCTGGGCGAAAGCCGGGATCAAGCCCGCCGGCCCCTGGTACGTCACCTACGAGAAGGGTTCTCTTGGCAATGCACCCACTACCCAATTTGCCGATTCGAAAGGGGCCTATGTGTTCATGGACCGGGCGACGTTCCTGGCGCTGAAAAAGGAGATCAAGCTCGTCATCCTCGTAGAGAAGGACGAGGCCCTGCTGAACTACATATCCATCATCCCCGTGAACCCGAAGAAGTTCTCCCGCGTGAACCACACCGACACGATGGCGTTCGTGAAATGGCTCACAGACCCCGCGAAGGGACAGAAGCTCATAGCGGAATTCGGCAAGGACAAGTACGGCGCCCCCCTCTTCTTCGCCAACTCGAAGGAGTGGCAGGCTGCACAAAAAAAGATGAAGTGAGGAAGAGCGGAAGAGCGGAAAATCGGAAAGAAACAGATCGGACATGAAACCCGCATGCGGGATAGTTAAGGAGCAACGATATGAAAAAAGCATTTGCCTCAATGATCATGTTTGCGCTGTTGGCTTCCCTGTTTGTGTTTCCAGCAACGGTGGCGGCGCAGCCTGCACAGAAAAACGTCATTATGGCTACAACAACCAGCACCCAGGACTCGGGGCTTCTCGATGTCCTGCTGCCGATCTTCGAGAAGAAGACGGGCTACTTCGTGAAAACGATCTCCGTGGGTTCCGGCCAGGCCATGGCCATGGGCGCCAAGGGCGAGGCCGATGTGCTGCTCGTGCACTCACCCGCGGCGGAGAAGAAGTTCATGGCCGACGGCAACGGCGTGGAGCGCAGGCTCGTCATGCACAACGACTACATCATCCTGGGCCCCCCGGCCGACCCGGCCAGGATCAAGGGCATGAAGAAGGCCTCCGAGGCCTTCAAGAAGATTGCCGCAACGGGGAGCATCTTCATGTCCCGCGGCGACAACTCGGGTACCAACGCCAAGGAGAAGGATATCTGGAAGGCCGCCGGCGTGAAGTACGAAGGCGAGAAATGGTACCAACAGACGGGGCTCGGCATGGGGCAGACGCTGGCCGTGGCGGCCGAGAAGAAGACCTATACGCTCGCCGACCGGGGAACCTACCTGGCCCTGCAGAAGCGGCTGGGGCTCGACATCCTCGTCGAGGGCGACGGGATCCTGCTCAACATCTACCACGTCATCGAGGTGAACCCGAAGAAGTGGCCCAAGGCGAACTTCGCCGGCGCAAAGGCCTTCGGTGACTTCATGGTTTCGAAGGAGACCCAGGCCATCATCAAGACCTTCGGCGTCGACAAATACGGCTCACCGCTCTTCTTTCCCGATGCCGGCAAGAAAGAGGAGGCCCTGGGTCAGTAAATGGATATCATCCTTGAAGGCATCCGTCAGGCCTTCATCCTGCTTGTCACCTTCGACCCCGAGGTTTTGGGGATCACGTGGTTTTCCCTGAAGGTCTCGGGAACGGCGACGTTTATCAGCCTCTTTATCGGAATGTCCGTGGGAACCGTCGTGGCTCTGACGCAGTTTCCCGGCCGCAAGTTCGTCGTGAGCCTCATCAACACGGGGATGGCCCTGCCCCCCGTGGTGGTGGGGCTTTTCGTCACGATCTTTTTGTGGCGAAACGGGCCTCTCGGATTCCTGGAAATCCTTTACACACCGACGGCCATGATCCTCGCCCAGGCGATCATCGCGACCCCCATCGTGATGGGGATCTCGCTCGCGGCCATGCAGCAGCTGCCGAGAAAGCTTCGGCTGCAGATCCTCGCCTTGGGGGCCACGCGCCTGCAGATGGTCCGGATCCTCATCCGCGAGGCGCGGCTCCCGCTGCTGGCCGCCGTCATGGCGGGATTTGGCGGCGTCATCTCCGAGGTCGGCGCCTCCATCATGGTGGGCGG
>DCVI01000073.1 GCA_002327315.1 Syntrophaceae bacterium UBA2192 | reverse complement strand
CGAAGAGGAGCTTCATGCCCGCCGCCTCGAGAAGGAAGGAGCAGGTGCTTCGCGCGAGCGACGGCACGATGGTGCCGGACCCCAGAATCGTAACGGTGATCGATTCAGACATTGAGAGCCTCTGATCCTTTCTGCTTTCACCCTCCCCTTTGTCCCCTCCCGTCAAGGGAGGGGAATCGTATCAAAAGGGGTGAAGGATCTGTTGACCGCTGGTTGTCTCCTATCTGCAGCCTGTTGCCTGTAGCCTGTGGTCTCTATGCCGGTATGATCTTCACGCAGACCTGCCTGGTCCTGGGTCCGTCGAATTCGCAGAAGAAGATCGACTGCCAGGTCCCGAGGACGAGGCTGCCCCCCTCCACGAGCACCGTTTCCGAAGCTCCGAAAAGTGATGCCTTGATGTGGGCCGCCGAGTTGCCCTCGCTGTGCAGGTAATCCCCGCGCAGGGGGATCGTCTTGTCGAGTTGTGCCAGGATGTCCCTGGGCACGTCGGGGTCGGCGTTTTCGTTGATCGTCACGGCGGCCGTCGTGTGGGGGACAAAGACAACGCAGATGCCGTTTTCGACCCTGCTTTCCCTGAGGATCGACCGGACCTGGGCGGTGACGTCGATCATCTGGCTGCGCGCCTGTGTCTTGACGGAAAATTGTCTCATTGCCGCCCCTCCCGGTTTCTTGAGCCCGTTGCCCGGCCATCCAACCTGGCGGCTCGTCCGCCGGTTTCCGACCGGGTCCTCTTCTCCATAGCAGATTTGCCGGATGCCTGTCATGCTAATTTGCCGGAAGTGCTTGTAACAATGCCTCTTTCCCTGCTCTTTTCCCGGATAACCGTAGCCGTCGGGTCAGGACAGCCATCGTGACGGACGGGGGATCGGGGCGGCGCATCGCGAGGGCTCCATTCGCGGGGTAAGTATTTGTTTTGTGGCACATATTGTGCAAACGTTGCGTTGGTTACTTGGGCCTAAAAAAGCTTGACAAACCTGCTGAAATAGATAATGGTTTCAAGGGGTTTTCTTTTATTGTGTAACTGTTTATTATCATTCGTGATTTTCGGGCATTTTCGGGAAACCCTCTCCCGGTGTGGGTTTCGCGGGATTCTGTTCCAGTGACAACGGACTGCCGGAAGCGATGCCCGATTCCGGACAGCCGGGACTTTTTCGTACAAGAAGGTGAGCATGGCCTCCAATCGAGAGATTTCTTCCACGGAAAAGCTTCTCAACGTCATACGAGGCAAGGCGAAGACGGCTTCCGATGAAGAGCCCTCCTACAAGCCTGTCGTGCCGAAGAAAAAGGCAAAATCTTTTTCGTCTCTGACCCCCGCCTTCCAGCGTCCGTTGACGGTCGGTGTCGACATCGGCCACCAGGCCCTGCAGATGGTGAAAGTGGAGGAAGTGGCCGCCGATCAATGGAGACTCGTCGACTTCCGCCTGGTGCCCTTTCCGGCCACGACAGCCCGGGGGAGCCACGAGTTCACCGACTTCCTGAAATCCGAGATGGGAAAATTCTGCGGGACGGCCAAGGGGATCCAGATCTGGAACCTCATGTCCTCATCCAAGGTGGACGTCCGTTTCATCAAAATTCCCAAGGTTCCCCGGAAGCAGCTCGAGAACGCCGTTTACTGGACGGCCAAGCGGGAGCTTTCCTTCGAGGACATGGACACGATCCTCGATTTCGAGGTCCAGTCCGACGTGGTGGAGCAGGGGGTCAAGAAGACCTCCGTCATGGTCTACATGGCTCCGCGCCGCGAGGTGGAGTCCGTTGTCGAACTCTTTGCCGATGCCGGCTATCAGCTGAGCGGCCTCGCCATCGCTCCTTTTGCCATCCAGAACCTCTTCCGGACCAAGTGGATGCCGACCTACGGCGAGACCCTGGCGAGCCTCTACCTCGGCCGCGAAGGGGCCCGCATCGACATCTACTCCAGGGGGAGCCTCATCCTGACCCGGGACATCAAGACGGGCATGAACAGCATGGTGGAATCCCTCGTGGAGAGCTACATCGACCGCAAGCGCCCCTCGACGAGGGACATGCGCTGGAGCGGTGCGGCGCCGATGGATTTCACCATCACGCCCACGCAGGCCCACAAACTCATCATGAGCCTCGACCCCGACGCGCCGGCCCTGACCCCCGACGACGCCGGGCACGATCTTTCGGAAGAGGACATCTTCGATATGATCCGCCCCGCCCTGGACCGCCTCGTCCGCCAGGTGGAGCGCACCTTTGCCAATCTGGGCGGGGAGAAGGTGCACCGGGTCTACCTCGCGGGAGTCGTAAACGCCTACCGGCCCCTTATCGACTACATCGGCGAGCAGCTCGGCACCGAATGCGGCGTGATGGACCCGCTGGATCCTTCCATCCCCTTCATCTCGGGACTCACGGCGCCTGCCACGGCCTCCGAGAAGGCCTCGCTGGCCGCGGCGGTAGGCCTTGCCCTTTCGGACAACACGAGGACCCCCAACCTGCTGTTCACCTACAAGGCAAAGGAGAAGATGGCCACGGTGAGCCGGGTGAACCGGATCATCCTGTTCTCTCTGGCCGGCATCATCATCACGGGGCTTACGGTCTTTGCCTGGCAGGAGCGCATCGCCTCGACGAAAAAAGCAACCGTCTCCGATCTCAACCAGCAGCTCTCGTCGCTCAACCTGATGGTCGACACGAAGCTGATCCTCCAGATGGCGGCCAAGGACCGTGAGGAGCGGCGACTCAAAAAGGATTACGGCGAGAGGTATTTCGGGATGGCCCTCATCAGCGAACTGTCCGCCCTTACACCCGAGAACGTGCGCTTCCTGAAGCTGAAGAGCACCCTCGGCCGGCCGGAACAAAAGGCCGCAGCGGGAACCAAGGCAGCTGAAAAGGGGAGTCCGGCGGCGAAGCCTGCCGAGGCCGGAGTGAAGACCCTGGAGATCGACGGGATTGTCCTGGGAGAGCGCAACATGCTCGACGGGTATCTCTCGAGCTACGTGCTGAAACTGAAAGGGTCGCCCCTGGTCAAGGAGGCGACGGTCCAGAAAAGCGTCATCGAGGCGCTGCAGCAGAACAAGACCGAGGGCGAAGTCCTGCACTTTGTCCTGAACTTAAAGCTCCAGTAGGATCGATCATGGAATTTAGAAAACAATTCCCCTTTGCGACGCGAAGCCTGACGCTCCTGGTCATCGCGGTGGGCATCATCCTGATTCTCGTGTACATCGGATTTTACAACTACCAGGGCATCGCCAGTCTGGACACGGAGATCAACGATCTCAACACGAAGATCAACACCCACCAGAGCTACGCCCCCATGACCAAACAGCTCTTCGAGCGGATGAAGGTCAAGGCGCAGCGAAATCTCCCGTTGCCCGCGAAGGCGAAACTTTCCGTGGAGCAGAAGGACCAGATCTCCCTCATTTTCAAGGACATGGCCCAGAAATCGAAGCTGGAGCTCCTGTCCGTGAGCCCCGACATCAACTCGATGGTCGGAGGCTCCGCCGCCATGCTGGTCCATGCAACCCTGAAAGGGGACTATTACAATTTCCGGAATTTCCTGATCGAGCTGGGCGACAGGCCCTTTCTCGAAAGGGTCGAGGAGATCGAGATCCAGCAGGTGCCCGGGACCAAGGAGTTCCGGCTCAAGGTGTGGCTCGTCGTCGGCTGAACGGCCGATGCCGGCCTGGGCCCGCTCAACGAGAGGAATGGCTGAATGAGCAAGCGTGAAAAAATCATCGTCGGCGTCATGGTCTTTTCGATCCTCTTTGCCCTCGTCTACTTCATGTCGCCGGCCATCACGGGGCAGGGGGCGAAGCCGGCCGAGCAGTACACGGGGTCGGAGAAGATCATCCAGGAAATCGCCGCGGAACTCAAGAAAGTGGCCACGTCGCCCAACGAAAGCTACGTGATTGCCAGGGCGGAAGCGGCCTGGGCGAAAGACCCCTTCTACAAGAAAGTCCTGCCGGTTGCGGCCAAGGCGGGTCCGGGGGGCGCGGGCGCCCAGGACATCGTCTACTCGGGGTATGTCGACATGGGCGAGAAGAAGCTTGCCGTCATCAACGGCAACACCTACCGGGTCGGCGACAAGCTCGACTTCGGCGGCGCCTTCTATCTCACGAGCGTGGAGCCCTCCCGGGTGGTGATTGCCGACCGGCAGAATCAGAGAAACATCGTCATCAAACTGAAAGACGAATCATTCTAGAGGAGACAGGCCTTGAAACCCAGAGCCCTTTACCGATGGATGTGCTGGTTTTTCATTCCTGTGATCGGTCTTTCGCTGGCAGGCTGCGCGAAGGACCTCACGCAGGTGAAGGACCCCTTCTTTGAAAAATGGAGCACCATGGCGGATGCCTCGAAGGGGCACTCGCCGACGGGGCGGGCGCGGATCATGGACATGCCGCCCCTCGAGGAGGACGAACTGATCACGGACGAGGCGGCCCGGAAGGAAAAGCCGCTTCCCACGCGGCGCGTGTCGCTCCGAATGCACAACGTGGACATCAACGTCATCCTCCGGGCCCTGGCCCAGGCCGCCAACGTGAACATCATGCTGCGCTCCGGCGTCAAAGGGGAGACCTCCATCAACGTCGAAAACAAACCTTGGGACCAGACCTTTCTGGGGATCTTGAAGACCAACGGACTGGGTTACACCTGGGAGGGCGACATCATCCGCATCATGACCGCGGAGGACATGGAACGGGATTTCAGGCTCGAGTCAGCCCGGGAGCGCATGCGCGGCCAGAAGCTCCTCACTATGGTCGTTTCCGTGGATTATGCCGATGCCACCAAGCTCCGGGACAGCCTGAAAGAGCTTCTCACGAAGGACAAGGACGGAAAGGTCCGCGGCTCCATCCTGGTGGACCAGCACACGAACTCCATGATCGTCCAGGCCACGCGGGACGATCTCAGGCGGATGATCCCCATGATCGAACGGCTTGACAAGCCGACGGCGCAGATCGTCATCAAGGCCAACATCGTCGAGGCCTCGAAAGACACGGCGCGAACCCTTGGCGTTCAGTGGGGCGGCATCTATGTCAACCGGGCGGGCGGGCAGAACTACTACATCACGCCGGGCGGCTCGGGCGGATCGACAACGACACTTCCCCAGGCGGGCGGCTACACACCCACCCTCGGGTCGACGGGCATCTCCGGCCAGGGCTTCGCTGCGAACTTCCCGGCCAGCTCCGCCGCGATTGCCGCCGCGGGGGGCGCGGGGTCGCTGGGCCTGATCTTCGGCACGATCGGGGGCAATGTCCTGGAAGTGCAGCTCCAGGCCCTCCAGCAGGACGGCAAGCTCAACATCCTCTCGAGCCCGTCCATCACGACGCTCGACAACCAGATGGCCTACACGGAAAACGGCGAGAAGGTCCCCTACGTGGCGACGAGCACCTCGAGCGGTATCGTCACCCAGGAGGTGAAGTTCGAGGACGTCGTGCTGCGGCTCGAGATCACGCCCCACGTCATCGACGGCCAGAACCTCAAGATGAAGATCAAGGTCAAAAAGGACGAGGTGGATACGACGCGGACCGTCCAGGGCAACCCCTACATCATCAAGAAGCAGACGGAGACCACCCTGATCGTCCAGGATGCCGAAACTGTCGTGATCTCGGGCCTGACGAAGCAGCGGAGCCTGATGTCCAATTCGGGTTTTCCCGGACTGAAGGACATCCCGGGATTCGGCCACCTGTTCAAGACCGACAACCGGGCCGAGACGATGGAGGAGGTGCTCATCTTCATCACGCCGCACATCCTGCCGCCGCAGGCCGCATACAGGGCGGCACCGGCCGCCACTGTACCGGCGCAGGGGATACCCGCCGTGCCCGGCGAGGCGCCGGCACCCCAGAAGAAGGAGATCCCCGGGACGAGCCCCGGGAAATAGAAATGAATTACTTCACGAGCCTCAACCTCGACAGGGAGCCCTTCTCCAATTCACCGGAGCCGGAGTTCTTCTTCGAGACCCCCCAGCATGTCAACTGCCTGCAGCAGCTGGAGATCTCCATCCGCCTGCGCCGGGGGCTCAACGTGGTCATCGGGGATGTGGGCACGGGGAAGACAACCCTGTCGCGCATGCTGATCCGGAAGCTACACGGGGATGACGCCGTGGAGTTCCACCTGCTCATGGATCCCGATTTCAGCGGGCCCATCCAGTTCCTGGCGGGCATCGCCCGGATGATGGGCGCCGCGGATTTCGCCCCGGGAATCACCGAGTGGCAGCTCAAGGAATCCATCAAGCAGTACCTCTTCCGGCGGGGAATCGACGAGGACAAGGTCGTGGTCCTCATCATCGACGAAGGGCAGAAGCTTCCCGGTTTCTGCATCGAGATCCTGCGGGAGTTCCTCAATTACGAAACGAACCGTTTCAAGCTCCTGCAGATCGTCATCTTTGCCCAGTCCGAGTTCAATGCCATCCTGGAGCGCAGGGAAAACTTCGCTGACCGGATGAACGTTTGCCTGCGCCTCAAGCCGCTCGATTTCACCCAGATGCGCCGGATGATCGAGCACCGCATCGCCCAGGCCAGCCAGGCCGGCCAGGAACCGGTCGAGTTCACCACGCCGGCCCTTGCCGCCATCTACATGGCAACGGGGGGCGTGCCCCGCAAGGTCGTCATGCTGTGCCATCAGGTCATCCTGGCGATGATCGTCAGGAACCGCTCCCGGGCGGGCTGGTTTCTCGTGCAGTCCTGTCTCCGCAGCCGCGCCTCCCGCCGCCGGAGGCAGCGATCGATCGGCTGGGGGATGGCCGCCGCGCTGGGCGTGGCTGTCCTGGCCGCCCTGACGGGGATTGCGGGCAAGCGGGATGTGGCGGGCGAACCGGGCGAGCGGACGGTGGCGGCCTACCAGGCCCGTGTATCGGACAAGACCGTCTATTCGCTGGACCCTGTGAGGGCCGTTGTCCGGAAGCCTGCAGCGGCAGGCGTCCGGCCTCTTGCCGGCGCAGCGGAGCCGGCCGTAGCTCCCCCATTCCGGAAGAACATCCCGAAGGGGCAGGCCGGCGGGCAGGCGACGGCCCTGCCGGGCCGTGACTGAACCATCGCTTCCTGCGCCCGCGCCCTGTCGGGTCTGCGGGATACGGGGTTGATTTTTCGGAATCAACAGGGCATGGTTGGAGCGCAACCTTGAAAGATAGAAAGGGCAAGACCTTGAGAGTCCGCAAGAAGCTGGGGGAAATGCTCATCGACGCCGAGGTCCTCAACGAGGACCAGCTCAGGCACTTTCTCGACGAGCAGAAGAAGACGGGGATGAAGCTCGGAAAGCTCCTGATCCAGCAGGGCATCCTGTCGGAGAACCAGATGGTGGACCTCTTGAGCCAGCAGCTCAAGATCGAGAAATACCACCCCGACAAGTATCCCGTAGACCTCAATCTCGCCCAGGTGTTTGCCGCCGATATCGCCCAGAAGAACCAGGTGGCGCCGCTCAAGAAGAAGGGTCGTCTGCTCACAATTGCCATGACGGATCCCGTCGATATCAACGCGCTCGATTACATCGAGGCGCTCACCAACGACGAGGTGGAAACGGTCGTCTGCACGGAACGAGAGCTCAACCAGCTCATCGGGCAGATCTATGGCATGCAGTCGGGTCTCGGAGGCGTGCTCGAGAGCCTCGAGGAGTTGAAATTCGACTCCGGCGTCGACGCCGAAGTGACCGCCGAGTACACCGACGATTTGCAGGTGAGCCCGAGTTCCATCATGGGGATGGCCGAAGAGGCGCCCATTGTGCGCCTCGTCAACTCCATCATCTCCCAGGCCGTCCGGGAGGGGGCGAGCGACATCCACCTGAGCCCCCAGATGAAAAACGTCCAGGTGCGGTTCCGGATCGACGGCAGGCTCCACGAGGTACCCGCGCCGCCCAAGCAGATGTTCCTGCCCATCATCTCCAGGATCAAGATCCTGGCCAACATGGACATTGCC
Organism: Syntrophaceae bacterium UBA2192; assembly: GCA_002327315.1. Classification (GTDB taxonomy): domain Bacteria; phylum Desulfobacterota; class Syntrophia; order Syntrophales; family UBA2192; genus UBA2192. The sequence continues at coordinate 17,419 of DCVI01000073.1, read as the reverse complement.
ACATCCCGCATTCCCCAGGACGGGCGCTTCACCGTGAAGATGGAGAACAAGGAGATCAATGTCCGCGTTTCCTCCATTCCGACGATCTATGGAGAGAACCTCGTTCTGCGACTGCTCGACATGGGTTCCGGCGTCTATTCGCTCGACCGGCTCGGGATGGTCAAGGAGGACCGCGACAAGATCGAATCCATCATCAACAAGCCCTACGGGATGATCCTCAGCTCGGGCCCCACGGGAAGCGGAAAGAGCACCAGCCTCTACGCCATCATCAAGGAGATCAACCGGCCCGACATCCACATCATCACCCTGGAAGACCCCGTCGAGTATCGCGTCGAGAAGGTGCGCCAGGTCCAGCTCAACCGCAAGGCCGGCATGACCTTCGCGAGCGGTCTGCGCTCCATCCTGCGCCAGGACCCCGATGTCATCATGGTCGGCGAGATCCGCGACGGCGAGACGGCGGGCATCTCCGTGCAGGCGGCGCTCACGGGCCACCGGGTCCTGAGCACGGTACACACCAACGACGCCGCGGGGGCCATTACCCGCCTGATCGACATGGGCATCGAGCGTTTCCTCGTCTCGTCGGTGCTGCTTGCCACCTTTGCCCAGCGGCTTGTCCGGACCATCTGCCCCTACTGCATCGAGCGCTACCGGCCCAACGAGAAGGTGATCGCCGGCTGGGGCCTCGAGGCCGACGGAGCCAATTTCCAGAGGGGCAGGGGATGCCCGGCCTGCATGGGAACGGGTTATCGCGGTCGAACGGGGATCTTCGAGATCGTCCTCAACGATGAGGAGGTTCAGGACATGATCCTGCGGGGAATCCCCGCCCAGGACATCACCCGGCTTCTGAAGCAGAAGGGGAAGCTCAGGACGCTCAAGGACGACGCCATGAGCAAGGTGCTCTCCGGCGTGACCACCATCGAGGAAGCCTCGGCGGCGGTTATGGTCTAGCCGAGCGGCCTGCAGGCCGCCGGCAGTGACCGGTGACAGAGCCGCTTCGCGGCATTACCCAATCAACCAATGAACTAATAAACTAATCAACCAGTACCTGTTTGCAAGATGCCTAAATTTGCCTACGAGGCCTTTAATGAGACCGGCGTGACCGTCGAAGGCGTCATCGAGGCGGAATCCCTCGATGCGGCCCGGACGCTTCTGCTCAGCCGGGGCTACATCCCATCCCGGGTTGCCGGCGCATCGGAGCGCGGCGCGCTCTTCGGGATATCGTGGGAGAGCCTTCAGCAGAGCTTCTCCGGGGTCGCGATGCAGGAGCTCATCCTGTTCACGAAGCAGTTCCGCACCATGTTTCTGGCCGGTGTGCCGATCATGCGGCTCCTGGAAGTCCTGGAAGTCCAGGTAGCCAACCCCAAACTCAAACAGATCGTGACGGAGATCACCCAGGATGTCCGGGAAGGCTCCCCTCTTTCCGATGCCCTGGCGAAGCATCCGAAGACCTTCAACACCCTTTACCGCAGCATGATCAAGGCCGGCGAGGCCAGCGGGACCATCCCGGAGGTGCTGCAGAGGCTGATCTACATCCTCGAGCACGAGAACAAGATCAAGTCCGACATCAAGTCGGCCCTCCAGTACCCGATCATCGTCGTCGCGGCCCTGGGGATCGCCTTCTTTGTTCTGCTCAACTATGTCATCCCCCGTTTCGTGGGCATCTTCTCCCGCGTGGGTGTCGAGCTGCCCTGGCCGACGAAGGTAAGCCTCTTTCTTCACCACCTCCTGACGGATTACTGGCTCTTTACCCTGGCCCTGCTCGTCGCCCTGATTGTGGGCGCAGGGTATTATTTCAAAACGGATCAGGGACGCTTCGTGAGGGACGCGTTTTTTCTGCGGGTTCCCCTGCTGGGGCCTCTCTTCATGAAGTCGGCCATGTCCCGTTTTGCCAGTATTTTTTCCATTCTCCAGTCAAGCGGTGTCCCTGTCATGAATTCCCTGCAGATCCTGTCGGGAACGATCGGGAACACGGCCATTGCCCGGGAGTTCGACAAGGTGAGGGACCGGGTGGAGGAGGGACGGGGGATCTCGGGGCCTCTCAGTACGGCCCGGTACTTTCCCCCCATGGTCATCCAGATGGTGGCGATCGGGGAGGAGTCAGGCCAGCTCGACGAGATGCTCCAGGCCGTTTCCGTCCACTACGATGACGAAGTGGCCTTCGCGGTGAAGCGCCTCTCCGATGCCATCGGGCCGGTCCTTGTCGTGGGGCTTGCCTTCGTCGTCGGGTTTTTTGCCCTCGCCGTCTTCCTGCCCATGTGGGATCTGACCAAGGTCGCCACCAAGGGATTTTAACTCGCGGCGTGACGTTGAGGAACCGGATAAACACTCCGGGAGCGCGTTATTCTTTGTCTACGGACAATTTTCGACCATGATGCCCGGGGCGTGGATGCCCCTTTTGAAACGACAGAAGAATCGACATGCAGAAATCACGGTTCCAGATCAGTCTCTATGTCCTGATCCCCATCATCTTCAGCGGCATCACGATCTTTGCCGTGATCGTCACCTATCAGATTGCCGATTTCTACGCGAAGTACAGCATCGAGACCTCGTGGATGCTCAGATCCTGGGGGATCGGCATCGCGCTGTTCACCTTCCTGTGCGCGCTGCTTGTGACCTGGCTGATCCTGAGACCCATCAAGAAGTTCATCCGGGACGCGGAGAACCTGCCCGCCTTTCCGAAATCCCAGCTTCAGAGTGCCGTGGATCAGAAGGCCGACGACATCAGCCAGTTCAACCTCATCTTCGAGCAGGTCACGAGCATGCTCTCCAAGGTGGAGGCCCGGGAGCTCTTTCCCGAGATCATCGGCCAGAGCAAGGTCATGCGGGGGATCTTCAGCCAGATCCTCAAGGTAGCCCCGACGGACGCCACGGTTCTCATCACGGGGGAGTCGGGCACGGGCAAAGAACTCGTCGCCCAGGGCATCTACCAGCACAGCCTCCGAAAGGAAGGCCCCTTCATCAAGCTCAACTGTGTCGCCATCCCCGAGGGCCTTCTGGAGAGCGAGCTTTTCGGCCACGAGAAGGGGTCCTTCACGGGCGCCACGACTCAGAAACGGGGCAAGTTCGAACTGGCCCACGGGGGCACCATCCTCCTGGACGAGATCGGCGATATGCCGCTCACGACCCAGGCCAAACTGCTTCGGGTCCTGCAGGAAAAGGAGTTCGAGCGGGTGGGCGGGACGAAATCGATCCGGGTCGACGTCCGCTTCATCGCATCGACGAACAAGAACCTCATGAAGATTGTCCAGGAAGGGAAATTCAGGGAAGATCTTTTCTATCGTCTCAATGTCTTCTCCCTCCACCTTCCCCCCTTGAGAGAGCGCCGGGAGGATATCCCTTCTCTTGCCCAGGGATTCGTCGAGACGGCGCCGAAAACGGCGGAGATCTCGCCGAAGGCCCTGCAGACCCTCATGGGGTTCCACTGGCCCGGCAACGTCCGGGAACTCAAGAACGTCATCGAACGGGCAGCCGTCATGGCCGAAGACGGGATAATCGAGCCGCAGCACCTGCCGGTCCAGATCTCGGGGGGCCTGGTCGGTCAGGCCATACAGGAGGTTTCCGAGCAGGCCAGTCTCGATGACCGGCTGGCGGAGATCGAGAAGCGGTTTATCATCGATGCCCTGACCCGGGCAGACGGGGTCCAGGTCAAGGCCGCCCAGATCCTGGGGATCAAGGAGCGAAGCCTCTGGCACCGGGTGAAAAAATACGACATCGACGTCACCATGATCAGGAAATCTACATAATATGTAGATATTACAACAATTTATGTCAGTTTTCCCTGCCGGAGAGAGGTCCTCTGAGTCCTCCCGGCACGGAAAAAGCATGTTCAAGTTCCTGAAAACCCGCGGCCTTTTTATTTTACGGGTTGACTGCCTTTTCCCGTGGCACGGATGATGCTCTCACGTTTTGCAGGTCATCTCGAAGGACCGGCATCGATTGGTGGTAGCGGATCATCCGTTGACCAGAGTTTTTACCCCGCATGTTTCAGCTGGCCGGCAGGCAGTGCGGGGAGGATCTCCAAAGGTCCTGGAGGTCGAAAAACTGTGGAAAAACGGGATGAAATGGTTTAGAATGCGCCACCTTTCGGACAGGTACTCCTGATTGGGGAATCGGGGGTGCCACCCGGTCGCCGCACGAACGTGCGATAAATGGGGTTTTTGAAGTCTGAAGAGAGAGAAATCTACAAACTGAAGGAGGGCTTTTGACCATGTCAAGGAGGCGATCGAAAGTGAGTAACCAGAAAGGTTTTACGTTGATCGAAATCATTGCCGTGCTGGTGATCCTGGGGATTCTCGCAGCCGTCGCCATTCCCAGGTTCATGGACCTGACGAGTGTTGCATCGGACAAGGCCGCCATGCAGGCCGTCGCAGAGGGGAAATCCAGGCTGTCGAACCAGTTTGCCCGGAATCTTTTGATGGGCACGACAAATCTGACTGTAAGTAAATTGCTGCCTCAATTTACTGGATCCCCATCGTTACTGAATGCCGGGGATTACATGTTAGCCTATGAAGCCGCAGGAACTCCTACTGAAATCAGGGTAAGAGCGACAGGCTCTGCTACACGCGGCGTAAAAGGAACTAACGTCAGCAACTGGGTTCTACCGCAATAACCGCTTTCGAGCGCGTCTTTTTCACATACGATCGACGGACGGAGGCCGCCATTTCCCGCAGCCTTTCGTCTGATCGGTTATCCTCTCGGGGATGAGTGCAAACAGTCCTCGGAGAATGTTTGCGTGGTGCAGAGACGGCGATTGCGGGTCTTTTCCGGTTGAAAAAAACAGGAATGAGGCTGTAACGCGTCCATGTCTTTGCCCGCTTCTCAGAGGGGGTTCACCCTGATCGAGCTTATTGCTATTCTCGTCATCCTCGGGATTCTCTCCTCTATTGCCGTTCCCAAATACTACGATATCACGCGTGAGGCCAAAAACCGCGCGGCACTGCAGGCCGTGGCGGAAGGCAAGGCGCGTCTTTCGATTAATTATGCCAGGCTTTTCCTGGAAAACGGGACACCGCCGGGCGCATCCAGCCTCGTCGATGCCGTAGGCACCTCGACCAGTATCGGCGACTACACCTTAAATTTTTCTTCCGTGGACACCATAACCATCAAAATTAACGCTTCGGGCAAACCCGGCGTTCAGGGTGTCAACAGCGGCCTCTGGCAGCTGCCTTATTAGCGTCGTTTCGCTTCGTGGTACGACCTGTCGTTCTATTCCCTTAAATCCCTACCGCGCCAACTCCCTGATGATTGCCCTCCGGAGGATCCGGCCGAGCTTTCCGGGATCCACCTCGTAGGCCGATACTCCATTATTCCGGGCAAGACCGGCGAGCCACTCGTCCAGGGGCTCTGCGCCCTTCAGCGCCAGGCAACGCGCCGCCGTGCGGGCAAGGGCCGGGCCGTCCTTCAGCCGGTCGTAGAGTTCCACGAGAGCCAGCTGCGCTCGCGGGTTTGCCGGGTTCAGGCGCAGCGCCTCCTCCCAGCACTGGGCGGCCTTCTGCCACTGCCCGAGTTTCCGCCAGGCCTCTCCCGATATCTCCCAGGGTTTGGGGTCGTTCCACTTCAGCTCCATGGATCTTGCCGCCGCTTTGATCGCGTCTCGTGCGTTTCCTTTTTTCAACAGGACGAGGCCATAGCAATTGATCATCTCGACGTCGTTGCGATGCCGCGGCGCGTGTTCCTGCATCAGCATCCAGGCCTTCTCGATTTCCCCCCTTTTCAGATAAGCCATTGACAGACCCACGATCGAGGAGGGATGCCCCGGGAATCTCTCCAGGGCCTTGATGAACTGCTTTTCCGCCCGGTCGATGTCTTTTGCCTGGTAGAGGTAGTAGACCCCAAGGTTGTAAGACGCGATGCCGATCTGTCTCAGATTGGAGTCCCGATTCAAATCCTCTGCAGTTTTCATTTCGATGTAAGCTTGTTCGTACATCCCTGCCTCATAGTAATGCCTCGCCAGGTTGATATGCGGGCGGCTGAGACCGGGTGACTTCCTGACGTTGTCAAGCCAGAGATGAACGTCTGATCGAACCACGTCGTTTCGCTCGAACGTCGTGTGCCCCTGGAACGCCAGCAGCAGAGCGAAGCCTGCGGCCATGAAAAACTGAAAACCTTTGTGATAGGAGAAATAGTCCAGGCAGCGGACCATCCCGAATGCTATCGGCACGAAAAAGAACATGGAAGGAATGTAATTGCGGTGCTCGAAGATCAGTTCCAGCGGGATCAGAGTCCCCTCGACGAGGTGATTCAGGATGAAGAACAAGATCGCGAAAGAAAGCAGCGGATATTTTCTGGCCTTCAGAGCGGCAAATAGAAGAAAAAGCATGATTGCGATGATCGCGGCAAGGGTCGTCCAAGGATCGAAAATCCCGTGCGAGATTTCGATATCATGAAGAAACGTCAGTCTCGACGGGATCGGGTATAGTAGCAAAGACGCGTAGAAAAAGAGAACCCTTGTCTGCGTCAAGAGCCGCTCTGAGGGCGTAAACGGCCTCACCCCTGCCTCGTAGGTTCCCCGGACGACGGCGAAATCGGTATAGAGCAACCCGAGCGCGACCACGACGGCTATCGGCAGGACCGACCATCTCAGGGCTGCTTTGGCGGACTTGGCCGAAATCCCCTGGATGAAAAAGAGGTCATAGAGCAGAAAGGTGAGCGGCAGTACGGCCGTGTTTTCCTTCGTGGCAAAGGCTGCCAGGGCGCTTGTGCCGCAAAGGGCGTAAAAGACCAGCCTGCGCCAGCCTTGTCCGGCAGTGCGTGCCCGGGCGTAGAAATAAAGCGATGCGACATAGGCGAGCCCGGCAAGGCTCGCCATCCGCTGGACGATGATCGTGACGGCGTGTACCTGAAGCGGGCTTGTTGCCCAGAGAAATGAGGACAGGAGGGCGACAGGGTAGGCGATGCCGCCATACCGTTCATTCATGGCCGGCAGTGTAAGGGTCAGCCTGATCAGGAGAAACAGAAATAAAGCTGCAGATAGATGAATAGCGAAGTTAACGATGTGATAGCCCCGCACATCCGTCCCTCCGAACTGGTAGTTCAGGGCGAACGTCGCATAGGCGAGAGGCCTAGAAATCCTCCTGTCCGTGGCGTCACAGGTCAGACCGTAGAATGACTTCGACAGGTCATCCAGGTTCTGTACGTGCACGCACCGGTTGTCGACGATATTGTGGTAGTCATCGAAGTGCCACTCGCCCTGGAAGCTGTTCGAATAGACCAGCAGCAGGGTGAAGAGCAGGGCAACGAAGGCGAAGGCCGCCTCCCGATCAAAGGAGAGGGGAAAGCGCCACGGGAGCGTGAACCCGTTTTCCTTGTTCAGCATGAAATTTCACCGATTACGCGATATCCCTCAGGTGGTTCCCATATTCGTTACGCACCTGACAGCTCAAATCAATTCCTTTGTGCCCGACGGGGGCACGGCGCGTGATGCCATCAGTTCTTTCGACAGGAGATAACTGAAAAACGGCCCCAGTGCAAAGGCAGAAACAATCGTCACGGCCCGGACGATTAGTGCTGCGAGCAGCCCCATGTCGGCCCCGGCTCCAAGAATTGCGGCCGCAAGGCTTGTTACGGCTTCCTGCACCCCCAGGTTTCCGGGGGTGATATTGATCAGCACCGTACAGGCAGTCAGCAGGTAAATCAGGAGTGCTATCCTGAATGGAATAGCGGCCCCGATGGAATGGAAGGCTGTGAAAAACAGGAATGCGCCGACCACCACGTTGAAGAAGGTGAGGGCAACGAGTTTGAACAAAAGCTCCCTGTCCCGCTGGATGAAGTCGATGCCCTCAAGGGCCTGTTGCACGAGACGCAACAAACGATTGCGGCCTCCGATCGACGGCGAAGGGAGGAACAAGACCAGCAGGATCGTCGACAGGGTTGCCAGAAAGAAAAAGATCACCGGCCACGAGAAGTTTTCCGTTCCGCTCAACGTGAGCGTGATGACGACCCCGGTAACACCGATAACGGCAAAGGCGATCATGTAATTCGCGGCCAGCATCGCCAGGAAGTGAGCATAGGGGAAGTCGTGGCGATTCTTCAGGTAGGCGCCCCGGGCGACCAGGCCGCCCGAGAAAGGGGTAAGGTAATTTCCCATGGCCGTCACCGAGGCCAGACCGAACCACTCCTTCCACTTGAGATGAATGTCGAACTTTTTTGCGAAAATCCGGAGGTAAAGGCCGTTTGCCGCAAGCGTGGCTACACTCATCAGAAAAAGGAGAATCATGCTCCAGGGGGAGATGTCCCGCACGTGGCCGATCAGCTCGGGGTGGTGCAGCAGATAAAACCCGATCCCCGCGGCAGCCATGAAAGACAAGGCCAGAGATATGAACATCTTTACGTTCATTTTGTCTTGTAACACCTGTCTGTTCGATGCTCAACAATTCCGGATCCGCCGCGTCGGCTGCAGACGGCCTCTGACGTCACGCCGCCTCTGACCCTTTGCTGCCAGACTTTCTGATCTTCAATGTGAGGAACGCCGCGTGCCTCGGGTCGAGCTTGCTCAAACAGTTCGGTAGGGGATAGTACCCCGACCCCTCGATGCGTTCGATGACGAAACCATGGGCCGCGAATATTTCTTTCAACCCGCGGTATGCAAAGACACGGTTGTGCTGCCAGCTCTGCGGGTTCGACGGCGCAACATCGTAGTGAATCGCCAGAGGGTTGCCAATCTGGAAGCGTTTCTCGCATACATTGCTGAGAGAAAAAGGCTGCCATCCGAAGACAAGGGAAAAAATGTTATGCCAGCTGCTCAGGTTTTCCGTGCAGATCACCGCGTATCCGCCCGGCTTCAGGGTCCTCCAAATCTCCTTGATGAAATTGTCTGTGTCCTTCAGATGCTCGATTACCTGGTTGGCATGAACGATCTCGAATTGTTCGTCTCCGAAAGGGAAGGGTTCGTTCAAATCGCCGGGCCTCGCCAGGATTCCCTTCCCCAGGGCCGCCTGCCGCCGCTCGTCCACAATCTCGATGCCGTGGAGCCGCACCGCCCCGATTCTTGCGCCCAGCTTCAGAGTCCACTCACCGTCGTCACAGCCGCTGTCCAGGAGCGAGATATCGCTTTGTGAGGGCTCAAGACAGTCCAGGATGCACAGGCTGTAATCCGACACGGCCTGGCTTCTCATTTTCTTGAAAATCCTTTTCAGCGCTTCCTTCATGCCAGTACCCCGGTACTCTGCGCATCCGTCTCGAGGCAGCGCCCGTAAGCCGCCGTCAGCTTGCGGTTCCTCTCGCCGATGGAGAATTTACCCGCCGCCTCGAAATCCTTCGAAGCCTCTTTGGACATCCGTTTTACAATGTTGCGGTTTGCACACAGGGTACCCAACTTATCAATCAGTTCCTCGATCAAGAGTGGGTCTGCCTCACGGGTTATGAATGCCCGGGTGGCTGCCCTGTCCGGCATGCAAACCTCTGTCAGGAGCAGGCGTTCGGAGCGGACAAGCAATCCGTTTTCTCCGTCCCGGACCAGTTCACGGGAAGCGAACTGATCCGTTGTGACGACGGGCTTCCCGCAGGACAGGGCGCACAGGATTGCCATTCCGAAGGTGTCGCAGTGCGTCGGGAGGACCAGGACGTCACAGTCAAAATAGAACTTCTCTATCATCGGGTCGAACGGGTAGGCCGGGTCAAAATGCTTTATTCTCGGGGACGGGTACGCTTTCTTCAGCGGCTCCGGTGCGTCGGACACGACACAGAGTTCGATATCGGCGTATCGCTTTTCCAGTTCTCTGAACGCCGCCATCAACTCGTGCAGGCCTTTTCGGTATACATCATTTCCCACAAACAGGAATTTCAGCGTATCGTTATCCCGGCACGGAAAAAAACCGTCGCCTCTTTCCCGGTTGAGTCGTGAATAATCGGGAAGAGCGGGATAGATCACCTCCACTTTAGACGCCGTCTCGGGGTCCAGGTCGGGAAAGAGGCTGAGGAGCGATTCTCGCGCCGCCCCGGTCAGGGGGATGATCCGCCGGCAACGATCATCCTTCAGGAAGCGGAGAATCCGAATCTTTGCCCCTTCATCGGGGTGGACGAAATTCGCGAGCGCCGCGGCATGTTCAAAGTCGATCACGTAGGGTTTCGAAGGAACGTTGCCGGGAATCATCTGGACGTAATGAATTGCATCGGCCTGTCCATCGCTACCCGCCCTTCCGAAAAGAAGGTGCTGCGCCAGGTGCATCAGGGATCGGGCGGGAGCCCAATCGCCGAACATCAGGTACAGCGGGTAGAAACGCCGGACGAACGGCAGCGTCCTGGGAAGCATGTAGGACACCTGCGGCGGCGGCTCTATCAGCAAGGATCGATAGAGGTCATGAAGGGGCTTGTAATTTCTGTACGCCAGATGAATTTTCATTTCTCGCTGATCACCAGATATCCCTCCGACCGATCCCTGCCGTTGAACAGTGAGGAAATCAGGCACAGGGGATACACCGTGACAGGGTTGAGCAGCAGTCCGATGGACCGGGCGAGCAGCCCCGTCTGTCCCGAACCGCTTTCCTTCGTCTTCCGTTCAGTGCTCCACCCGATCTTTTCTGCGTACTGCCACTTTGCCTGGATGATCCGGGCCATTCTCAGGGTGTTGATGAAAGGATACCCGTATGCAACAATGTCGATGAGCTTGAAATCCTGTCTCGACAGCAGATCGGTGATTTCCTGCCTATCGTACCGCCGGTAATGCCCGGCGATCTCGTCGTGATCGGACCATAATGTTTTTCGTGCCGGGACCGAGAGAATCAATCGCCCCCCCGGATTCAGCAACCCGCGTATCTTGCCGAGGAAAGCCGACTCATCCCGTATGTGTTCCAGCACCTCACAGGCAATCACCGCGTCAAAGGATGCTTCGAAAGAGTACTCCATGAAATCGGCGACGATGAGGTTCAACCGGTCCCTGTCCGCTTTTCCCAGGGCCGCGAAGAATGCCAGGGAGCCGGGGCTGAAATCAATCAGGGTCCCGCGCCTGAAATGCCGGAGCAGTTCTACGGAGAGCATGAGGCGGCCGGGGCCGATCTCCAGGAAATGATCCCCTCCCGTTACCCTTCTGAGCAACTCGTAGCGGCGGAAAAGGTATCTCGGTGGATAGTATCTCATGACTCAAAAAGAGGCTTAAGCCGCTGTGTGATGCACTCCGTCGAAAAGAGCCTGTCGTAGAGCAGGCGCCCGTTTCGCCCGATATCCTCCAGCCGGTCACGGTTTTCGAGGCACCAAAGGATGGCATTCGCCAGTTCCTCCCCACTGCCCTGAGGGACCAGGAGGCAGTTGTCCCTGTCTATGAATCCGGGGTCGTCCAGGATCCGGCCTACGACGACGGGCTTTCCCATCGCCAGGAATTGAAACGTCTTGCCGGTGATGACACGCCGGGCCTGACCCGTGTTCCCAAAGGGACCGCCGAGACAAAGATCGGCCCGGGCTGCCATGTCCGGAAGCTCCTCGTAAGGAACCCAGCCCCGGTGCGTCACATTAGCGAGCGATGGGCGATCGGCCGGCAACGGGTCTTCCCCCGGCCGCTTCCCCCCCGCGATGATGAAATGGACGGGTTTGCCGTGAAGCAGGCGCGCCGCTTCCAGGATGACCGGAATACCGTGGAGCGGCAGGAAAGAGCCATAGAAAAAAACATGAAACAGGCCGTTCACGCCCGATTCGGCCCTCGGATGGGGTCGGAACGCCTCCTCGTCCGTACCGACGGGGACCGCGATGATTTTTTCAGGCGGTATCCCGAACAGCCCTGCAAAGTACTGCCGGTGGCTTTCCGTGTCAGTCAGGACGATGTCCGAGGACCGGAGAATTCCTCTTTCATAACCGTATACGAACTTTTCCAGCAGGCCCCCTTTCCTGAATGCCTTTCGTTCGTTGAGGAGGCTGTCGTACGGCGACATCATGTGGTCGAGGACCAGTACGCTTCCCGCCGTGAGAAGACGCACGATCCAGAAGATTTCGTAACCACGGAATCCGAGGATATAAAAGGCCGGCCGCTCACCCAGCCGGCACCGGATCAGTCTGGCCAGCGTCTCGACGTAGCGTCTCCAGCCCCTGCTGGTATTGACCGCCTCCAGAAGGACGGTGCCGCTCATCCTGTTCAGCGCCTTGACGAGGGACTTCGAACGCACGTAATCAGGAAGGCGGTAGGACAGGATGTAGCATATCTTCCGGGGGCCGTTGCTTTTCACTGTCTGCATAGGGGTACGCCGCTGCTATCCGGTCATTCCCCGCGGTGGGGGCCCCGAAGGGCTTCACTCCGGTCGAACCGCATCTGGGCGACCTGCTCGGAAACCAGGCCGACCATGAACACCACGACGGCCATCGTCATCAGCATGGCGGATGTGGGACCATACCGGGTATCTAAATAGAAGATCCGGATCAGGCCGTACCCCACACCCGTCAGGAACATGAGCGCGCTCACCGGCAGGAACACCTTCATGGGCGAAAAGAGAGTGGCGATTTTAAGAATGATGAAGAAAAACCGGGTGCCGTCCCGGATAAGCCGGATCTTGCTTCGGCCGACCCGCCTCGACGTTTTCACGGGCACATACTTCAGGCTTCGTCCGGAGCGGACGATGGCCAGGGTCAGCGTCGTCGGGTAGGAGTACGTGTTCGGCAGCAGGTAGAGAAAAGCCCGGGCGGCCCCCGCCTTGATCGCCCGGAAGCCTGACGTCAGGTCATCAATTTTTCGATTGCAGATGTAGGAGGCGAACCAGTTATACACCCTGTTGGCCAGATCGCGGTGCAGACTGGTCTCGGATTCCCTCGTGCGGGCCCCCACGACCATGTCGTGCGACCCCAGTTTCTCCAGGAGCCTGGGGATGTCGGCGGGGTCGTGCTGGCCGTCGGCGTCCATCATCACGATCACCCGGCCCCGGGCCTCGCGGATGCCCGTTTTCACGGCAGCCCCGTTTCCGATATTGTAGGGATGCGAGATGACCCGGGCCCCGGCCTCGCGGGCCTTTGCGGCTGTCCCGTCCGTGGATCCGTCGTCGATGACGAGGATCTCGTAGGGCCGCCTCATCTTTGCCATGACGGCCCCGATCTGCATGAGCAGGGGCGGGATACCCTGCTCCTCCTGGAAGGCGGGCAGAATGATGCTGATTTCGATGGGCGATTCTGAGGCTGCTGACACCGGTTCGGGTTCCATCCTTGGGAAAAGTGCCGACAGGTTGTTCGATACCCTGCGTTTGCTGACGGCNNAAAAAGCTTTCCTCTCCGGCGATTATCGTCTAATAAGGACGAAGCGTGCCCGTTTTTGTCATAAAAGATGCATAAAGATTGTGACTTTTTGCCGGCCCGATTTGTATATGAAACAGATCGACGAAGGAGAGATCATCGGCCGCGTCCTCGGGGGAGACCGAGAGGCCTTTGCTGTTCTGGTCGATGCCTATAAGGGGCCGGTCTTCAGTCTCGCCTTCCGCATGACGGGAAGCGCCCAGGATGCCGACGACCTGACCCAGGAGAGTTTCCTGCGGGCCTTTCAGTACCTGGGGCGCTTCAGGGCAGGGGAGCGATTCTTCCCCTGGCTGTACACGGTAAGCCTGAACGTGATCCGGAATCATCTCCGCAAGGTGAAGGCCCTGCCTGAGGAGGCAACCGAAAAGGGCATGCCGGATGCGACAGACCCCTGCGGCGATGAGGCCCATGCGGCCATCGGCCGGGAGCAGGGCCGACGGCTCCAGGGCTACCTGCTGAGGCTGCCCGTGCCGGTTAGGGAGGTCCTGGTCCTGCGCTTCTACGAGGGGCTCGGCTTCGAGGACATCGCCTCTGTGACGGGGGATTCGCTCAGCAGCGCCAAGATGAAGGTCTACCGGGGCCTCGAGAAGATCCGGGCAATGATGGAGGCGGACGGCTTCTTCGATGACGAAATGCGAAGTTGAGAAGGTGTGAGGGTAAGAGGGTAAGAGGGTAAGAGGGTAAGAAACTTGGACTCTGATCGAAATATAGAAAAAATAATCGGTGAGATTGATGGGCAGGGACCTTTTCCGGAGGCCGGTGAACCGGAATCCCCCTGGAAGGCTCTCAATGGGATTGCCCGGATGATGCGTGAGGAACCTGCCTCCGAGCCGCCGGTGGGTCTTGGGAAGCGCATCATGAGCCGCGTTCGGGCTCATCGGCCTTCCCCGTGGAAAGTCATCGGCGAGGCTCTCCTGAGGCCCCGCGAGGTCAGCTTCCATCCGTTGAGCGCGCTTCGCTCCCCGGTGTCGGGGCAGGAGTGCTCCTTTTATTTCATCATGGTCGGCGTTTTCTATGCCGTCCTCGGTGTTATCTTGATGGTCGGCCTGCACAAACTGGGTGCGTCCCTGGTTACTCCGGGCTGGGTTCGCTGGCAGCCGCAGATCGCACTGGTCACGGCCGGGTGTATGGTGGCCATCGGCCTCTATCTCCTGAAGGACGGGAAGGTGGCCCTGCGCATGGCCCGGGTCGGGGCCCTTGTCTACCTGGGGTTTTCCCTTATCAACGGGATTTTCGTATCCTTGGAGTGGGCCCTCCCGGTTTCGGCTTTTGTGTCACTGCTCTCAGCGCTCATCGGGCTGCCGACAGGCTTTTTCCTGATTCGGACCATTCAGAACTGCGGGAAACGGTATGCATAGAGCGATTCAAAGAGGAAGAAGCCGATTCGGCGGGCAGGGCGGATTCACCCTGTTCGAGGTCATCATGGTGCTCCTGATCCTGGGGATCATCACCTATTTTGCGACAGCGCGGCTCTTCACCGAGGATCGTATCTCTCAGGTCTCCGAGGTGGATCTGGTTAAAAACCATCTCAGGTATGCGCAGGCGCGAACCATGAACACAGAACTCGACTGGGGAATCCTCTTCGAGAGCGAAAACAAATATTTTCTCTTCCGCGAGGATGCCGTCGGCGTGCCCGTTCGCCTTCCCGGCGACGAATCGGCTGACGGCAAGATGACGCTCCGTTCGATTACCGTTACAAACGTGATCAACGCATCTCCTTCAAGGACGGTCCGGTTCAAGAGCGAGCAATACGGTAGTCCCGGTAATTTAACGATTACCGTCGTAACGACAGGGGGCGACATTACGGTCACGAAAAACACCGGCTTCATACCGTGATCCGCCACAGGAGGGACGATGATGAAGGCCATGCGTAGACCGGCCCGACGACGGGTCGGACGGCAGATGATGGGACCACAGGGCGGTTTCACCCTCCTGGAGGTCATTGTCACGATCGTGATTGCGGCCATCATGGGGGTTTTCTTCGTCCAGTTCGTCGGGACGAGTGTCATCCACAGCGCCGACCCGGTTTACCGGCTGCAGAACCTCTCCGGCACCACCCACATTATGGAGTACATGACGGCGGACTACAAGAGGCTCGCCGCCACCCAGTCGAACTTCCTGGCCATCTTCAAGGACTATGTTGGCTACGGCTACATGACGGCGAAACCGACGGGCTACGAGGGCTATTCCTACTACGGCTCCTACCAGATCGTCTATAACGATTACATCAAGTTCGTATCGGGGGCGGAACAGCCGGAGACAGATCCGGCCAACCAGAGGATTCTCAAGGTGACGATCCGCGGCGGCGACCAGGTGGTCACGGCCCTGTTTACTCGATAGGAATGCGGGAGGACGAAGTATGAGAAACAAGGCGGGATTCACCCTCATCGAGATCATGGTTTCGCTCGTCCTCGTGGGACTGATCGCTGCGATCTCCGGCACAGCCGTCATCACGGCCACAAGGAGCTATCTCTTCGCCAAGGAAAACGATGCCATTACCCAGAAAGCGCAACTGGCCCTGGGCCGGCTCAACAGGGAATTCATTGAGCTGTCAGAGATCAAAGATGCAAACGGCACATGCGTTGTTTATGAAAGCCCTAATGGAAGACGAGCCGTTGCGAAAGTAGGCAGCGCAGTCCATTTTTTCTCCGATTATGCCCCGACGACCTGTCCGTCTACCGGAGGGGACATTCTGGTCAACGGAGTGCAGACCTTTTCCATCATGTACAACCCGTCCAGCGGCGTGAGCCTCTGGAGCATGGGACAGGACATCCGTAATCTTTTCGCGGTGAGTGTTCAGATCGTGCTGGCCCGCCCCGACACGGGGGGGAGCGTTCCCTTCTATACTACCGTCTCGCCCAGGAACAACAACAACTCAGGCGGCGCTTCTCTTCCCACGGCCGCGAACCCGCCGCCGGAGTACAGCGGCAAGCAGTGCTTCGTGACGACAGCCGCCTACGGTGACGCGGACCATCCTGTCGTCGAGGTGCTGCGACAGTTCCGGGACCGCGTCCTGCTTCCGACAGATCCGGGGAAGGCCCTTGTCCGTTACTACTACGAGGTGGGGCCGTCGCTTGCGGCAGCCATTGAAGACAAGCCGATCGCCTGTCTCCTCATCCGCCTCCTGGTGACGCCTTTGGCAGGGTTTGCCCTCCTGACCATGTCCTGTCCGGTCCTGATCCCCGTGATCCTTCTTTTGTCCTGGGGGCTTGCCCGCCTGACCCTCAGGGCGCTTGAGCGGCGATCCTTGCGCTGGACAAACCGCCTGCAGGGTCAGCGCGGGGCCATGCTGGTGACCATGATTGCCGCCATGGTGACCTTCGCGGCCCTGGGCGCCGTGATGATCGGCATGTTCGGTACCTCGGCCCTGAGCCAGGTGGCCGGCAACAGCGCCATGAAGGCCTACTACCTTGCCGAATCGGGCTTCCGGTACGCCGCGAGCCGCTACATCGCTGTCGATTTGGGGAGCGAGACCGCCAACGAAACAGAGCGGAACCGATTAATAAGGGATGATCTCCATGCGAAAACGTTCACCATGAATGCGGGCGACGGTAACTTTAAACTTAATTTTTATCCCTATTATTACAGAGTTAATAATATCCTGACGAATCAACAGTTGATGGATACGGAAGTGTTTGATTGGGGATATCCCGTTGATCTCCTCAATTACAAGAACGGAAGTTGGATCAAAATCAAGAAGCCGGATGGAAGCATCATTTATGACAGGATTCTGGCGGTCAGCCTCATCTTTCCGAGGACCGTGCAATTTACAAGACTGAGCGGAACCTGGGATGCGAGCATCACCAGTGGCTCCGAGGTTACTCCCGTCTGTGTGCCCGACACGGCCGCCAATCCCACGCTGACGGACATCGATGGCGACGGTGTGCCGGATCTGCGATTTGTGGCCAATACCGGAGCCGATGCCTTCCCGCCCCGAAACGGAATCTTCACCGTCAGGGTCCAGGGCTCCAGCGAGCCCCGTATGCTGAGCTACAAGGAGTTGGATACCGGAAGCACCGTCAGGCTCCTCAAGGGTGTTAGCGATCCCAACGGAGGCAGTGTTGCCGGCCTCGCCCTGGATACCTCGGCGAGCAATTACGTGGAGTTGACGAAATTCATGCGGGTTGAATCCACGGGCACCTTCGGCACAGGCTCAGCGGCCGTCAACCGGAAAGTCACCTTCTACGCGCCCATTGGCTACGCAAGGGCCACGCCGATT
>DCVI01000179.1 GCA_002327315.1 Syntrophaceae bacterium UBA2192 | reverse complement strand
CCCATGCTGGGCGCACCAAAAAGAAGGGGTACCGGCTTACCGGTACCCCTTTAAGACACTGACTCATATTATGAAGCCAGATGCTTACTTCTTCTCGGGGGCCTTCTTCTCTTCAGCCTTCGGAGCCGGAGCTGCCTCCTTCTTGGGGGCCTCCTTCTTCTCGGCCTTCTTCTTGTCAGCCTTCTTCTTGTCGGCCTTCTTGGCGTCCTTCTTGGGTTCGGCCTTCTTGTCAGCTGCCTTTGCCTTGTCGTCAGCCTTCTTCTCGGGAGCCGGAGCAGCCTCCTTCTTCTCGGGAGCCTTTGCAGGGGCGGCCTGGGCGAAGCACAGACCCGTCGTCGCCACCACGAACATCATGGCAAACAGGATTGCGAGTACCTTCTTCATTAGATGTCACCTCCTTCCAGTTAGTTTTGAGTCAAACAGTTTACAAGGAATGTGCCAGGAGTCTATAAATTATAATAATGAATATATTCATGCAGTTATAAACACTGAGCCCAATGAACATCAACCCGAATTTACAATTACAGGAACAACCTTACCATTTCCGGAAAGTGGAAACTAATTCGGGAAAGATGTTACATTAATTGGAGAGAGGGTTACATTTTTGAAAAATCGAATGGTCAGTCATGGGCCGGACGGTTCATTCCATATTTTTCCCAGCGATATGCAAAGGCCCGGTAACTCATGTTCAGGAGACGTGCGGCCCGGGCTCCGACGTTGTTTGCCTTTTCCATCGCTTTCTTTAGCAGGTCCCGCTCGAGCTCCTCATAGCTGATCCCCCCGTCGGGAAGGCTCTCCGTGAGGATGCCCTTCAGGGAATCCCTCTTTGCAGGGTCCTCCAGTTCGTATTTTTTCCAACTGTACCAGAAGGCGTCATAGTTCATATCCAACAAACGTGCGGCCTTTGCGAGCACATGGCTGGACTTCGCCATGGCCTTCACGAGAAGCTCCTTTTCCAGCTCCTCGAGGTCGATCCCCTCGTCGGGGATCTCAATGCCCATGGAGGGCCGCGGCGCCGTTCTCAGCTCTCCCCGGATGTCACTGAGACCGATCGTGTCGGACTCGCACATCAAAACGGCCTTTTCCAGGACGGACTGGAGCTCGCGGACATTGCCCGGCCAGTTGTAATTAATGATTGCCTTCATCGCCCCGTCATCGATTTTCAAAATATTTTTAGCGACATTGTGATTGAACTTCTGCAGGAAGAAATTTACGAGATCGGGAATATCTTCCTTGCGCTCCCGCAGCGGGGGCATCTGGATGGTCACGACCTTGAGGCGATAAAACAGGTCTTCCCTGAAGTGACCGTTTTTCATCTCTACCTGCAGGTCCTTGTTTGTGGCGGAGAGGATCCGGACGTCGACCTTGATGGACTCGCGGCCCCCGACACGCATGATCTCACGCTCCTGCAGGACCCGGAGGATCCTGGCCTGTGTCATCATGGGGAGATCGCCGACTTCATCGAGGAAGATCGTGCCGCTGTTGGCGGCTTCAAAGAGCCCTTTCTTGCGTTGGGTGGCGCCGGTAAAGGCGCCGGGCTCGTAACCAAAGAGTTCGCTTTCGAGCAGCGTCTCCGGGATGGCGGCGCAGTTAATGGCCATGAATGCCTTCTCGCGGCGTCCGCTGTTGTAGTGGATGGCCTTGGCGATCAGTTCCTTGCCCGTGCCGCTTTCGCCCAGGATGAGAACCGTGGCAGGGCTGTCGGCCACTTTCCGAATGATGTGGATGATGTCCTTGATCGCCTTGGAGTGGCCGATGATGCCCTGGATGCTGAACATGTCGTTCAGAGCCTTGCGCAGTTCGAGGTTGCGCTGCATCAGCTCCTTGCGCTCCAGGGCACGCCGGACGGCAAGGAGCACGACCTCCCTGTCGAGCGGTTTCGTCAGGTAGTCGAAGGCGCCTTTCTTCATGGCATCGACGGCAGAGTCGATGGTCCCGAAGGCGGTCATGATCAGCACTGTCGGGGCCTGCTTCAGCCCCTTGAGCTTCTCGAGGAGCTCGATGCCGTCCATCTTCCCCATCTTGAGGTCCGAAAGCACCACGTCCGGCTCGTATGTCCTGGCCAGCTTCAAGGCGTCCTCGCCGGAGGCGGCCGAGTAGGTCTCATATCCCTCATCGGAAAGGATGGTCTTGAGAATGTCACGCTGGAGGGGTTCGTCGTCTACGATCAGGATGACCGCCATGAATTTTCGTCTCCTTAAGCAACCGTTGTCGGTTCCGGTTCCGCTTCAGAGAGGGGGAGGCCGATCATCACCTCGCTGCCCTGACCCTCGGCGCTGATAAACTCGATCTTTCCGCCGTGCTCCTCGATGACCCGTTTCGTCATGGCAAGGCCCAGGCCGAGCCCCTGGCTCTTGGTCGTGAAGAAAGGCTCGAAGATCCGCGCGAGGTTCTCCTTCGACACGCCGATTCCCGTGTCGCTCAGGCGAAGCACAAACCATCCGTTCCGTCCTTCCGTCGCGATCGTCAGCGATCCACCGCCCGGCATGGCCTGGAAGGCGTTGTTGACCACGTTGAAGAGGCAGCTTTTCATCAGCTCCGCATCCATCCGGAGTTGCGGCAGGATATCATAGCGCTCATGGATCTGAATGTGGTCGGATTCCGCCTTGGCCCTCACGATCTCGACGACGTCGGCGAGCAACGCCTGCGTATGAACGGGCTGAAGATCGAGTTTCAGAGGCTTTCCGTAGTCGAGAAAATCACGGACGAGCCGGTCGAGCCTACGGATCTCTTCTTTCATGCCATCCACGAGTTTTACAAACCCCTCGGCCTGGGCGCCGTCGTGGGGACGGTATTTCGTCTTGATGTGATCGATGCTGAGGCTGATGAAGTTCAGCGGGTTACGGATTTCGTGAGCGATCCCCCGTGCGAGCTGCCCCACGGCGGAGAGATGCTCCGCTTCCCGGAGTCTCTCTTCGAGACGCCGCTGCTCCCGGAGCTTCTGGACCATGTCATTAAAGCTCTGCGTCAGGTCGCCGATCTCGTCTTTGCGGTCCACCGGCAGATTCTGGTTCAGATCGCCGGCCGCCACTTTACGAGCTGCCGTTACGACATTGTGAATGGGCCCTGTGTACCATATGGACAAAAACGTCGAGATCACGATGCCGATGGCGAAAACGGACAGTGCCGCGATGATTCGCATGGTCGTGTTTCGCCGCATGGTTTCCTGCAAATTCTCGACGTTGATCTGCAGATGAATATAGCCGTAATGGGCCTGCCCGGCGATGACGGGGATGATGACGTTGTAGGCCTTGCCCTCCTGGTCGACGGCGGGCTCCCCGAGTTCGGCCTTGATGATGAGTTCCTTCTTTTTCTCGCTCACCGGTGTGCCGACCTTGTTGGGGTTCGTGCTGGCGATGATCTCATCGGCGTTGCTGATGATGGAGATTTCCTTGATCCCCTTGGTCTTGAGCGAGGTCAGGTACTGATCCAGGCGCGTCTCGCTTGTTGCCCCCCCCGTTACCTCCTCGACGCCTACCTGCACGGCCTGAGCAAGCTCGGCGGTCTGGCTTTCGATCTGGGCCATCATGTTCTTTTCAGACTGCCAGTAGATGGTGATCAGGGTGACCAGCAGGATCGCGGTCAGGAAGAGCATCATGCAGATGAGCTTCTTGGTGAGGGAAAGGTTGAGGAAAAAGGTCTTGAACATCCTTCTGAATCCGTCATCCTCCTGAAAAGATGATCCGGTCAACGGGTTGAACCCCGGGGCTGGGACCCCTGCGTCCTGACGGCCTCACTCTTAGCATCAAAGGAGGCCGCCTGTCAACGTCGCAGCGTGGCTCACGGTTGTGCAACAGGCGGACTCTTGCATTGATTTTTCCCCGGGGGCCTTCTATAATCGGGACCCGCTGCGATTGATGTTTCCCGCTTCCAGGGCAGGAGAAGCCGCCGTGACCCTTCTTTCGACGAGTTCTTTCCAGAAACATCGGGACCGATGGATCATCCCCATCGTGGTGGTGCGATTCTCCGTCCTGTCGTTTCTGCGCAACCGGGATCTTCACACGGCTGCCACGCTGGCCTTCTACGGCGTGTTCGCCCTGATCCCCCTGTGCCTGGCCGTCATGTTTCTGTTCAGCCAGTTTTTCGTTTCCTCTCAACGGGTGAGCCGGGCCATCGAGCACCTGATTATCCAGATCGTCCCGCAATACTACGAGATCATCCTCCGGGAAGTCTTCATCATGGCGGAGACGAAGACCGTCGGCTATATCGGCTTCGTCCTGCTGCTGTGGTCCATCGTCCCACTGGTCAGCACGATCCGGGCCGGCTTCATCAACGTATTCAAGACGGAACGCACGGCAAGTTTTATCCGGGAAAAGCTCATCGACTTCGGTTCCGTTCTTCTCTTCCTGCTCTTGTTCATCGGGCTCGTGGGGGGGGAAATTATATACGCCACGGCCCTGGGCGAAAGCCTGGCCCGGAATAGCGGGCTTACGGGCGTGTTGAACGATGCGGTTTCTCCGCTGGCGGCGACCCTGTTCCTCGCCTTTTTTTTCCTGGTCTTCTCCCCGGTCCGGCTCGAGGGATGGAACATCCTCGTAAGCGCGATATTCACCGCCGGTCTCTGGTCCCTCGTACGACCGCTTTTCGTGGCGTTTTTGCAGTATAATCCCGACTACGGTCTCACATTCGGATCTCTCAAGGCGATCTTCGTCCTGGTCATCTGGGTCTATTATACCTTTGCCGTGATCCTGTTCGGAACGGAATTGCTGGCCAATATCCGTCGCAGGGAGGCCCTTCTGCTTTCGCGGTTTTTCGAGGACAGAAAATCCGGTGCGGCCCCGTTTCCCGTGGTGCCTTCCCGCTTCATCCGATCCCACGAACCCGGCGAAGTCATTTTCGAGGAAGACAGCACGGGCCGGGAAATGTTTTACATCCTGTCCGGCTCCGTACGCATCCTCAAAAAGGGGCACCTGCTCAGGGTGATGGTGGCCGGGGACTATTTCGGGGAGATGGCCATGCTCATCCAGGTCCCGAGAACGGCAACGGCCGTGGCAGCCGCCCCGGATACGCGGCTCGTTGCCATTTCGGAGTCCAATCTTGAAACCATCCTGAGAGAGAATCCGGCGATTGTGGTCTCCTTCCTCAAGGAAATGTCCGGCCGACTCCGGTCGGTCAATGAAAAGGTGGAGGACCTTTCCGAGAGCCGAGGGGACAGGGAAGGGAAGGGGGATGCCTGACCCCTTCACCCGAATTCGGGGTGGATGGCGAAGTCCCGACACGCAAGTCACTCACACCCGCGGGGACGGGTTCAGTCTCTACCGGAAACCATGATAAGGAGGTCAGTCCCATGAAAATCGCCGTTTCCTCGACGGGGCCCGAGCTGAACGACCTCGTGGACCCGCGTTTTGGCCGCTGCCGTTATTACATCTTCTACGACGTCAGCACGGGTTTGCACGCATCAAAAGAAAATACAGCCGGCATGCATTGAATAACCCGCGGGACGGCTACCGGGCATATCGTAGCCGGTGAGAACGTGGAATGCGTCGTCACGGGGCACATCGGGCGGAAAGCAACGGCCTTGCTCCAAGGGGCAGGGGTGAGAATTTTCCTGGGCGCCTCGGGACCGGTGAAATACGCCATCGAGGCCTTCCAGAACGGCAAACTGGAAGAGAAGCTCTGATCCCTCTCAAAAGAAAAGCCCCATCCCTCTGCCGAAACGGCAGTCCCCGGGATGGGGCTCTTGTCTTTCCTGATGCCTGAAGCCTGTAGCCCGATGCCTGCGGCCTTCAGGCCGCTAAAAAGAGTGTTCCGGTCCGGGGAACGTCCCCTTCTTCACCTCGTCGATATACTGCGTGACGGCGCCCTTGATCTGCACGTTCAGGTTCGTGTACTTCTTGACGAACTTCGGCGTAAAGCGTTCAAAGAGCCCCAGCATGTCGTGAACCACGAGGACCTGTCCGTCGCAGTGCACCCCGCCGCCGATCCCGATCGTGGACATGGAGAGCGAAGCCGTGATCTTTTCCGCCAGCGGAGCGGGGACACATTCCAGCACAATGGAGAACGCGCCCGCATCCTCGAGGATCTTGGCATCCTCCAGGAGCTTCATCGCCGAGGGGTGATCCTTTCCCTGGACCTTGTAACCGCCGAGCTGATGCACGGACTGCGGTGTGAGCCCGATGTGGGCCATGACGGGAATACCCGCCTGGGCGATCCGCCGGGTGACTTCTGCGACCTCGCGGCCGCCTTCGAGCTTCACGCCGTGAGCGCCGGCTTCCTGCATGAAGCGCCCTGCATTGCGGACGGCCTCCTCCACGGAAACCTGATAGGACATGAACGGCATGTCGCCGATCACCATGGCGCGGTTCACGGCCCGCGTGACGGCCTTTGTGTGATGGATCATATCCTCCATCGTCACGGGCAGGGTGCTGTCGTAACCGAGGACTACCATGCCCAGCGAATCCCCCACAAGGATGAGATCGATCCCGGCCTCATCCATGGCCGCCGCCGTCGGGTAATCGTAGGCCGTCAGCATGGAGATCTTCTCTCCCTTCTTTTTCATGTCCCGAACCGTCGCCGTGGTGACCCGTGTGATCTTCACCTGCGTGCTCATCGTCCCTTACCTCCCTTCAAAATCGAGCGAATTTCCGCCAGTATTTCTTCCTTCAAGGCCCCTTGACGGGCAGCCACGTCCACCGTTAAGAGCCCCATCTCGCGATAGAGCTTCAGCAGTGCGGGGAAGCGCGTCCGGAATCCGCGGACATGCTTTCGGATGGTTCCCCCGTCGCCCCTCGCGATCGGTCCTGTCAGCGACGCAATCGTGCCCTTGCTCTCTATATTTCCGATCGTTCCTTTGACCAGGGGCCAGAAGGCCCGGATGGCCTCCTCACGGGTGAGCCCCATCCGCCCGTAGATATCCTCCACGAGAACCATGAGCGTCACGAGGTAATTGGAGGCCATGCACGCCGCCGCATGGTAGAGGGCCTTGTCCTCATCCGGGACGCGAAAAGGCCTGCCTCCCAGATCTTCGACGATCCGGAAGGCCCAGGGCTCAATCTCCTCATCGGCCGTGATCCCGAACGTGCTGCCCGGGATCTTCCCGATGGCGCTCTCCACATCGGCGAACGTCTGAAGAGGGTGGATGCAGGCGGTCAGGGCGCCTCGAAACCTTGCCGCCCGGAGCAAATCGAGCCCCCCGGCCCCGCTTGTGTGAACCACCTTGTCTCCCTTTCCCAACCCGCCGCCTTCCGCGACTGTCTCGCAGGCAGCTGAAATCGCGTCGTCATTGGTTGTGATCAGTATGCAACTGGCTCCGCGTGCCGCACGTACCAGGTCCGTCGTTGGCTCGCCCCCCGTGTAGGCGACGGCCCTCTGCGCCTCTTCCAGGCCAAGGTCGGCGACGAACACGATGTCATGGCCGGCGCGTTTCAGCAGACAGCCCACGGCAGTCCCGACTTTGCCGGACCCGATAATGGCGATGCGCTCCTTTTCCGAAGTCTTGATCATCGTTCCCCCAAACGAAACAAGCCTTCCCGGCTGCGCAGGGAAGGCTTGTAAACACCTCATCCGTAGTTGATGGCTGTCCGTCCCCGTCCCAGTCCTGCAATCGGATCCAAGCGGTTGAGCCCCAGTTAGCACGGTAGCGGCGTGCTGTCAAGCACCGCTTCCGAAGGGGTGGCGGGCCCCCGGCCATGACCTGCGGTCTAAATTGCTTGTCAACGGGTTCATGATTTCCTATAGTGAGATGAATTCGAATGAAGGAAGCCGAAATGATCCCTGTGAAACTGATGGTCTTCGATCTCGATGGCACACTGGCCGATACGGGGGCCGACCTGGCCGGCTCCGTGAATCGGACCCTCCAGTCCCTGGGACTCCCGACACGCCCCGACCCGGAGATCCTCGGATTTGTCGGGGATGGCGTCCGCAAGCTCATGGAACGGTCTCTGGGGGATGCATTCGGGGAGCGTTTCGAGGAGGCGCTGAAGCGATTCGAAGAGATCTATGCCGAACACCTTCTCGATCATACAACCCTTTACCCCGGAGTGCCGGATGTCCTTCGCCACTTCGGAGCAAAGGAGAAGGTACTCATCACGAACAAAACCCGGGATTTCACCCTGGCCATCTGCAGCGGGCTGGGGATTGCCGGATTTTTCAAAGAAATCATCGCCGGGGATTCGAATGACTTCATGAAACCGGACCCCCGGCTGCTGCTGCCGCTTTTAGGGAAATTCAGTGCCGGGCCTGCAGAGACCCTTGTCATCGGCGACGGGGTGAATGACATCCTGCTTGCCCGAAACACAGGGGCCCGGAGCTGTGCATTCCTGAACGGTCTCGGACACCGCGAAAAGCTGCTGCGCCTGGGTCCGGATTTCACCATCGAAAAAATGATCGATCTCGAAGAAATCGCCTGTTAACCGCGACGAAGACATGCAGACCGAAGACATGCTCACCAAGGTCCGGAAAACGATCAAAAAGCACGACATGCTCCGAAAGGGGGATCATGTCCTTGTCGGGGTGTCGGGCGGCGCCGACTCGGTGGCCCTTCTTGCGTTGCTGAACCATCTGCGTCCCGCCTGGGGGCTCACCCTCACGGCAGCCCATTTCAACCACAAAACCAGGGCCGCCGAATCGGATCGGGACGAGGCCTTCGTTCGGACACTCTGCAAATCCATCGGGATCGCCGTTGTGTGCGGCTCGCTCCATGAGGGGACGAAGCCCCGCGGTCTGTCCCTGGAGGATTTCCTCCGGCGCAGCCGCTACGGCTTCTTCGAGAAAGCGCGCCGGAATGTGGGGGCCGACCGGATTGCGCTGGGCCACCATCAGGGCGACCAGGCTGAGACGGTCCTCATGAACGTCATCCGGGGCGCGGGACTTGCCGGGATTTCGGGCATCCCGCCCGTGCGGAACGCAGGCGCCATCATCCGCCCGCTCATCGACTGCCCTCGACGAGCGATCGTCGATTACCTTGCAGACAAAGGGCTGTCCTTCATCGACGACAGTTCGAATACCGACGAGCGCTTCCTGCGCAACCGTATCCGTGCGAGCCTGATGCCGGAGCTGGAAAAGAGGTACAACCCGGCCATCCATGAAGCGCTCTGCCGGCTGGCCGATGTATTTCGGGCGGAAAATGATTATATTACCCGTGAAGCTCAGCTTCGACTGGCACATTGGAGGGACGGCCGGGTGCAGGAGAAGCCCCTGGAGGTGCCCATCGCAGATCTCAAGGTCCTCCATCCGGCCCTGCAGCGCAGGGCGATTCTGGAAATTGCGCGGGAAGTCTCCGCCGAGGATGCCGCCATCGGGTTCGAACATGTCCAGGCCGTGCTGGCCCTGGCGGGCGGCACAAAACCCGGAGGCTCGCTGGATCTGCCTGGAGGGATCCTGGTTAAGAGAAAGTACGGACTGCTTGAATTCCGCCGGGCCACGCGGCCCGGAAGGAGGCCCCGTCGTGGCGTGGCAGTGGGAGATGCGACAGAGACATTCAGCCGCGAGGTCTCCATCCCGGGCACGATCCGAATCGAGAGCCTCGGGATCAGCCTCCGGTTCCGGGAGCTCAGGCGGGTGCCATCGGTCCTGTCGGCTCAGCGCAAGGCATACCTGGATCTGGACCGGATCGCATTCCCTCTCGTCGTCCGCAGCGTGTCGCCGGGTGACAGGATCCAGCCCCTGGGAATGAAAGGGACGCGGAAGCTCAAATCGGTTTTCATCGACGAGAAGATCCCGAGAGAGCAAAGGCGGGCGCTCCCCGTGCTGGCCGACGGCATTTCCGTTCTCTGGATTCCGGGCGTGCGTCTTTCTGAAAGGGTCCGCGTCGGAAAGGGGACGAAACGCGTCCTGAGCGCAGAAATCGTTTGAAAATTTAACGATGTTGGTATAATTAACAATCCTTACTCCCGGGTGACAGGAATTTGGAATCTTGAGAGGCTATTTTTCAGCCGTACGATCTTGTGATCCGGTTTTGGCTTCCAGCGTCACAACCCCACTCATGGAGGAAATCGAGGATTGAATCCTTTACAAAAAAATATCGCCCTGTGGCTGATCATCAGCCTCATCTTCGTGCTGCTCTACAATCTCTTCAACCAGCCGAAGAACTCCCAGGAAGGCGTCATCTTCAGCGACTTCATCGCCGCTGTCGAACAGGGCCAGGTCGTCGAGGTCAGCATCCAGGGAGAGAACGTCTCGGGAAAGTTCCTCAACGGGAAGAGCTTCAAGACGTACGTCCCCAAGGAAGCAGGCATCGTGCCGCTGCTCAAGGAAAAAGGGGTGAGGATTGCCGCCAAGCCCGCCGATGAACAGGCGTGGTACATGACGGTGCTCATCTCCTGGTTCCCGACCATCCTGCTGATCGCCATCTGGATCTTTTTCATGCGACAGATGCAATCCGGGGGCGGGAAGGCCATGTCTTTCGGGAAAAGTCGCGCCCGTCTCCTGACGGACCGGTCCAAGAAGGTGACCTTCAGCGACGTGGCCGGAATCGACGAGGCCAAGGCCGAGTTGCAGGAGATCATCGATTTTCTGCGGGATCCCAAGAAATTCACCCGTCTCGGCGGCCGTATCCCCAAGGGGGTTCTTCTCGTGGGGTCCCCGGGTACGGGGAAAACGCTTCTTGCCCGGGCCATCGCCGGAGAAGCCGATGTGCCCTTCTTCACCATCAGCGGATCGGACTTCGTCGAGATGTTCNNTCGACGCCGTCGGCCGCCACCGCGGTGCAGGGCTGGGAGGCGGCCACGACGAGCGCGAGCAGACCCTGAACGCGCTTCTTGTCGAGATGGACGGCTTTGAATCCAACGAGGGGGTCATCCTCGTTTCGGCCACGAACCGCCCCGACGTCCTCGACCCGGCGCTTCTGCGCCCGGGCCGTTTCGACCGGCAGGTCATCGTGCCCCTGCCCGACGTGAAGGGAAGGGAAAAGATCCTCGAGGTGCACATGCGCAAGACCATCGTTTCCCAGGACGTCGACGGGAAAGTGATTGCGCGCGGGACCCCGGGATTTTCCGGCGCCGATATCGAGAACCTCGTCAACGAGGCAGCGCTCTATGCGGCCCGCCTGGGCAAGGAAAAAGTCACCATGGTGGACTTCGAGTACGCCAAGGACAAGGTCATGATGGGTGCCGAGCGCAAGAGCATGGTCATCAGCGAACAGGAGAAGCGGATCACCGCCTATCACGAGGCGGGCCACGCCCTCGTGGCGAGGATGCTTCCCGGCACGGACCCGATCCACAAGATCACCATCATCCCCCGCGGCAGGGCCCTGGGGCTCACCCAGCAGCTTCCCATTGACGAGAAGCACACCTATCCCAGGCGCTTCCTGCTCAACAGCATCTCGATTCTCCTCGGCGGCCGGGCCGCCGAGGAGCTCGTCCTGGAGGACTTCACGACCGGGGCCGGCAACGACATCGAGAGGGCAACGGATCTATCCCGGAAGATGGTCTGCGACTGGGGCATGAGCCCCATGGGGCCCATGAGCTTCGGGAAGAAAGAGGAGCAGATCTTCCTGGGTCGGGAGTTGGCCATGCACAAGGACTACAGCGAGGAAACGGCCAGGAGGATCGACACGGAAATCGGCCAGATCGTCTCGGCTTGTTACGACACGGCAAAGAAAATTCTGTCCGAAAACCTCCAGATCCTTCACCACCTCTCCGAGGAGTTGATCAAGCGGGAGGTTCTGAACTCCGAGGACCTCGATGCCATTATCAGCGGTCGCGCTCTTCCGGAACAGGAAAAGACGGAAGACTCGGAACCGATTCATTAGGAGAAGTGAACCGGAGGGGGCCCGCCGGCCCCGTCCGCAGGCACCCGTTGCAGAGCCCGACAAGGTGCGTTTCCTTCAGCCCCGGAGCGCACCCTTTTTTTAGAGGCACCCCTTGAAGAACCGCATTCGCCCCCTTGCAGTCACATCGCTTCCCGAAGCCGAGGATTGCCTGAAAAAGATCGGTGTCGAGCCCTACGGGATTGCGTCCATGGGGTCCAAGATGAGCCACTTGAACCTGCTCATCGAGGGACTGAAGCCGAAGGTGGCCAACATCATCAAGCAGGAAATGCTCTCGCTGGGCGGTGATGCCGCCGTGTCGCGCGGCTCCGTCGACTGCAGCATCGAGAAGACGGACGTGCTCATCATGGGCACCGGCAAGCAGATCCTGCGCTTTATCGAAAAGATCGATCTCCAGCCCTTCGGGTTGAAGGTCATTGCCTCCGATCTGCGAGAGCTTCTCCTCAACCTTTCGAGGGAGTCCTTTCAGCTGAAAACACCCCGTCGCACAATCGATCTCTCAAGACGGACCCTCGTCATGGGGGTGAT
This sequence comes from Syntrophaceae bacterium UBA2192, assembly GCA_002327315.1. GTDB lineage: Bacteria > Desulfobacterota > Syntrophia > Syntrophales > UBA2192 > UBA2192. The sequence goes on along the minus strand of DCVI01000179.1, from coordinate 9,010 downwards.
CAATGCAACCCCCGATTCCTTCTCGGACGGCGGCACGATCACCTGCGAGGAAGAGGGGTTGCGGCAGGCCCTGAAAATGGTTGGCGAGGGGGCGGACATCCTCGACGTGGGCGGGGAATCCTCCCGTCCCGGTGCAGCACCGGTGCCGCTCCGGGAAGAGCTCCGGAGGGTGGTGCCGCTGATCCGCAGGATCGCCCGGGAGGCGGGTATCCCCGTATCCATCGACACGACCAAGGCCGAGGTGGCGCGGCAGGCCATCGATGCGGGGGCCGAGATCATCAACGACATCACGGCGCTTCGGCGGGATGGCAGAATGGCCCGGGTGGCCGCCTCGGCGGGCGTGCCGGTGATCCTCATGCACATGCGGGGGACCCCATCGACCATGCAGAAAGGGGATCTCGCCTACGCATCGCTCATCGGGGAGATCCGCGATTTCCTCGGGGACCGGATCGAAAAGGCCTCTTTATCGGGGATTCAACAGGACAATCTGGTCATCGACCCGGGGATCGGTTTCGGCAAGAACGTCGACGACAACCTCCGGCTTCTGCATCATCTCGGGGAGTTCAAGGTTCTGGGCAGGCCGATCTGCGTCGGGGTTTCCCGAAAACACTTCACGGGCAAGATTACGGGGGTTGCACGCCCGGCAGACCGGATCGAGGGGACTGCCGCAGCGGTGACGGCGGCCGTTCTGAACGGGGCAAGCATCATCCGGGTGCACGACGTCGGAACCATGAAGCGGGTGGCCGCCATGGCCGACGCCATCAGGAGGGTCCGATGATCGATGCCGTGGGGATGGACATAGCCGATGTGAAAAGGATAAAAGCCTCACTCGAACGATGGGGGGAGCGGTTCGTGACGAGGATCTTTTCCTCCCGCGAGGCCCAGTACTGCCGGCGGCACCGGGACGAGGCACTGCGCTTTACCGCCCGCTTTGCCGCCAAGGAAGCCTTCATCAAGTGCATGGGATCGGCCAGGGGCATTCGCTGGCACGAGATCGAACTTCTCAATGACCGGGCGGGGAAGCCGGTTTTCCGGTTTTCCGATAGCATTCGAAAAAAACTGGACGGTAAAAAAATCCGAAAGGTCCATGTCAGCATCTCCCACACGGCCGAATACGCCGTTGCATTCGTCGTCTTCGAGACGGGACAAGACGAAGGCGAAAAGCCGGCAGAGAGGATTTGATTTTGAAGCTGATTTCTGATAGTCGGGAGAGGACTCTGGAGATGGGCCGGCTCATCGGAGCGATCCTCGAAAGAGGGGACATCGTGGCCCTCATCGGGGAGCTGGGCTCCGGGAAAACCTGCCTCACCCAGGGGTTGGCGAAGGGGATGGGTGTCGCGGAAAACGTCCCCGTGGTGAGTCCCACGTTTACCCTGATCAACGAGTACCCGGGGAAGATTCCCCTATTTCACCTCGATGTCTACCGGCTTTCGGGACCCCGGGACCTGGAGGACATGGGCTACGAGGAGGTTTTCTACGGCGGCGGGATCATCGTGATCGAGTGGGCCGAGAAAATCCGGGACATCCTGCCGGCAAAGACCCTTTTTGTCCGCATGCGATACATCGACGAAAACACCCGGGAAATGATCCTGGAGGGACCCGGGGAGAAAATCAGGAAACTCGAGGAGATTCTAAAATAACATTCCTGGCGCCAAGGTGCCAGGAATGTAAACCGTAAGGAAGTGAACGATCTGTCATTATGCGCGCAACGCCCGCAGCAACGTTCGACTGGCTCAGGTCAGGTGCTGAGGGGACTGCGCGTGCAATCGTTTTCAGGAGGATCGATTTCATGGCGTTGATCGTGCAAAAATACGGCGGGACGTCCGTTGCCAACCTGGAGAAGATCCGGAACGTAGCCGATCGGGTCATCCGAGCAAAAGAAGGGGGCAATAACCTGGTCGTCGTGTTGTCGGCCATGGCGGGTGAGACGGACCGCCTCATCGGGCTGGCCAATCAGGCATCGGAGAGCAAGCCTGACGAGCGGGAATACGATGCCCTGATCGCCACGGGCGAGCAGGTCACGGTGACGCTGCTTGCCCTCACGCTCCACCGGATGGGGCACAAGGCCCGATCCTTCCTGGCCCATCAGGTCAAGATTCACACGGACCGCGCCCACACGAAAGCGCGGATTCTCAAGGTCGATACCCGGGAAATCGAAAAAGAGCTGAAGAAAGGGCACATCGTCGTGGTGGCCGGTTTCCAGGGTGTCGATACGGAAAATCACGTCACGACGCTGGGCCGCGGGGGATCCGACACGAGTGCCGTGGCGCTGGCGGCTGCCCTGAAAGCCGATGTATGCGAGATCTACACCGATGTGGACGGGGTCTACACAACGGACCCGAACATCTGCCGCTCGGCCCGCAAGCTTGCCAAGGTCTCCTACGACGAAATGCTGGAAATGGCCAGCGCAGGGGCCAAGGTACTCCATCCGCGTTCGGTGGAACTGGCAAAGAAATACGATGTCCCCGTTTACGTAAAATCGTCGTTCACCGATGATGAAGGCACTCTGGTTACCAAGGAGGATGAGGAAATGGAAGCAGTTGTTGTGTCGGGAGTCACCTATGACAGGGATCAGGCGAAGGTCACTGTCGTTCGCGTTCCGGACCGGCCCGGGATCGCCGCCCGTCTTTTCACGACGTTGTCGGACCGCAACATCCCCGTCGACATGATTATCCAGAATGCCAGCGTTGAAGCCTTCACGGATCTCTCCTTCACCGTCTCCAAGAAGGACATGAAAGAGGTGGAGCGCCTGATCGGTCCCGTCGCCACGGAGATCGGAGCCCAGGGGGTCCAGTATGACCAGAACATCTCTAAGGTATCCATCATCGGGGTGGGCATGCGCAGCCACGCCGGGGTCGCCTCCAGGATGTTTGCGGCCCTTGCCAAGGAAGGCATCAACATCCTCATGATCAGCACCTCGGAGATCAAGATCTCCTGTGTCATCGAGTCCAAGTACACGGAACTTGCCGTCATGGTCCTGCACGAAACCTTCGGGCTGGACCGGAAGTGAAATCGATCGCCTCCTGAAGCCAGGGCCGGACGGGTCTGTCTCAACGGATTTGTCCGGCTTTTTACCCACGAGGGCAGGGGATCATGAAAGCAGGCAGGGAGCAGGTCTTCGGAAGCTTCGCCCTTCTGGCCGTTACGGTCCTTGTCATTTTTATCGCCCTGCCATCGGGGATCCCGCGCGAACCCTCCGACCCGAACATCCCTTTCACCATCGATAAGCCCGGAACGATCGCCGTGGAGATCGCCGGCGAGTCAGGCCGCAACGGTGTCTACTTCATCCCGAAGGGAGCCACCTTGGCCGGGTTCCTGGACATGGCCGGAATCAAGGCTGCAGGCGTAAACGGGGAGACACGCCGAGCCCCCACACTCCGGTCGGCGACGACGGTTACCCTGACGTCGGGCCCCCATGGAATTTCCGTTGAACCCATGTCCGCAGACAAGCGCCTTGCCCTCGGAATCCCCATCGACCTCAACCGTTCATCTTTTGAGGATCTCGTCCTCGTCCCCGGGATCGGAGAGAAAACTGCCGAAAGGGTCGTCGAGGAACGAAGACTCAACGGAACATTCGGCAAGCTCGAGGATCTCATGCGGGTCAAGGGGATCAAGGAGAAACGCATCGAGAAGCTCAGGAGATATGTCTGCATCGGGTGCTGAACCTCCATTACGGCTTTGCAACCTTTCGATATCCGTTCCCTTCTTCATTATTTCCCTCTCACACTGAGTTTTGCCTTGACTAAACGGGGCGTCTCCCTTATAGTTCCTCCGCCTTAATATCCTGTATTCAAAGGAACTTACGGACGGCATCGCCTTCCGTTTCACCATAGAAAACGAGGGGGATCACAACATGCCAAGAAGGACAGACATCAAAAAGGTGATGATCATCGGATCGGGCCCGATCGTCATCGGACAGGCCTGCGAGTTCGACTATTCGGGCACTCAGGCCTGCAAGGCCTTGAGAAAGCTCGGTTACGAAATCATTCTCGTCAACTCGAACCCGGCCACGATCATGACGGATCCGGGAATGGCTGACGTGACCTACATCGAACCTCTCAATATCCAGAGCATGATCGAGATCATCGAAAACGAGCGGCCCGACGCCATCCTGCCGAATCTCGGCGGCCAGACGGGCCTCAATCTGACCTCGGAGCTTCACAAGAAGGGCCTCCTCGAGAAATACGGCGTGAAGGTCATCGGCGTCCAGGTCGACGCCATCGAACGCGGCGAGGACCGCATGGCATTCAAGGAGACCATGAACCGCCTGGGCATCGGAATGCCTGCAAGCGAAATCGCATACAATATCGAAGAGTCCGAGGCCGTGGCGGCCAAACTGGGCTATCCCGTCGTGATTCGTCCCGCCTATACCATGGGCGGCACGGGCGGAGGGCTTGTCTACAATCCCGAGGAGCTACGGGTCGTGGCGGCAAGGGGCCTGGCGGCAAGCCTCGTGGGTCAGATCCTCGTAGAAGAGTCCGTGCTCGGCTGGGAGGAGCTGGAACTCGAGGTCGTCCGCGACGCCAAGAACCAGATGATCACCGTCTGCTTCATCGAGAATGTGGACGCCATGGGGGTCCACACGGGCGACTCGTACTGCACGGCACCCATGCTCACCATCGGCCAGGACCTCCAGAAAAAACTCCAGAAATATTCCTACGACATCGTCGAGGCGATCCAGGTCATCGGCGGGACCAACGTCCAGTTCGCCCACGACCCGAAGACGGGTCGCGTCGTCGTCATCGAGATCAACCCCCGCACGTCGCGATCGTCGGCCCTGGCTTCCAAGGCGACGGGGTTCCCCATCGCGCTCATCTCGGCCATGCTGGCGGGGGGGCTCACCCTGGATGAAATCCCGTACTGGAGGGAAGGGACCCTCGAGAAGTACACCCCCTGGGGAGACTACGTGGTCGTGAAGTTTGCCCGCTGGGACTTCGAGAAATTCCCGGGCGCCGAGGACAAGCTGGGCACCCAGATGCGCGCCGTGGGCGAGGTGATGAGCATCGGAAAGAACTACAAAGAGGCCCTTCAGAAGTCGATCCGTTCATTGGAGAAGGGCCGATACGGCCTCGGTTTTGCCCGGGATTACCACCAGAAAAGCCTTGAGGAGCTGATGGATCTCCTCGTCGAGCCCTCGAGCGATCGCCAGTTCATCATGTATGAGGCCCTGAGAAAAGGAGCCGGCGTGGATGCGCTCTTCCACAAGACCTACATCAAGCACTGGTTCATCGAACAGATGAAGGAACTTGTCGAACTAGAGGAAAAGATTCTGAAAACGAAAGGCAAGGCGCTCCCCGACAAGCTCCTTGTCCAGGCCAAGAAGGACGGCTTTGCCGATCGCTACCTCTCCCAGATCCTGGGCATACCCGAGGAAAAGATTCGAAAGCACCGAACCGGCCTGGGTGTTGTCGAGTGCTGGGACGCCGTTCCCGTCTCCGGAGTCGAGAACGCAGCCTATTATTACTCCACCTACAACGCCCCCGACAAGGTCACGACGACGAACAACAAAAAGGTGATGGTCCTCGGCGGCGGCCCGAACCGGATCGGGCAGGGGATCGAATTCGATTACTGCTGCGTCCACGCCGCTTTCACACTGCGTGACGAAGGCTTCGAATCCGTCATGGTGAATTGCAACCCCGAGACGGTCTCCACGGACTACGACACATCGGACAAGCTCTACTTCGAGCCCCTCACGGTGGAGGACGTGCTCGCCATCTACGAAAAGGAAAGACCCGAAGGGGTCATCGTCCAGTTCGGCGGCCAGACGCCGCTCAACATCGCAGGCGAGCTTGCCAAGGCGGGGGTCAAAATACTGGGCACCACGGTTGACACGATCGATCTTGCCGAAGACCGCGACCGGTTCCGAAAGATGATGGACAAACTCGACATTCCCATGCCGGCCTCGGGAATGGTCAGCAACCTCGATGACGCCCTGGCCATCGCAAAGAAGCTGGGCTATCCCCTCATGTTGAGGCCGTCCTACGTCCTGGGCGGCAGAGGCATGGAGGTGGTTCACGACGAGGAGATGATCCGGCGCTATGTGAAAAACGCCGTCGGCGTGACCCCGGACCGACCGATTCTCATCGACAAGTTCCTCGACAACGCCATCGAGTGCGAGGCCGATGCGATCTCCGACGGGGAGGACACCTTCGTCCCCGCCGTCATGGAGCACATCGAACTGGCGGGTGTCCACTCGGGCGATTCAGCCTGCGTGATCCCGCCGATCAGCATACCGGCCCGCCACATCGACACCATCGTCGAGTACACCAGCAAGATCGCCCGGGAGTTGAAGGTCGTTGGCCTGATGAACATGCAGTACGCCATTGCCAACGACGTTGTCTACGTCCTCGAGGCCAACCCGCGGGCCTCTCGTACCGTTCCGCTGGTCTCCAAGGTGTGCAACATCTCCATGGCAAGGATCGCCACCCAGTTGATGATGGGTCGAAAGCTCAAGGACCTCAATCTCAAACACCGGGCGGTGCCGCACTTTGGAGTGAAGGAAGCCGTATTCCCCTTCAAGATGTACCCCGAGGTGGACCCGCTACTCGGTCCCGAGATGCGGTCCACGGGAGAAGTGCTGGGACTGGCCGACTCTTTCGGTCTTGCCTTCTACAAGGCGGAAGAGGCGGCGGACCAGGTCCTCCCCGCAGAGGGAACGGTGCTCATCACCGTCTCGGAGCGGGACAAACACGCCGCCGTCGAGATGGCCCGGGAGTTCAAGAAGCTGGGCTTCAAGATAAAGGCCACGAAAGGAACCCACAAGTTCCTGACGGATAACGGCATTGAGACCGAGGCGATCCTCAAGATGCACGAGGGACGGCCCCACATCGTCGATGCCATCAAGAACAAGGAGATCGATCTCATCATCAACACACCGAGCGGAAAGCTCAGCAAGCATGACGACTCCTACATTCGCAAGTCCGCGATCCGTTACAAGGTGCCCTATATCACGACGATCGCCGCCTCGGCCGCCGCCGCGAAAGGCATCGCCGCCTTCCGCAAGGGCCACGGCCGCGCCCGCTCGCTCCAGAGCTATCACGGGGACCTGAAATAAAGACAGGCAACAGGCTACAGGCAACAGGTCAAAAACGAAAGGATCGGGAATTCATCTCCCCGATCCTTTTTTTATGCGTGGACCCTACACCCTGGTCCCTGGTCCTTGGTCCCTGTTTACTGGTAGTGTTTCTCGTAGATTTCCCAGAGGGTCGCCAGCAACGCCGTGATGATCGGCCCGATGACGAACCCCGATACCCCGAAGACGGCAATGCCGCCGATGGTGGAAAGGAAGATAAGAAGCGGGTGCATCTGGGTGTCCTTGCCGACAAGCAAGGGCCTCAGGATATTGTCGATCGAGCTGATCACAAGGGAGCCCACGGTGACAACGACAATACCCTCCAAGATGTGGCCTGTGGCCAGCAAGATGAGCGCCGCCGGTGCCCAGATGATGGCACATCCGATGCCCGGGATCATGGCGGCGAGGATCATGATCACCCCCCAGACAATGGCGCTGTTGATCCCGACGGCCCAGAAGAGAATTCCCCCCATGGTGCCCTGGATCAGACCGATAATGAGTGTGCCTTTAAGCGTAGCCCGTGCCGTCGACGTGAAGCGCTTGTAGAGACGGTCCCCGATCTCGTCCTTCAACTCGAAGATGTAGAAGGAACTCCGCAGGAGTTTGTCTCCGTCACGGACGAAGAAAAAGAGGCAATAAAGCATGACGACGAAGTTGATGAGAAGAAGAAGGGTGTTCTGCGTCACGTCCGTCAGATACCCCACGATATATTTTGAAATGCTTCCGGAAACATCGTAAAACTTCTCGGTCAGCGCCTTTTCGTCCAGGTCGAGCTTTTGAAGATAAGGATTGCCTTTGAGAAGGTTAATGACCCCCTGGGCTTTCTGCTGAATGTCATCCGTATCCTTCAGGGCGGAGTACATGTCGATGGCCTGTGCCAGAAGAACGCTGGTTATCGCGGCGAGCGGCAGAATGATGACGAAAAGAACCACGAACAAGATGATCGCCGTGCTCAGGTTCGGGTGCTTGAGCCTGCGGTTGAGTCCCTTGTACAGCGGGCCGAAAATGCCTGCGATGACGGCAGCCCAGAAAATGGGATAGGCAAATGGCTTCAACAGGCAGAGAAAGGCCACCGTCCCGATCATGAGGATCGCCAGGAAAATATTTTTTCGAATTTTCTGCATTTCCATGATAATTTGCCTAATCGCACATTTTTTTCAGCATACCAGAACATCGCATCGAATTGAAATGATTATTTGAATTCCGATCCGTGCGCTGTTTATTTCTGGACAGGAACTTGCATGACCATGAAAGAAAAGACGGCGGCCCCGGCGCTGCGCGATCGGATAACGGGAGAGAAAAAGCTGCGTGTACCGGACGAGCTCTGGGAAAACTGCAAGGGACAATGCGGAACCACGCAATGGTGCAGGGACTGTCAGCTGGAGAAGGATAAATTGCACAAAGAAAAGCTAAACCGGGAGAGGCGATCTGACGATAAGAAGGAGTGAGAAGATCAATTCGGGGATGAAACCATGAAGATCGAGCGAACGGACAGCCTTCAACACCCTCCGCCTGGCGGCAAGAAGAAAAACGCAGACCCGATGGGAGAGCGTTTCGGGGATATTTTAGAACAAACCATCTCCAGATCCATGTCAGCGTCAGCACCCGGCCCCCTCCAGAGCCTGCCTCCGGCCGGCGGCATCGCAGTCTTCATCCCGGCCGCGGACAAAAAGGAGCTTGTCGGGCGAGCCGATCGGCTTCTCGATCTCCTGGAGAGCTACCAGGAAAGAATTTCGGGCTCCGGCCTGCCGCTGCAGGATGCCTATATCTCCATGAAGGCGATCGAGGACCGGGCCGACGAGCTGAGCCCCTATATCGAAAATCTGCCCGAAGACGATGATTTCCGTGATTTCCTCAACCGGCTTGTCATCACCGCCTCTGTGGAGGCGATCAAATTCCGTCGAGGCGATTACCTGTAACAGGGTCCAGGGTTCAGGG
>DCVI01000212.1:7315-15383 GCA_002327315.1 Syntrophaceae bacterium UBA2192 | reverse complement strand
GGTCATCAGTTCGATTCTGATCGTGGGCTTTGGTTTTATCGCTTGATTGAAGCTGCCTAACGAGATCTCGAACAAAAGGAGCGCTTCATGGCCAAAGAGAAATTCAAGAGGACGAAGCCACATGTGAACGTGGGAACAATCGGCCATGTGGATCACGGCAAGACGACGCTGCTCGATGCGATCCGCGAGACCAAAGTGGTTGACGGTGAGGTGGGCGGCATCACTCAACACATCGGTGCGTATCAGGTCGAGCGGGAAAATCGCCGCATCACCTTCCTCGACACTCCAGGGCATGAGGCATTTACTGCCATGCGCGCCCGTGGTGCAATGGTCACAGACATCGCCATCCTGGTGGTGGCCGCTGATGACGGTGTGATGCCACAAACCAAGGAGGCGATCTCCCACGTACAGGCAGCACGCGTGCCGATCGTCATTGCGCTCAACAAGATCGACAAGCCCAACGCCACCCCCGACCGGATCAAGCAGGAACTGGCCCAGCACAACCTTACATCGGAGGACTGGGGCGGCGATTCGCTCTTTGCCGATATCTCGGCGAAAAAGAAGATCGGCATCGAGAATCTGCTGGAGCTCATCCTCCTGCAGGCCGATGTCCTCGAGCTGAAGGCCGACCCGGACCGACCGGCACGCGGCATTATCATCGAGGCCAAGCTCGACAAGGGACGGGGCCCCGTGGCAACCGTTCTCATCCAGGAAGGGACCCTGCGCGAGGGAGATGCCTTCTCCGCGAAGACGGAGTACGGACGCGTGCGCGCCATGATCGACGACCAGGGCCGGCGCGTCAAGGAGGCCGGCCCCTCCATGCCCGTGGAGGTCATCGGCTTCTCCAGCGTTCCCCAGGCGGGCTCCGAGTTCATCGGCGTCGAGGACGAGAAGAAGGCCAAGAACATCAGCGAGTACTGGGTCCGCAAGGAGCGCGAGAAGGAACTGGCGGCCAGCTCCAAGATCACCCTGGAGCAGCTCTACCAGCGGATCAAGGAAGGCGTCAAGGAGCTCAACGTGATCCTCAAGGCCGACGTCCAGGGATCCCTCGAGGCCCTGAGCGAAGCCCTCAACAAGCTCTCCACCGACGAGATCAAGCTGAAGATCATCCACAGCTCCACGGGCGCCGTCACCGAGACGGACGTCATGCTGGCCTCGGCCTCCGACGCCATCATCCTGGGCTTCAAGGTGAGGCCCGATGCCCGCGTTGTCGAGATCGCCGAGAAGGAAGGCGTCGAGGTCAAGCTCTACGACGTCATCTACAACGCCATCAACGACATCCACGATGCCATGGAAGGCCTGCTGGAACCCGAGTTCAAGGAAGTCGTCCAGGGGCGCGCCGAGGTGCGGGAAACCTTCCGCATCATCAAGGTCGGCACCGTGGCGGGTTGCCACGTGACGGACGGAAAAATACCGCGCAGCGCGAAGGTCAAGCTCGTCCGCGACGGGGTGGTCCTCTACGACGGCAAGATCGCCTCGCTCAAGCGCTTCAAGGACGACGCGAAGGAAGTGGCCGCCGGCATGGACTGCGGCCTCGGCATCGAGGGCTACAATGACATCCGGGTGGGCGATGTGATTGAGGCGTACATCATGGAGCAAATCGAGAGAAAGCTATAAACAGTCTGTCTNNGACCAGATAGACCAGATGGACCAGATAGACCATGGTAGTCGGAGTCGGGATCATCGAGGTGTACATCCACGAGAGCCGCTCCCTGAAGGAGAAGCGGGGCGTGATGAAGAGCCTGATCCGGCGAACGCAGAACGAGTTCAACATCTCGATTGCCGAGGTCGACGGGCACGACAACTGGAAACAGGGCATCATCGGGTTTGCCGTCGTGGGAAACGACCGGAGTTTCGTGAACTCGAAGATGGAAATGATTCTGAATTTCGTCGACAATCTCCACTTGGCCGAGGTCGTCAACGTCCGCAGGGAGATCACGAACTACTCCGACCTGGCGGGCCGTTACGACGGGGGGGCGCTGCCCGATGGATTTCAAGAGAGCTGACCGGGTTGCGGACCTCATCAAGCAGGAGTTGTCCAGCATCCTGCGGCGGGAGGTCGGCGACCCGAGGATTGCCAATATCACCGTGACGGACGTCAAGCTCACGGACGACCTTCGCTCCGCCCGAATCTACTTCGTCGAGCTCGGCAAGGACCGCCTGAGCGCCGATGTCGAGAAGGGGCTCTCGAAGGCCAAGGGGTTTCTCAAGCGGGAGCTGGGCAAGAGGCTGCAGCTTCGCTACGTCCCGGAGCTTGCCTTCTTCTACGACCCCTCCTTCGAATACGGGTCGCGGATCGAGAAGCTGCTGAAAGAAGTACGAAAAGACGAAACGGATGATCCAACAGATCGCTGAAATCATCAAGAAGGGCCGCACCTTCCTCGTGACCTCCCACATGAGGCTCGACGGCGATGCCGTGGGCTCGGAGCTCGCCCTCTACGAGGCGCTCCGGGGCCTGGGGAAGGAAGTCGTGGTGTACAACCAGGACCGGACGCCGCAGATGTACTCGTTTCTGCCCGACGCGGGAATCATCGTGAACCGGCTGGGCCCGCTGGACGGCTTTGACGCCGTCTTCGTCCTGGACTGCAGCGAGATCGAGCGCGCGGGGGAAGAGGCCTCGCGGATTGCCGGGATCCGGCAGATCGTCAACATCGATCATCATATCTCGAACGACCACTACGGGAACCTGACGCTCACCGACCCCGAGGCAAGCTCCACCGGCGAGATGATCTTCCGTCTCGTCGAAGGGATGGGCCTCGAGATCACAAAGGATATGGCGGTCAACCTCTACACGGCGATCCTGACCGACACGGGGGCCTTCCGGTACTCGAACACGGGGCCGAAGACCTTTGCCGTCGCCGGCCGGCTGCTGGAGAAAGGGGCCGATCCCGCCTGGATCGCCCAGATGGTCTACGAGACCTTCCCTGCCGTGAAGATCCGTCTGCTCTCCCGGGCGCTTTCCACCCTGGAGTTCGACTGGCAGGGACGGATTGCAGCCGTCACCGTGTCGAAGAAGATGCTCGACGAGGCGGGCGCGCAGTGGGAACACACGGAAGGGTTCGTCGAGTTCCCCCGCTCCATCGAAGGGGTGCAGGTGGCCGCCTTTTTCAGCGAGATCGGTGAAGGCTTCTACAAGGTGAGCCTGCGCTCCAAGGGACGGTTCAACATCGAACAGGTGGCCGGCAAGTTCGGCGGCGGCGGTCACATCAATGCCGCGGCCTGCCGGATGCAGGGCGACTTCGACACGGTGAAGCGAAAGCTCTTTGATGCAATAAAAAACGGTGGCCGATGAAGGGTGTCGTCATCGTCGACAAGCCCGCGGGAATTACATCCCATGATGCCGTCGACAGGGTGAGGAAACTCATCGGCGAGCGAAAGGCAGGCCACACGGGTACCCTCGACCCCATGGCGACGGGCGTGCTTCCCGTCTGTGTCGGCGAGGCAACGAAGATTGCCTCCTTCCTTTCGGGCGACGACAAGGTCTACGAGGCCACGATGCGCCTCGGTGTCCGGACGGACACCCAGGACATGACCGGGCAGGTGCTCACGGAGCAGGAACCTCGGGCAACCGATTCGGACGTGAAGGCGATGCTTGCGGCCTTTGCCGGGACGATCACCCAGGTCCCGCCGCAGTATTCGGCCGTCAAGGTCCGGGGCAAGGCGCTTTACAAGTGGGCCCGCAAGGGGATCCGCGTGGAGCCCCCGGCGCGCGAGGTGGAGATCCGGGAGATCCTCTTGCGGGGCATCGAGCTGCCCAGGGTGAGGTTCACCGTCACCTGCTCCAAGGGAACGTACATCCGGACACTCTGCGCCGACATGGGAGATCGACTCGGCTGCGGGGCCGCCCTCGAGCAATTGCGCAGGACGCGAAGCGGAATCTTCCGGGAAGAGGACGCCGTCGGCCTCGACGGGGACAGCGACGAAGGGATCCGTGCAAAGCTCGAGCAGGGCCTGATCCCCATGAACCGGGCCCTTCCGGGCCTGCGGGACATCGTGATCCCGCCGCTTTTGGAGCAGAAGCTGGCGAAGGGCCATCAGCCCGATTGCGAGGGCCTTGCAGCTTTGCAAATTCCTTCTCTTGCGGCGGCAGATGTGGTAAAGTTCATCTCCGGGGAAGGGCGCCTCGTGGCGCTGGCCAGGATGCTCGTTTCGGCGGGGGAGATCCCATCGCTTCCGCCCGGCGTGCAGGCCGCCCGCATCCTGAGAGTGTTTAACGAGTAATGGAATGACATCGAAATAGATCAAGAGTTTTTCAAAGGGAGGAGTAACGGACGTGCTTGACGCAGAAAAAAGGAAAGAAATCATTGCCGGCTTTAAAACCCACGAGGGCGACACGGGCTCTCCCGAAGTGCAGATCGCACTGCTGAGCGCCCGGATCCAGTACCTGACCGAGCATTTCAAGACTCACAAAAAGGATCATCACTCCCGCCGGGGGCTTCTGAAACTCGTCGGTCAGCGCCGACGCCTTTTGGAGTACCTCAAGAACAAGGAAGTGGGCCGTTACCGCAAGATCATCGAGCGGCTCGGTTTGAGGAAGTAGAGGCTAGGGCAAAGATCGCACCCGTCGAGCCATTCGATATCCCGGGTTCAGGCTCCTGGAATGGTGGTTTCGTCCGCAACTTCGGATAAGGGTTCTTTCAGGACAGGGGGGCCGTTTGCCTTCCGGTCGCTGCCGGGAAACGTTCTGAACACTATTGTCATCGGTAAGGAGAAAGAAGAAGTATGAGTCAGATATTCAAGAAAGCGTTCGCAGGAAGCGATCTCAGTATCAAGGTACATTACATTGCCGGGCAGGCTGACGGGGCCGTCCTCGTGACCTACGGGGAGACCGTCGTGCTTGTCACCATCGTATCGGCCCGGAGCCAGAGGGAAGGTCTCGACTTCCTTCCCCTCACCGTGGATTACCAGGAAATGACCTTTGCCGCCGGAAAGATCCCCGGCGGCTTCTTTAAGCGCGAGGGGCGGCCCAATGAGCGGGAGATCCTCATTTGCCGGATTATTGACCGCTCCATCCGTCCGCTCTTCCCCAAGGGCTACAACTTCGAGACGCAGCTCATCGCCTCGGTGCTCTCCGTGGACGGGGAGCACGACCCCGATGTGGCGGCCCTGCTGGGCGCCTCGGCGGCCCTGCAGATCTCGAACATTCCCTTCAACGGGCCGATTGCCGGCGTGCGGATCGGGCGGCTCGACGGCAAACTCATCGCCAACCCCACCTCGATGCAGGACAGCGATCTGGACATGTTCATCGTGGGACGCAAGGTGGTGCCGGGTACGGGCGGCAAACCCTATGACGTCAACCTCGTCATGCTCGAGGGCGGCGCAAAGGAATTGGGCGAGGAGGATATCGTCCAGGGGATCAATCTTGCCCTGGAGTCCATGCGGCCCGTCATGGAGCTGCAGGACGAGATGCAGAAGGCCATCGGGAAGGCCAAGCGGGCCTTCACGCCGCCCGTCATCGACGAGGCGCTTTATCGGAAGATTTCCGCCCTGGTGACGGAAGGGTTCAAAGAGGCCTACGGGATCTCGGAGAAACTCGACCGTTACGGCAAGCTGAGGGACGTCCGGGAGAAGGCCGTCGAGACCCTCTGCAAGGAAGACCCTTCGCTCAAGCCCATCGTCGAGCACGTCATCGAGAAGATCGACCGCGGCATCCTGAGGAACATGATCCTGTCGCAGAAGCGACGCGTCGGCGGGCGCGCCTACGACGAGATCCGGGCCATCAGCTCCGAGGTGGGACTCCTTCCCCGCACGCACGGCTCGGCCCTCTTCACGCGGGGCGAGACCCAGGCCCTGGTGACGATCACCCTGGGGACCTCCAGGGACGAGCAGAGAATGGATTACATCACGGGCGAAGAGAGGCGCTCCTTCATGCTGCACTACAACTTTCCGCCCTTCAGCGTAGGTGAGGTCAAGCGCATGGGAAGCCCGGGGCGCCGAGAGGTCGGCCACGGTGCCCTGGCCAGAAGGGCGCTCCTTCCCGTCATCCCGAGCCAGGAGGAGTTCCCCTACACGATCCGCACCGTGTCGGACATCGTCGCCTCGAACGGCTCCTCCTCCATGGCCAGCGTCTGCGGCGGGGCCCTCTCGCTGATGGATGCGGGCGTGCCCTTGAAGGACGTCGTGGCGGGCATCGCCATGGGGCTGCTCAAGGAAGGCGACAACGTGGCCGTTCTCTCCGATATCCTCGGCGACGAGGATCACGCCGGCGACATGGACTTCAAGGTCTGCGGCACCAAGAAGGGCATCACGGCCCTGCAGATGGACATCAAGATCGACGGCATCAACGAGCAGATCCTCCGCAAGGCGCTCCAGCAGGCCAAGGACGGCAGGTTCTTCATCATCGACAAGATGAAGGAGACGCTTGCCGAGCCCCGCAAGGAGCTCTCCCAGTATGCCCCCCGGATCATCACCATGAAGATCCGGCCCGACCGGATCCGCGACCTCATCGGCACGGGCGGCAAGAACATCCGCCAGATCGTCGCTGAAACGGGAGTAAACATCGACGTGGAAGATGACGGTACGGTGCTCATCGCCTCCACCGACCTCGAGGCCGCCGACCGGGCCATCGCCATGGTGAAGTGGCTCACTGAGGAGGCCGAGATCGGAAAGATCTACATGGGCACGGTGAAGAAGGTCGTCGATTTCGGCGCCTTCGTGGAGATCCTGCCCGGCACCGAGGGGCTCGTCCACATCTCGCAGCTCGACACGAAGCGTGTCGCCAAGGTGACCGACGTGGTCAACGAGGGCGACAAGATCCCCGTGAAGGTCATCGAGATCGACAGCAACGGGAAGATCCGCCTGAGCAGGAAAGATGCCCTGGGTGCAGACGTTGCAGATTCGAAAAACAGTCCTTTCTAACGGGATCAAGGTCATCACGGAAGAGATCCGTCACGTCCGCTCCGTCTCGATCGGCGCCTGGATTCCCTGCGGCTCGCGCCATGAGGACGAGCGGATCAACGGGACGGCCCACTTCATCGAGCACATGCTCTTCAAGGGGACGGCCGGGCGGTCGGCCTTTGACATCGCCTCCGACATCGATTCCGTCGGAGGCGTGATGAACGCCTTCACCGGCAAGGAGCTGACGGCGTTCTACGTCAAGGTGCCCGACTACCACCTTCCGCTGGCCATCGACCTGCTGGCCGACATCTTCATCAATTCGCTGTTCAACCTGGACGACATCGACAAGGAGAAATCCGTCGTCCTCCAGGAGATCAGCATGGTGGAGGACACTCCCGACGAGTACATCCACGACATCTTCGAGCAGCATTTCTGGGAGGGACACTCCCTGGGCATGCCCGTCCTCGGGACGAGGGACTCCGTCGACGCATTCGAGCGCGCAAACGTTCTGCAGTTCTTCGAGGAGCGCTACCGGGGGGACAACCTGGTGATTGCCGCCGTGGGGAACATGGAGCACGAGAGCCTGGTCGATCTCGTTGCGAAGCTCTTCGGGACACTCCCGGCCATTCACGTGAAATCCGAAGACAGGAAACCGCAAACCACGGCCCGCTTCACCTGTATCGAGAAAGACCTCGAGCAGCTCCACCTCGTCGTGGGCACGCCGGCCCCGGCGACCCTGGAGAACACCCGCTTTGCCGGCATCCTCATGAATTCCGTCTTCGGCGGATCCATGAGCTCGCGGCTCTTCCAGGAGATCCGCGAGAAAAGGGGGCTTGCCTATGCCGTGCGCTCCTACATCGTTTCCTACCGCGACACGGGGATGCTCAACATCTACGTGGGGACCTCGAAGGACAAGACGCAGGAGGTCATCGACATCATCCTGGCCGAGATGAGGCGCATGAAAACGGAGCTCTTCACGGACAAGGAACTCCAGTCGGCCAAAGAGCTGATCAAGGGGAACCTGCTCCTCAGCATGGAGAGCACCGACAACCGCATGCAGAAACTGGCGACCAACGAGATCTATTTCGGCCGCAATATTCTTCCCGAGGAGATCGTCGCGAAGATCGATGCCGTGACCGGCGAGGACATCCTGGCCCTCTCGGAGCAGATGTTCACCCGCCCCAACCTGTCCATGGTCTTCCTCGGGGAGATGACGGAATCGGAAATGCCC
>DCVI01000212.1:0-7219 GCA_002327315.1 Syntrophaceae bacterium UBA2192 | reverse complement strand
ACGAAAAGAACGAAACAGACGAGTTTGATGAAATCGGTGCGTGTGGCCATTGAGCGGTTGGGCGGGTCGGAGGATCTTCCCCTTCCACGCTACATGACGGAGCATGCGGCGGGGATGGACATCGTTGCCGCCGTGGAGGCTCAAATCGTCATCGCCCCGGGTGAGCGGGCCCTCGTCCCCACGGGAATCGCCATCGCCCTGCCGGAGGGCTACGAGGCCCAGATCCGCCCCAGGAGTGGCCTGGCCTTGAAAAATGGGGTGACGCTCGTGAACACGCCTGGAACGATCGACGCCGATTACCGCGGTGAAATCCGGATCATCCTGATCAATCACGGTACCGAGCCTTTCTTGGTGCAGCGGGGCGACCGGATCGCCCAGATGATCGTGGCGCCCGTCTCCCGGGTCACCTGGGACTTCAGGCAGGGCTTGTCGGACACGGCCCGCGGAAGCGGCGGCTTCGGGCACACCGGATAAGGCCTCGCGGCCTTGTATTTCCCGCATTTCTGTTGGACAATGGTTTTAAAATAGTCTAATAAAGCGGGAAATACGTGAAGTTAAGAAGGTAAGAAGCTCGGAAACGAAAAGATTACGCGTAATCCGGATTGTCCGGACGGGACAGACGGAATAGACCGGATAGACGGAACAGACTCTTGAAAAGTTTTAAAGTCAAAAAGACGATCGCCGAGATCAACGAGAAGATCCGGCAGGGGAAGGCCGTCGTCGTGACGGCCGAGGAGATGATCGACATCGTCGAGCGTCACGGGGACGTGGAAGCAGCCCGGCGCGTCGATGTGGTGACCACGGGGACCTTCGGACCCATGTGCTCCTCGGGGGCCTTCCTGAACTTCGGCCACACCTCCCCCCGCATCAAGGCCCACAAGGTCTGGCTCAATGACGTTGCGGCCTACGGCGGGGTTGCGGCGGTCGATTGCTACCTCGGGGTCGCCGAAGTAGCCGAAGGCGATCCCCTCAACAGCGTCTTCCCGGGCGAGTTCAACTACGGGGGCGGCCACGTCATCGAGGACCTCGCCGCCGGCAACGTCATCCGCCTGCGCCTGGAGGGATACGGCACGGACTGCTACCCCTCGCGCAAGCAGGAGAAGAACATCCTGCTGCACGACCTGCGCGATGCCATGCTCTTCAACCCGCGCAACTGCTACCAGAACTACAACTGCGCCGTGAACATGTCCGACAAGACGATCTATACCTATATGGGGGTCCTGCGCCCGCGGATGGCCAATGCCAATTACGCCACGTCGGGCCAGCTCAGCCCGCTCTTCAACGACCCCTACTACCGGACGATCGGCATCGGGACCCGCATTTTTCTCGGCGGGGCCCAGGGCTATGTGGCCTGGCACGGCACCCAGCACCACCCGAATACGCCCCGGGGGCCCAGCGGGGTCCCGACGGGCGGGGCAGGGACGCTTGCCGTCATCGGCGATTTGAAGGGGATGTCCCCGGAGTGGCTGGTGGGGGCAAGCTTATTGGGATACGGTGTCTCCCTCTATGTGGGCATCGGGATCCCCATCCCGATCCTCGACGAGCAGATGGCCCGCTTTACCGCCGTGAAGGACGAAGACATCCAGACCCAGATTTATGACTACAGCATGGACTATCCCGGCGGCGGCGAGATGAAGAGCCTCGGGGAGGTGACGTACAAGGAGCTTCGGAGCGGCCGGATCGTCCTCAACGGAAAGGAAGTGGCCACGGCCTCCATGTCGAGCTACTACCGGGCGAGGCAGATCGCCGAGACGCTCAAGACCTGGATCGAAAAAGGAGAGTTCCTGCTGGGCGAGCCCCAGATGCTCCTTCCCTCGGTGAGCCCTGAGCCGCCGGAGGGACGCCGAAAACGATAGGACCGGTTGCGGGGGGATGGCGGATGAAGGTGGGAAAAGTTCTTCTGCTCTTCCTGATCCTGATGGGGTCGGTGATTCTCTTCGGCAGCAGGGGAATCGTGGACAACTACCGCCTGGACCGGAAGCTCCTCGATATCCGGAAGAGCAACGGGGAACTCGTCGTGAAAAACGACGCCCTGAAGAAAGAGATCCTCCTTCTCCGCAACGACATGCGCTACATCGAAAAGGTGGCCCGTGACGAGCTGGGGATGGTCAGACGAAACGACAGGGTCTACCGCCATGTAGACTGAAGCCTTTCCAATGAAGAACGTGAGAAGGTAAAAGGGTAAGCTCAACTTCTTCCCTCCTGCGGGGCTGTCAAAAACCTTTACACGTCCCCGAAAACGCCGTCACGCAAAGCGTTCTCGTAATTGCCTGCCGATTCAAAAAACCGCCCGCACTTTTCTTTTATTTAAGTCAAGCCCGAACATTGCCGATTATAGCCATTGGGGTTTTCTCCTGCCGGTTTTGCCTTGTGGGAAACCACCCCGGGGGATGCCTGGCTGAAAAGGTCCCAAAATCGGGGCTTTCCGGGATTACAGCCGGGACAACCCGGTCGCAGGCGGCCCCTGAGCCTGCCCGTGGCACAGTGCTTGCTTAACGTATTGCCCGTAGTGGTGCGAAGTGAACCAGTCATAACCAACTCCGTCCGTCCCGGTTTTCAGGCCGGGCGAGACCGCAAAACACAGAGGACCCCATGCTGAAACTCAACGGCCTGTTTGCAAGCAAGAAACAGATTGCGGGACTCGACATCGGATCCAGTTCCATCAAGATTGCCGAGATCGCCGAGGGGCCCGACGGGTACGTACTCCAGAACTACGCCAGCGTTCCCCTCGCAAAGGGCATTATCGCCGACGGCCTCATCGTCAATCCCAACGCCCTGGTCGAGCGCATCAAGGAACTCCTCAAGATCTCCCGCTGCAAGGCACGGGCGGTCGTCACCTCCCTCTCGGGATACTCCGTCATCGCCAAGAAGATCGGCTTTCCCTCCATGGACGAGGAATCGCTGAGGGAGCTGATCAGCGACGAGATCGAGAAATACCTTCCCTTCGGCGACATGAAGGACGTCAACTTCGACTTCCAGATCCTGGGCCCCAGCGAGATGAGCCCCGGCCAGATGGAGGTCTTCCTCGTCGCCGCCAAGAAGGATGTCGTCCAGAGCTACATCGACACCCTCCGGAAGGCCGGGCTCGAGGTGGTCATCATGGATGTGGACTCCTTCGCCCTGGAGACGATGTACGAGGAAAGCTACGACTACGGGCATGAGGATGTCTGCATCCTCGTGAGCATCGGGGCCAGCATGACCAACATCAACGTCGTGAAAGGGGGCGCCTCCATCTTCATCCGCGACTTCCCCCTGGGGGGATACTCGATCACGGAAAACCTTCAGGACAAAACGGGGGTCTCCTTCGAGGAGGCCGAGCGCGTGAAGCTGGAGAAAGCGCTTTCCGGCGACGAGCAAAGCAAGGAGGAGCTCCTCAATTATGCCGACCCCCTGCTGCTGGAGATCGAGCGCTCCGTCGACTACTTCCGCTCGACCTATCCCGGAAAGTTCATCAAGCAGATTCTGCTGTGCGGCGGGACGGCCAGGATGCCCGGCATCGGTGAGGCCCTTCTGCAGCGACTCAACGTGGAAGTCGAGATCGCAAACCCCTTCCGGAAGGTGGCCTTCGACAAGAAATCGTTCTCTGCCGAAGACCTGAAAGAAATCGGGCCGCAGGCGTCTGTCGGTGTCGGGCTCGCCATGAGGAGGATCGGGGACAAATGATCAAGGTCAACCTGCTTCCCTATCGGGAAAAGAAAAAGGAAGTCCAGTCGAAGAACCAGGTCGTCATCCTCGGTGCCCTGGGAGCCGCCTTCGCGGTGCTGCTGGTCGGGTTCCACATCTTCACCGTGATGAAGCTCAACGACCTCGAGAATGACGTCCAGGGCGCAAAGCAAAGGCTCGAGCAGCTCAAGTCGAGCATCGGCGACATCAACCAGTACAAGAAAGCGAAGGAGATCCTGGAAAAACGGCTCAACGTCATCAGCTACCTCGAGAAGAACCGGTTTGCCAAGGTCACCTTTCTGGATGAGTTGACCTCCATGGTCCCGGCCCACCAGGTCTGGATCAAATCGATGAAGGAATCCGAAACGGACGTGAAGATCGACGGCTTCGCGAAGGACAACATCGCCATCGCGAAATTCATGAGGAGCCTGGAGAAATCCAAGCACCTCACCTCCGTCGACCTGGTCTCTTCGAAACAAACGGAAATCGCGGGCAACAAGCTGAAGCAGTTCACCCTGTCCTGCGGTCTCAAGAAGGGGATCTGAGCATGGCACTGAGCGTTGACGATATCAAAAGAATGCCCGTGCGGCAGAAGGTCCTGGCGCTGATCGTGCTCTTCATTCTGCTGGGATTCGCCTACTACTCGATCTACTACCAGGATGCCATGCAAAAAGAGGAGAGGCTCCAGCAGGACCTCTCGGCCGTCCAGATGGAGCTCGCCAAGAAGCAGAAGCTGATGGAGGAGAAGCTCCGGTTCGAGAAGGAGATCGCCCAGCTGCAGGAGCAGCTGAAGGTGGCCATGGCGAAGCTGCCCGAGCAGAAGGAGATCCCCGGGCTGCTCATCTCCATGTCGGAGGCCGAGGGACTGGGCGGGGTCGAGTTCCAGCTTTTTGAGCCCCTGGCTCCCGTGGAGAAGGAGTTCTACGCCGAGCTGCCCGTAAAGATCTCGCTCACGGGGGTCTACCATGACACGGCCATCTTCTTCGAGAAAGTGGCGAAGCTGCCCCGCATCGTTAACGTGTCGGATATCTCCATGGAAAGGCGCGAAGGCACCAAGGACGTAAACGGCCCCAAGGGCCCCGTCCTGGCAACGAGTTTCCTGATCAAGACCTACATGTTTGTCGAAAAGCCCGTTGAAGGGAGCAAGAAGGCTGATGGAACGGACAAGAAAGCGGCTCAAAAGAAATAAGCTCCTGGCGAGAAGTCTGGCCCTCGCCTTCCTGCTTGCGGGTTTCGTGACGGCTGCCCCGGCGGCCGCCCCGCCTGCGGCAACGCCCGCTGAAGTGAAACCGGCGGCCCAGCTGGAAGCCAAGCCGGAGGCGCCCGCCCTTGAAATGCCGGACTATCGTTACGACCCGAAGGGGAAAATCGACCCCTTCAAGCCATTCGTGAGGCTTGAGCTGCCCACCCCCTCGAAAAAGGGGCCGGAGAAGAAGAAACTCACGGGCCATCTTACGCCGCTGCAGCGGGTTGCCCTGGACAAGGTCCGGGTGACGGGCATTGCCGGGTCATCGATAAAGCGCGTGGCCATGGTCGAAGACGGCGGGGGCAAAGGGTATATCGTTTATGTGGGGACTCTCGTCGGGGAGAACGGCGGCAGGGTGATCCAGATCCTCCCCGACCGGGTCATCGTGGAAGAGAAACTCGGAGAGAGCAAGGGCAAGGAAAAATCGCATCGCGTGGCGCTGAAGCTCCATAAAGAAGAAGGCGAGGGAAGACCATGAAGAAGCTGAGCATGTGGGCACTGACGATTTCATTCTGTGGGTTGCTGGTTGCCGGCTGCGCAACGATGAACGCCGGGCCCGAGTCATCCGACCCAACGGCGGGGGGCGGCGCCAAACCCGACGCTGCGGCACCGGCCGATGCGGCTTCAGCCGCGAAGGGGCCGGCGGAGGCCAACGTCGGCTACATCGAGAAGATCGCCTTCGACAAGACGGCGGACAAGGAGAGAGTGATCGTCTCCACCTCCAAGCTCATGGGATACACGGCATCCAGGGATTCGGCCCGGACGCTCGTGATCGCCTTCGACAAGATGTATGTGCCCGACGATCTGAAGACGAAGACCCCCGAGGGCAGCTTCAAGGTCATCGAGGGAGTCTATTCGAACCAGACAAAATCGGGCGAGCGGCCCGTGACAGCCGTCAAGATCGTACTGAAGGACGCCGTGCCCCACCTGGTGCGGGAGGAAGGCAACCAGCTGATCGTTGATGTGGATATGGTCAACATGCCACAGAGCGCCACCATGACGAAGGAAGTGGATAAGATCCGGGCGACTCAGCCGGAGACGAAAGCCAGGGAGATCAAGATCGAGAAGAAGGATGGCAAGGTTTACACGGGCCAGAAGATCACGGCCGATTTCCAGGATGCCAACATCCGGAGCGTCTTCCGCCTCATCGCCGAGGTGAGCGGCCTCAACATCGTGGCCGGCGAGGACGTGAAGGGGCTCGTCACGATGAAGCTCAATGAAGTTCCCTGGGACCAGGCGCTCGAGACGATTCTCGACATTCAGCAGCTGGGGACGAAGGCACAGGGCAATGTGATCGTCGTCATGCCCGCGGACAAGATCAAGAAGGCCGAGGAACAGCGTCTCAAGGAAGACGTCTCCCGCGGCAAGCTCAAGCAGATCTCCATCGAGGCCCAGATTATCGAGGCCGTTGATACTTTTGTCAGAAGGATTGGTATCCAGTGGGGCGGTGGTCTCCTGACCAACGCCGGCAACACAACAATCGGCGGCTTGGCCGGCTCGGCAGGGTACGCCACGGGCCTGACGACAGGCTCGACGGGCGCCACGACGATCCCGCAGACCTTCCCGAACGGCGTCGGGTTCAGCGGCAGCAACCAGGCGGTGAACTTCCCCTATTTCTTCTCGCAGACGCCGGGTCTGGGCATCCTGGTCGGCGGGTCCAAATTCGTTCTCAGCGCCCAGATCAATGCGCTGGAAACCTCGAACGAGGGCAAGATCATCTCCTCCCCGAAGGTCACGACGCTCGACAACGTCAAGGCGACGATCAAGCAGGGCGAGGAAGTCCCCTACGTGACCGAATCCACCTCGGGCGGCGTTGTTACCCGGACCGTAATGTTCAAGGAGGCGGTGCTCAAGCTCGACGTGAAGCCGACCATCACCCCCGAGGGAAAGATCTCCATGGAGATCAAGGCGACCAACGACTATCCCGACTATACACGGTCGATCCAGGGCAACCCGCCCATCATTAAAAACGAAGTCGACTCCACCGTCGTGGTCCATGACGGCGACACGATCGTCATCGGCGGTATTTACAAATCCAATGACATCAAGGGGGTCGGCGGCGTACCCGGCGTCTACAAGATCCCCGTGCTCGGCTGGCTCTTCAAGGCGGAGGAAGAACAGCGGACCAAGCGTGAAATTCTCATCTTCATCACGCCGAAAGTCGTGCCGGACGGCAAGGGAATCTGAAAGCAGGCTCAAGGCTGAAGGCAAGATCAGCGACCCCGCCGCGACGACGCGGCGGGGGTTTTCTTGTGCGCCCAGCATGGGGGCAATCTTGGAGGTGCAAGTCCTCCCGTGAGTTGACCACAG